>PKVB01000094.1 GCA_003131365.1 Gemmatimonadota bacterium | reverse complement strand
TGTGGGCCATGATGCCGATGTTACGATAGCGGTCGAGCGGGGTGTGGCGTGCCATGATCTCTGAAAAACTCTCTCTATAGAAGCCGCCCCAACAAACAGCTGGAGCCGGTGGTCTCAATTCAACAAAAACGCGGGTGGACCAGGGCGTCCCTGAACGGGACCGGTATCCATCCGCTGCCGCCGGGTGCACCCGCAACTGGTTCGCGGGTGGGGACTNNGGGGGTGCCCGCGCGAGCGGGCCGATTCGGCGATTAAATTTTAGTGTAATGCGGGCGCGGTAAGCTGCGTTCCGCCATAGCCTTGTAAAGCTATTCGCCGAAGAGGCTAAGTCAATGGGACAGAAATCGAAAAAAGCAGCTTCGTGCTCCGCACTTTCCGCTTCGCCCCTTGTGTGATTTTACTTTGTTACGTAAAGTACTCTACATCGTTAGATGAGGTACTCTTTTACATCACTTTCGGACACCCATGCGCGACAATTCAGCAACAATAACCTGGACCGCCGCTCTCCTCACTTCGGGCGCCGGAGCCGCCCTCCTCTTCTCCGCATGGCCAGGAATCAACTGGGCAATCTGGGTAACCGCGGCTTCGATATCGGTCATCCTCTCCCGAATCGCGGGTCAGAAAAAGGTCGAGGCACCCCTGCTCGTACTGTTGACCTGGGCCACCGTGCTCAGCTTGGGGCTGGCCGTCACGGACAAGGACCCGATCCGGTTCTTCGTCGTGATCAGCGACGCGATGCTGCTCGGCCTCGCCGTCATCGCTGTCGGCTCCGAGTCCTGGAGTGCACTCTCGGCAAAATTGCTCGCTGCAGTTCCTTTGCTGGCGCCATTGCGGGTCTGGCAGGCTACCGCATACGAAGCGGCTGACGCTCCGGGGTCGATCTCCTCCCCTAGAGCCAGGTCCATAATCAGGGGAACTCTTCTGTCCCTGCCGATCGTGCTCATTCTCATCATGCTGCTCGGCAGCGCTGATCCTGTAATACGGTGGGGCACCGACCGTATTGCGGAGTGGCTCCCGGACTGGTCATTCCCACCTCGATTGCTGTTCTTCGGCTTCCTGCTCTCGATCACGCTGGGCGCGAATTCGATCTCGTCGCGACAGATCGGAGCGAGACTTCCGAACATGCCGGCGTTGCCTCGAACGTCGACAATCGGTCTGACGGAGCAGCGAATGATGCTGTGGAGCGCCGCGGTTGTGCTCTGGGTCTTTGTGGTGCTTCAGATCTCCTACTTCATTCACCCACCACCGGTAGCGATGGATAGCGGCGTCACGTTCGCCGAGTACGCGCGCCGCGGTTTTGGAGAACTTTCATTCGCGGCTACGATTGTGGGCGCGATCATCCTGATTCTGGAATTCACACGTCCAGCTGACGCGACCGAGCGTGACCGGCGGATGCTGGTTCGGCTCGAGCTCGCGCTTCTCATAGCGCTCGAGTTGGTGCTGGTCTCCGCCTTTCGGCGCGTGATCCTCTACGAGCAGGCCTACGGATTCACGACTGGTCGACTGTTTCCGCAGGCGTACATGGTCGGCATGTCGCTCGTACTGATCGCGCTCGCGATTGAAGTCACGCGGGGCTCGATCTCCGTTTCGTTCGGAAGGCGGGTGGCGGAGATCGCCCTTGGTGTGTTCACCGTCCTGGTGTTCTGGAACTACGAAGCGTGGATCGTCAACCAGAACATCGATCGTGTGGCGCAAAGTGGGAAGTTCGACTGGTACTACGCCGACAGACTGTCGAGAGACGCGATCCCCACTCTCGTCTCGCGGCGCGCAGAGCTGCCTCCGGACGCGCGCGCCGGCCTCGAAGCCCGGCTTGCCTGCGCCCGACTCCCGGCGGAGCGTCGATGGTTTGAGTGGAACAGGAGTGTTCGCGCGGCCGATCGCGCGCTTCGCAGCTGGGACAGGCCGCGGTGCGTGCGTACTCCCCCACCGAACCCGGGGGTGGACACGTCTCTGACTACTTCGACTCGACCTTTGGACGGACCAGCAAATAAAGCGGCCAGCTCAACGCGAGAAGAATGAGCGAATAGACGCTGTTCCGCGTGTCAGCCGCGACCGCACCTAAGAGGAAGGCGACTGAAAGCACGAGCACCCCACCGGTCGTCCATGGATGACCCTTCGCCCTGTACGGCCGAGGAGTGTCGGGTTCTTTTTTTCGAAGTATCAGCAGACTCCCGAACGTCAGAACGTAGTTTGCCACGAAGAAGAAGGCCGTGATCGCCAGCACGAACTCGAATGTTCCCGTAATCACAAGCGCCAGCACGACGATGGTGCTTAGCAACAACCCGACAGATGGCGTACCGCCCCGATTCACATATTCCGCTGACGGCAGGAATCCCAGCGCGCCGAGCCGATATAGCACGCGCGAAGCCATGAGCTGAAACGCGTTGACCGCGCTCAGGAGCGAGATGATCATGATCGACCGGAGAACCGTGTCGCCCTTCGTTCCGAAGACTTCGCGTGCCGCCGAGCCGGCGACGAGCGGGTCTCCCGCCATTTTGGAAAGGGGAAGGACGTACAGGAAAGCGAGATTCACCAGAACGTAGAGAAGGCCGACCGCGATCACCCCACCGAAGATGCTGCGCGGGATTTCACGCGCCGGGTCTCGCACTTCGCCCGAGAAGTACGTGATTGCGTAGTACCCGTCGTAGGTGAAGATCACCGCCTGCATCGAAAGAACGAGCGCAGTGACGAGAGCGAAGCCGTGCGACACGGGAAGGCGCGCAGAGTCGTTGGTCTGCACCGTCAGTCCACGACCCCAGACAAAGCAACCGACGATGAGAACGACGAACGCTCCGGTTTTCGCGATCGCGGTTATCATCTGCGCTCTGCTCCCCGATCTGACGCCGATCCACTGTAGCAAAGCGAACCCCAGAATGACCGCCGATCCGATCGTCGAAGCCACATTCTTTGGCCAACCGAAGAGCAACGCCGTGTATTCGCCGATCACGATTGCCGCCAGCGCGGCGCTGCTACACGTCGATAGCCAGTCGCTCCAGCCAATGACGAATCCGGCGTATGGGCCCATGCCTCTGCGCACAAAGACGGTGAACCCGCCCGATTCCGGCATCATCGTCCCGAGCTCGGCCAACGTATTCGCGCCCAACGCGGCGTAAACCGCTCCCATCACCCAGACGCTCAGGAAGAGCGGCACGCTCGGCAGGTGTTGAGCGATCTCACCTGGTGTCCGAAGAATTCCCGAGCCGACAGTATTGCCGACGATTACCGAGAGTCCGAACACGACTCCCAGTACAGTGAGAAGGCTCCGCGCCGGTCGAGCGGTGGGCGCGCGCGCCGGTTCCCGCGTCTCCACGGGCTCGGTCACTCGCGTGAAGTCAGTCGCGAAGAACCGTTCGTGGCAGGCGGTCTGGCCATGAAGTCGGCCAGCAGCTCGTGAAAATGGTGGGTGCCCACTTCGCGTCGTTCCGAGTACCGGCCACGGTCATAGAGGCGCGAACGCACTCCGCGCTGCACCGACTCGACTACTTCCTCGTCTTCCATCTCGACGCGGTGCAGCCCCGCTCCGACGCCGCTCTCGCGGAGCGCTGGGTTCCATACGTAGGAATGAAACGCGACTTTGGTGCGTCCTGCTGCCTGGGGGGTTACGACGTTGAGAGAGAGTCCCCACGGGTAGAAGTTGAACATGATGTTGGGGAACAACCAGAAATAGAACGCCCCCACGCGCTCGCTCGCGTTTGGATGTCCTTTCGGCAGATCGAACGCCGGCTCCCCCGCCTTTGCGATACCGAGCTGGAGATTCCCATAGCGGTATCTCTCGGTGCGATAACCGGAGTAGTCGAGCTTCTCCGCTAATCCCGCGTGCACGTACGGGATGTGGAACTCCTCGAGGTAGTTGTCGCAGTAGAGCGCCCAGTTGGCGTTGATCAGATAGTCCTGCGATGTCGCGTTGTCCCGAACGAATTGGTCGAGCGGCATGAAGGACACGCGCTCGCGCACCGGCGCGATCCATTCGTCGAACGGCATCTCAGGAGCGAGGCCGCTGAAGAGAAGCGGACCGAAACGCTCGAGCGCCAGCTGCGGGAGATTGTCCTTCTCCGACGGGAAGCCCACCGTCGTGTCGAATTCCGGCATTGACACGAACTTGCCGTCGAGCGAGTACTTGCGTCCGTGATATCTGCAGCGAAGAGAGCGCGCGTGGCCCTCGCCCTCGACCACGATCGCGCCCCGGTGCGTACAAACGTTTGAGAGGCAATGCGTCGTGCCTTCGTCGTCCGAGGTGAGTACGAGCGGCTCGTTGAGACACCCATCGAGCAGCGTGAAAGGCGCCACGCGCCCCGGAGCCTTGACGCGTGCGGCATCGCCGACCCACTGCCAGCTGCGCGCGAAGACGCGATCCTTCTGGAGCTCGAAGTAGTTGGGATCCGAATAGACGCGGGCGGGCAGTGTCGAAGCGCGGCGGATGTCCTTGTCGATCTCGAAATCGCGGGGGACCATTCCGCGAATCTAGCTTCCGACTATACTCGCGCCAGAGCAGGCGCTTTCGCGTTTCAACTACAACTGAAGACTACCTGCCAAGGGCTGTGTGCGAGCCGGCTGGTGGCTTCGGGCTAAACTGGAATGCATCGAGTCCATCGGAGCTAACTGCGCAGAACAACCAGGCCAGTAAGGACAGCGATGATCTGCCCGATGAGGACATCCCCTGGGTAGTGAACTCCGAGGAACACCCGAGACATCCCGATTCCGACGGCGAGCGCAATGAGCGGCAACGCCAGCGACGGGAAGGCACTCGCGTAGATGAACGCGACCGACATCGCCGCTGCCGCGTGCCCCGAGGGAAACGAAAAACGATCAGGCTCCACGACGAGTGCGGTTGCGGTCACTCCGCGCGACGGGCGTGGTCGTCCAACCGTACGCTTGATGAGTTGGACGAACACGTGTGACAACAGGAGCGTGGCGAGCGCGTGCCTTCCTACGACCGCGGCCGCACCGCCTGCCAGCAGCGGCAGCGTCGCCACGAGAATGGTGCAGGCAGCCCCGCCGGCGTTCGTGAGGATGGTCCAGAGAACGCGGGCGAGGCGCGACGAATCTGCCAGCGCCCATCGCAGAAACAGCGTGCGATCGCGCGCACCAAGATTGGAGAACAGCATCGTGCTATTGATCATGTGTAGCTCGGGTTCATAGCTCGCGGATGGAACCCTGGCTCTTCCGCTCGTACGGAATCGTAGCATTCGCATGTCATGCTATGACCACGAACCGACCCCGACTCTGTAACAATGCTCCATAAGCCCGTAAGTGTCGGCTCTGTCATCGTTTATAGAGATCAATACGCAGTCGTGACAGAGAACGGACAGATTGGTTACGATCCACAGCTACCTTGTGTTTAGCCATTCATGGACTCGCGTCTGCCGTCGAAAAAAGGTCTGGCACCGGGTGTCGTCTACTGCACCGATACTTATCCGCCGCAGGTCAACGGAGTCTCCGTCGTGACCGCGCTTGCGGTAGCGGGTCTGCGGGCTCGCGGTTGGAGAGTCGCGGTGATCGCGCCCCGCTATCCACGCAACCCGCCGTGGCGCGTGAAACAGTTCGTCAACGATTTCGGAAACCCCGACCTGCGCGTGGATCTGCCGAGCGCGGCCTTCCCGCCTTATCCCGACATTCGCCTCGCGGCGCCTGCGTACTGGCGCATCGCCCGAACCGTGGAAGAGTTTCGACCCGACCTGGTGCACTGCGCCACCGAGTTCATGATCGGACGCCTTGGTCAGATCGCTGCGCGGCGCGCCGGGCTTCCCCTGGTTTCATCCTACCACACGGATTTCAGCCGCTATACCGAAGCGTACGGGGCTCCGTGGCTGAAGAGCACTGTCTCCGGTTACATCGCCCGCTTCCATGGGCGCGCATTGCGCACGTACACCCCTTCACAGATGGCGCGCGCGGACCTGCTCGCTCTTGGACTTCGGGACGTCGAGGTGTGGGGACGCACAGTCGACACGGGAATTTTTTCTCCGTCCCGATGCGATCCCATGCTCCGCCGTCTGAACGGATGGGAGGGCAAATTCGTAGTGCTCCACGTCGGGCGCCTCGCCGCCGAAAAGGGAGTGGAGCGGATTCTTGAGGCGTTCCGAATCGCTCGCGGGCTACTCCCCGCGGGAAGCTTGCATCTCGTTATCGCCGGTGGAGGACCCGAAGAGCCTGCGCTGCGCCGTGCCGCGCCGGCGGACGTCACCTTCCCCGGCGTTTTGGATCACGGGCGCGAGCTCCCCCAGCTCTACGCCAGCGCCGATGCGTTCGTGCTCACATCGCTGACGGAGACTCTCGGACTCGTCGTCCTCGAGGCGATGGCGAGCGGGCTTCCTGTGATCGCCACACCAGCGGGCGGAGTCGCCGACCACCTGCGGAACGAAGTGAACGGGCTCGCTTACCCGGCGGGGGACGTCACCGGGATGGCACACGCAATCGTGCGCCTCTGCATGAATCGCAAGCTGCGTGATGATCTCGCGCGTGGCGCGCGGCGCACCGCCGAAGGATTGGATTGGGAAGGAGAGCTCGACAGGCTCGATGCCAGCTACCGCGAGGTCTGTGTCGCGCACGCCGGGCGGGCACATCGCAGAGGCACTGCTGCTCGACCCGTGACTCCGGTCCCTCATTCGGCCTGAATTTGGTGCGGCAACACTGAACTGCAACTGAAGACTACTTGCCGGGGGCAGGTAGTCTTCAGTTGTAGTTGGTATTGCCTAGAGCTTGCAAAGACCCGAATAAGTCTCCGGCCTGCGGTCTCTGTAGAACTGCCACACGTTCCGAACCTCGCGGATCTTGTCGAGGTCCAGCTCCGCCGTGATCAGCTCGTCCTTGTCCCGCGAGGCCTGCGCGACGATCTGCCCGCGCGGATCGCAGAAGTAGCTCTGCCCGTAAAACTCGCCGATGTTCCACGGCTTCTCGACGCCGACGCGATTGATCGCGCCCACGAAGTACGCGTTCGCCACCGCATGCGCCGGCTGCTCCAGCTTCCACAGGTACTCCGACAGCCCAGCCACCGTCGCCGACGGATTGAACACGATCTCGGCGCCATTCAGCCCGAGCTCGCGCGCGCCCTCGGGGAAATGCCGGTCGTAGCAGATGTAGACGCCAATGTCCGCGTACTGCGTTTTGAAAACAGGATATCCGAGATTGCCGGGCTTGAAATAGAACTTCTCCCAGAATCCCGGCGCGGTGTGGGGGATGTGGCTCTTCCTGTACTTTCCGAGATACGTCCCGTCGGCGTCGATGACGGCGGCGGTATTGTAGTAGACGCCCGTCTCATCTTCCTCGTAGAGGGGCACGACAATCACCATCGAGTGCTTTTTTGCCACCTCCTGCATCAGGCGCGTCGTCGGCCCGTTAGGAATCTTCTCCACTGCGTCGTACCACTTCGTATTCTGCTCAGCGCAGAAATACGGACCGGTGAAGATCTCCTGCATGCAGACGATCTGTACGCCCTGCTTCCCCGCCTGATCCAGGAATTTCAGATGCTTCTCGATATTGGCTTCGCGGATTTTCTCGAGCGGTGCTTCGGTCGAGCCCGCATGCGACGCCTGAATGAGACCACATTTGACGACACGTGCCATCCTGCAATCTCCCTATGATTTTGCGGTTGTCGACTTGCCGGCAGCGATCTGACGTCGCATCAGCAGCCAGTAAATCAGAAAACTGAGGCCGAACGTTACGAACCAGGCGTATGAATAGAGTTGATCGAAAAAGTCGGGATGCGCAACTCTGCCGCCGGGTGTCACCGCAGCACGGACGAATCCGGGCACAACGGGAAGAATCGCGAGCACCAGCGCCACCACTGCTCGCGGATTCACACCGCCCCAGTAGCTGTAACGTCCGTTCATTCGGAACAGCTCATCCACGTCGAGACGCTGCTTCCTCAGCAGCCAATAGTCGCAGATGAGAATTCCGCCGAGCGCGCCCATGAGGCTGGAGTATCCGATCAGCCAGGTGAAGATGTATGCTCCGGCACCCGCGTACAGCTTCCATGGCATCATGAGTATGCCGATGATCGCGGTGATGATTCCGCCCGTCACGAAACTGATGCGCTTCGGGCTCAGATGCGAAAAATCATTCGCGGGCGAGACGACGTTGGCCGCCATGTTGGTGTGAAGCTGGGCGGCGAGCACGATCAGCGCCGCAAAGATTATCAGCACCGGCCCGCCGATCATCGTCACGAGGACCACCGGATCCCAGACTGCCTTTCCGAAGATCACGATCGTCGCGCTCGTCACGGCCACGCCGATGAACGCGAACGTCGTCATCGTCGTCGGAAGGCCGAGTGCCTGACCGGTGACCTGCGATCGCTGACTCCGCGCGTAGCGTGTGAAGTCCGGAATGTTGAGACTCAGCGTCGCCCAGTACCCTACATTGGCGGTGAGCGCGGGCGGAAAGAGTCTCCAGAACGAAACGTTCGACGTCTTGCCTTGCAGCCGCTGCGATTCCGTCAGAATGTGGCCCAATCCTCCGCCGTGTCGAATTCCCCACAGCAACAGCAGGATTCCCCCAGATAGGAGAAAGGGCGCGGCGTAGCTACCCAGCATCTTGATTCCCTCGATTCCTCTCGCGATGATCGCGACCTGGATCAGCCAGAACAGGGCGAACGCCAGAGCCACGCCCCCGGTGACTGAGGCCCAGCTCGGCCACGCGGCGACGAACAGCGTGTTGAGTGCGAGCGCACCGATCCACGTCTGAATGCCGAACCACCCGCACGCGACGACGGCGCGGAGCATCGCGGGAATGTTTGCCCCGCGAACTCCGAAGCTCGCTCTGCACATCACGGGGAATGAGATCCCGTACTTGGTCCCGGCATGCGCGTTCAGAACCATCGGGATGAGCACGATGACGTTGCCGAGGAGGATCGTCATCAACGCCTGCCACCAGGTCATGCCTTCCTGCATCAGGCCGGACGCGAGGGTGTATGTCGTGATGACCACACTCATCCCGATCCACAGCGCCGCAATGTTGTAGGTGGACCACGTGCGCCGCGATAGTGGCGTGGGCGCCAGATCCTTGTTCCAGAGCGGACTATGCTGGATGTCGTCCGGAACGGAGATCGCCTCGGCCGCGTACGTCGCGCTCGCGGCCGTTGTGGTCACGATGCGAGGCCCGCGGTCTTACGCGGCAGCCACTTGCCGCGCCCTTCCTTGCCGACGACCTGGTAATCGTC
The DNA here is from genome assembly GCA_003131365.1 of Gemmatimonadota bacterium. Lineage (GTDB taxonomy): Bacteria > Gemmatimonadota > Gemmatimonadetes > Gemmatimonadales > Gemmatimonadaceae > UBA4720. Next base: position 37,236 of record PKVB01000094.1, on the reverse strand, counting down.
GACGATCACGTCGCCACGCGAAAGCGTCGTGCGCGCGAAGCCGGCGAGATCCCAACCGTCGTAAGGCGACCAGTCGGCGTTGGTCTCCATCGACTCGGGATCGACCTTGTGCGTTTTCTTCGGATGAATGATCGCGATGTCCGCATCAGCCCCAACCTGTATAGCTCCTTTGCGCGGATAGAGTCCCATGATCTTCGCGGGATTGGTGGAGAGCTTGGTGCACATCTCCTCGAGCGTGATCTTCCCGGCGAGCACGCCGTGCGTGTAAATGAGCGGCATCAGTGTCTCCAGACCGGGCATCCCCATCGGGATCTTGGTCCAGTCTCCCTCCCACATCGCCTTCTGCTCGCGATCAAACGTGCACGTGTCGGTGGACACTACGGACACTTCCCCGCTCTTTAGTCCCTTCCAGAGTCGCTGGACATCCTTCGGCTTCTTGAGCTGTGGACAACAGGCGAAGAGATGCCCGTCCTCTCTCTCGAACACGGAATCATCGAGCACCAGGTACTGCACGCATGTCTCCGCCAAAACAGGAACGCCGCGCGCCTGTGCCGCTCGAATAATGTCGGCGCCTTCGCCGGTCGACATGTGAACGATGTAGAGCTGCCCGCCGGTCGCTTCGCACCACTGCACAGCGCGCTGGATCGCCTCGGCCTCGATGAAATTCGGCCGAGTCATCGGATGCAGCCGCGCACCGTACTTCTTCATCAGCTCTGGCGTGTGGTGCCGCGCGATCAGCTCGTCGAGGACACGCGCCGACTTCGCATGCACCAGCAGCATCGTGCCGTATTCCTTCATCTTCTCGAGCGTGCCGAACATCGCCCGGTCGTCCGACTGCCAGCCCTCGGATTCATAGATCATGAATTCCTTGAAGGTGGTGAAGCCGCGATCGACCATCCCCTTGATCTGATCCTTGTGCTCGTTCCAGCGCGTGATGCAGATGTGGAACGTGTAGTCGATGAGCGATTTGCCTTTCGCCTTCCTCATCCAGTTGTCGGCTGCCTGCGCCAGGGATTCACCAGCGTAAGGAATCGCGAAATCGATGAGCGTGGTCACACCGCCACGGGCGCCGGCACGCGTGCCGGTGCGGTAGTCATCGGCCGATACAGTTCCGCAGAACGGAAGCTCGAGGTGCACGTGGACGTCGAGTACGCCCGGGATCACGTGATGGCCCTTGGCGTCGATCACCTTCGTCGATTCGTCGCCTTCGAGATTCTTGCCCAATGCTGAGATCTTCTCTCCGGTGATTCCGATGTCACCGACGAACGTTCCGGCGGGTGTGACGATGTTTCCACCCTTGATGATCTGGTCGAATGTCAGCGCATTCCTGCTCGCTGAGGCTTTCCTACTCGCTGTGGCCCTCTTTCGCGCTGGGGGCTTCTTGCTCGATGATGGGCTCCTGCGAGCCGCGCGCTTTTTACTTGGCAACGGCCGTCAGCGCGCGATCGAGCACGTCCAGTGTGAAGGCCGCATCCTCAGCCGTAATGCACATCGGCGGCTTGATGCGGAGCACATTGCCATCGAGCCCACCCTTGCCGACGAGAACGCCCATCTCGCGCGCGGCTTCGAGAAGAGCGAGCGTCTCCTTCTTTGCCGGCTCCTTCGTTTTTCTGTCGCGGACGAGCTCGACGCCGAGCATCAATCCCATGCCGCGGACGTCGCCAATGAGCTGATGGTGCTTTGCGAGCCCCCTGAATCCGTCCTTGAGCTTCTTGCCAAGCACGCGGGAATTCTCCTGAAGTCCATCCTCATCGATGACGTCGATCACCGCGAGTCCGGCCGCCATGCAAACGGGGTTTCCGCCAAAGGTGTTGAAGTGGATGCGCTGCGTCAGCGCCTGGGCGATATCCATCCTCGTGGTAACAGCGCCAAGTGGAACGCCATTGCCGATCCCCTTCGCCATCGTGACAAAGTCCGGCACGACATCGAAGTTCTCGAATCCCCAGTAGTGATCGCCGGTGCGTCCGAAGCCGGTCTGGACTTCGTCGGCGACGCAAAGGCCGCCGTGCTCGCGCGTGATCCTATATGCCTCGCTCAGATAGTTCCGCGCTCCGTGCGTCGCGCCACCCACACCCTGAATCGGCTCGGCGATGAACGCCGCGATCTTGCCTGGCGTCGAGTAGCGGATGATTTCACGTATGTCTTCCGCGCTCTTGGATGCGATCTCCTCGGGCGTGCCCGAGAACTGGCTTCGGTATGGATCGGGTGAAACGGCATGGTGGATTCCCACCGCGCCCGGCACGGGGAATTTCCAGGTGCTGTGCGACGTCAGGCCCATTGAGCTGGGCGAGCCGCCGTGATAGCCGTTCCGGAGCGCTATTACGTCTGTATTACCCGTAAACAACCTTGCCATCGTGACCGCGAGATCATTGGCCTCGCTGCCATCGTTCACGAAATAGGTGACGTCGAGTCCCTTGGGCATCTTCGACGCGAGCTTCTTCGCCAGGAGCGGAAAATTCGGATGCAAATAAATCGTGGTCGCGTGCTGAAGTGTCTCCACCTGCTTCTGGATCGCCGCCACGATCTTCGGATGGCAATGCCCGCACGAGACGGTGACGATGCCCGCAAACATGTCGAGGTAACGTTTACCGGTCTCGTCGAACAGCCACTGCATGTGACCTTCGACGATGAGCAACGGCTCGCCGTAGAGCGTGAACACCGCCGGATTCGTGTACTTCTTCCTCATCGCGATGAGCTCGGCGCGCGAGGGACCCGTGTACGGCTTGGGAACGTGGTCCGACCGGGGCATCTTGACCGGCGCGGGCGTGCCTGCGGCTCCTTTGCTGCTCGTTGCCCTCGCGCGCGGCGGCGAAGTGGATGCGATGGTCATGATCTACGCCCGCACCGCGACTTCGGGCTGCGGTGCTGCATACCCTTCCACCGTTTCGTAGCCGGAGTGGTAGTCGGCCGTATCGGGACGGCGAATCTCCGACTGGAGCACGATCCTGTCGCGACGGATGCCGCGGAAATCCTCGATGCTCTTCCACCCATCCTTCGCGTGCGCCTCGATGAACTTGTCGAGACCTGAGAGCAGCCGCTTGATGACGTTCGGTCCGACGGCCTGATCGAGCATAGCGGCCGTGCACACCTGAACGGTTCCGCATCCGAGCAGGAAGTATGAGGCCGCCTGATTGAAATCGGACACACCTCCGATTCCGGAAAAGCTGCGATCTGGAAAAGCTTTAGTAAGTTGTGCCATCTTCGCCAGCGCGAGCGGGAGAATCGCCGGTCCGCCAAGCCCGCCGCTCGAGACGAGCCCGTCCACGTTGATCTCGAACTCGAGCGTCTCGGGATCGATCAACGGAATGGACGGGAATGTATTCGACGAGACGATCGCATCCGCACCACCGCGGAAGCACGCCGCCGCCTCGACGACGATGTCCGCGGTCGCGGGAGTGAGCTTGCACCACACCGGGACCTTCGCGACTTCCTTCACCGCTTCGGTCACAACGGAACAGAGTCCCTGATCCTTTCCGATGTTGGACCCCATGTCGCGGCGGTCCATGTGCGGGCAGGAAAAGTTGAGCTCCAATCCATCCGCCCCTTCTCCCTGCGCCGTTTCAGCCAGTTCCTGCCAATGCCGAAGCTCCTTGTCGTTGCCCGAGCCTGCCATGATCGATGCGATCAGCACCTTGTTCGGGAACGCTTCCTTGATCCTCCGGATCCGCGGAGCCCACCACTCGAGCGTTTTATCGGAGATCAGCTCCCAGTTCCAGGACGAATGCAGGGCCGCACCGGGCCGTTTTTTCATCGACACATTTCCGTCGTCGGGCGTGGTCCGCATGAACTTCGCCTTTGCCCCATAAACATTGACGACGGGATGGAGTCCTATCGTCTTGGTGACCACTCCGCCCCATCCCGCCTCGAAAGCGCGCGTGATGTTGGATTCCGATTCTGTCGGTGGCGCCGAGGAAAGCAGAAAGGGATTCTCGAACTTGATCCCGGTAAAACTCACGGATCTATCAACGGCCATACAGCCTCCTAAGACATCCAGTTGGTTCCCGCTTCCTTGTTCCACTTCGTCGTCATCTTCTTCGCCTGCGACCAGAACTCGATCGAGCCGCGTCCCGTGATGTCGCCGACGCCGAACTTGGAGTCGTTCCAGCCGCCGAACGAGAACGGCTCGCGTGGAACGGGAACTCCGACATTTACGCCGATCATCCCCGCGCTCGCGTGCTCCATCACGAATCTTGCGGTGGCGCCGCTTTCCGTGAAAACGGACGCCGCATTCCCATAGGGCGATGCGTTCTCGATTTTCAGGGCCTCATCGATGTCCTTCGCCCGGATGATCACCAGCACGGGGCCGAAGACTTCGTCCTGCGCGATTCGCATGTCGGGCGTGACGTGGTCAATGATCGTCGGCCCGATGAAGTATCCGCTCTCCTTGCCCTGCACCACGGCCTGGCGCCCGTCCACAAGTACCTTCGCGCCGGCCGCTTCAGCCTCGGCGATGTATTTCTCGATTCGCTCCTTTGCGGCGGCCGAGATGACCGGACCAATGTCCTTCCCCGGAACGATCTTCTTCGCGTGCTCGACCATGCGCTCGATGATCTCGTCCGTCTTAGCGACCGCGACCATCACCGACGCCGCCATGCAGCGCTGGCCCGCGCAGCCCGACATCGAGGCCACGACGTTGCTCGACGTCATCTCCTTCGCCGCATCCGGCATGACGATGAGGTGATTCTTCGCACCGCCAAGCGCGAGGCAGCGTTTCAGCGTCGCCGTGGAACGGCGATAGACGACCTTCGCGATCTTGGTCGAGCCCACGAAGCTGACCGCGGCGATTCCCGGATGATCGCAGATCGCTTCCACGGCTTCCTTGCCGCCGTTGACGATCTGCAGCACGCCCTCCGGCAATCCCGCTTCCTTGAGCAGCTCCGCGATTTTTCCCGCGCTCAGCGGCACAAGCTCTGACGGCTTGAGAATCAGACAGTTGCCGAGTGCAATCGCGTTGGGCAGCGACCAGTTCGGAACCATGTTGGGGAAGTTGAAAGGCGTGATCGCCGCGACGACACCAAGCGGATACCGTTCGACCCGGCATTCGACACCGCGACTGACTTCGAGAACCTCGCCCGGCGCAATCTGCGGCAGCGAGCACGCAAACTCGCACAGCTCCGCCGACTTTAGCACCTCAGCACGGGCTTCGGATGCGACCTTGCCGTTTTCCTCCGTTATAAGGGCGGCCAGCGCGTCGATGTTTTTCTCGAGCAGCGCTTTGTAGCGGTAGAAGACCTGCACGCGCTCCTTGATCGGGGTGGCCGCCCACGCCGGGAACGCCTTTTGTGCGCTCGCAACGGCGGCGTCAACATCGGCCTGGCTCGAGAGCGGCACACGCGAGATGACGCTCCCATCGCTCGGGTTGTGCACCTCGAGGAATGAGCGGTCGCTGCCAACGAATGAGCCGCCAACATAATTCTGGACTTCTGGGTACTTCACCGTCCCTCCCCGCTTTCGGACGCCCAGCGACTTACGAAATCCCCCAACCCGTGGATTGGAAGGCACTTATCTCATCATTCGAAGATGCCTTTAGGGCGGAAACGTCGCAAGCGGATTACCGGCGGATTACAAGCGGATTGCAGACGTCGTCCTTGAAAGTCGCCCCGGCACGAAGCATGATGCTCAGATTCTGGTCGTACACTTGGGAACTACAAACCGGAAACTTGATGACTGACCCTTCGGCTACTGTTGAGCAGCCGCACGAAATACTTCCCCCGGTGGACCGGGGTATGTCGATCGGCAAGGCGGCGGGGATCACCGTGGTCTCCGCGATATTGGTGACGGGCTCGACCTACTGGGTGGTAAAGGGAACCCTGTCCGCGGGGATGACGCGCCTTCTCGCCGTCATCTCGCTTCTCTCGCTGGTTGGTCTGGCGTACGGAATGATCGAGCTGGCGCTGGCGGTGATAGCGACGACGGCCGAGCGGCGGAGAATGGCTCGAGAAGTGACCGAGCGGCGCCAGGGAGATCGGGCGAGAACGCCGACGCCGCGCTGATCGCGCGGGTTTCCACCCAAGGCCGCCTACATCAAAAAAATCGTCAGCGTGTGATCACTGGACGATGGACAGACTCCGAATTGCTTCGCTTTTCTACCAGCGGTAGTGCGCGAATGCCTTGTTCGCTTCGGCCATGCGGTGCGTGTCTTCCTTTTTCTTGACCGCATTGCCTTCGCCCTTGCTGGCGGCGATCACTTCGGCGGCGAGCTTCTCGGCCATCGACTTCTCGTTGCGGCCGCGTGAGAACGTGATGAGCCAGCGCATGGCAAGCGCCGTGCGACGGTCGGGACGAACCTCGACGGGCACCTGGTAAGTCGCGCCACCGACGCGGCGGCTCTTCACTTCGACAGCGGGCTTCAGATTCGTAAGCGCCTGCTTGAAGATCGTGACACCGGGCTGCGCGGTCTTGTTCTCGACGATGTCCATCGCCCCGTAGAAGATTCTCTCGGCAGTCGACTTCTTGCCCTGGTACATGATGGCGTTGATGAACTTCGAGACGGTCTGGCTATCGTAGCGCGCGTCGGGAAGAATAGGACGCTTGATGGACTTCTTGCGGCGACTCATTTCTTCTTGCCTCCAGCTGCTGCACCGCCGACCTTTGGTTTCTTGGTGCCGTACTTGGAGCGGCTCTTGTTGCGGCCGTTGACGCCCGATGCGTCGAGCGAGCCGCGGACGATGTGGTAGCGCACACCCGGAAGATCTTTCACACGGCCGCCGCGAATGAGCACGATCGAGTGCTCCTGCAGATTGTGGCCTTCACCGGGGATGTAGGCGGTGACTTCGAATCCGTTGGTCAGCCGCACGCGCGCCACTTTGCGAAGCGCCGAGTTCGGCTTCTTCGGCGTGGTGGTATAAACGCGGGTGCAGACTCCACGCTTCTGGGGATTCGACTTGAGCGCGGGCGCTTTTTCCTTCTTCTGGACGTCGCGGCGGCTCTGACGTACGAGCTGATTGATTGTCGGCATTACTGGTTGTTGAACGACCGGTTTCAAGGTGCTAAATCTGCAGGATTCCAGGGCAGACCAGCCTATAAAGTTAGGCGGGCATGGCACTTATGTCAACGTAGACAGCGCCAATTACCGCGCACGGGGATGCTCGTCCGTACTTCGCCGCGACATAACTCGACAACTGAGACGCCCTCTCGACGCGGGTTGACCCATGCAGCACATTGCAGTATTCGTTGCGACATGGCGCCGCGACGTTGGCGTCGGAGAGAATATGGTAGGCCGCCGCACTACGCTCGCCTCGTATTTCATCGTTTCCAGCCTCCTTCTGGCATGCGCGGGCCGACATCCCGTGACCCAGGACTCTCTGGCCGCCGCGCCGCCGGACACCACCGCCCCGGAACCCGTCGTGCTCGAGGTCGAGAATCACAACTGGGCGGACGTTGTCCTCTACGTTCTCCACGACGGCGTTCAAACCCGGTTCACGCAGGTAGCGGCCGCTCACAACGTTTCGATCGAGATCCCGGCCCGGCTACAGGGACAGATGGGCGTGATTCGTATTGCCGCCCGCCGGATCGGGGGAACCGATAGCTACGTGTCGCAAGCGATCTCTTTGCGCGGGAGCTCCGCGGTTCGATTGACGATCGAGAGCAGCCTCAATCATTCGAGCGTGGGAGTCTGGTAGTTAACCCGATCGACTAAGGCGGACATCGTTGCCGGGCATTACTTCCACGCGCGGTGCGGTGTTGCGGCGGCGGTCCTAAAGAGCGCGCACGGTGCCGGCGGCGAGCGCGGGGAGTTGATCGCGCTCACGCACTCCTTCAGCGAATGGTCCGAGCAGGTGGCTGATGCTGTTCGCGTAGTAGCTCACGAGCGGACTGTTGCCCGGCAGCACCGAATATCCGGCGCCGACCCTCACCAGGATCCGTCGCATCTTCAGCATGCGCCACGCGCGGTCGAAGATCTCCTCGACGCTTCCCTCGCGATGGATCACGCGCGCATTGAGCTCGCGCAGCACGTCGCGCATCTCGCCCATGCGCGCGAGCAGCTTCTCGTGCGAGATGTAATCTCCGTCGAAGCTCTGGATCGCGGCGCAGGCGAGAGTCACGGGGGTGACCGGAATGATCGCGGCGATTCTATCGATGACGGAGTCGGACAGTGCCTGAACCCGCGCCAGACGCTCCGCCCGCTCGATCGTGAACAATCCTCCCGTCTCCAGTTCCTGCTGCTCGAGCCAGGGCGCCAGCGGAAATGGCTCTCCGATCACTACCGATGCGCGCCCGTATCGTCTCCACCTTCGCGCAACGAGACGCGCCATGTTCCACCACACGTAACGCACCACCTCGCCGAGCTGGGTGCGGCGCGGCGGACGCTTCCCGCCCTCCCGCGCGTCCAGCTCGCGCAGGAGCGAGCGGTCTTCCAGCACACGATCGTAATTAATCGCCACCGGCACGACATAGAGGCGCCGCCGCATCGACGGCTCACGGGCGACGCCGAGCACATAGTCGAAGAGCCCGATCTTCGCCTTCCCCAGCTTTCCGTCGCGACTCAATCCGCCCTCGAGGAAGATTCCCTGCGTCACACCATTGCGCGTGATGAGCTGCACGTACCGCTCGAGCACGGTGTGATAGAGCTTCTCCCGATATTTCCGGCGGATGAAGTACGCGCCGAACGATTTGAAGATGTACTCAAGCGGGAAGGTTCGCGCCCACTCGCCGACGGCGTACGAGATCGCCACCTGCCCCGAGAGCACGTATCCGACGAGCACGTAGTCGGCGTTAGATCTGTGATTCATGAGGTAGATCACGATCGCGTCGCGCGGGAGCGTGCCCTGCGATGGGGGCCCGGCGTACTCCGCCGACACCTTATAAAAAAAGTTCAGCAGCACTCGGCTGACGACAAGGCCGATCTTGTAGTAAGTGAGGATGTTGAAGAACGGCACGATCTCATCGATGTACACTTCGACCCGGCCCCATGCCTTTCCTTCGTCCATGGAGTTCTCGGCGGCGTGTTCCCTGACGGCCTGCGCGATTGCCTCGTCCGCGAGAAGGGTCTCCCGGATGAATGGCTTCTTCGTGAGCTTGAAGCGGTCGATGCGCGAGCGGGAGCGGTGAAGCGCGCGGAGGGCGATACGCGTAGCGCCCAGGCGCAGGACGATCGTCGCAACCAGAGCGACGAGAAGAATGACTACGAGAATCCACGCTGCGGGCGCCATGACGGAGGTCAACATCCTATGATGAGCCTTTCCGTCGCATTCGAGTCCTTACATCAAAGGCCCGGCCCGGTCGAAACCGCGTGGAACGTGACGACGAGGTCGTCGCCTTCCTTGACCGTTACTTGCTTGTCGTTGGTTTCACCGGCGGCGAGCTGATTGTTCGTTATGAAGCTGACGTGGATGTAATAGTCTCCCGCGATAACTCCCCCTTCGTTCGCGCCGAACACCGCGATCCCGTCACTGCTTGTGGAGCTCGCACGCCACAAAAGCGCGCCGCCCCCGATCAGCTTGTAAAGATCCGCGTTGGCTCCCTGGATTCCCACATTGTTGGCATCGACTACTTTTGCGGATAGCTTGCCGACCGCCGACACCGCGGTAGAGTTGCTGCAAGCCAGAGACGCAAGAACGCATGCGAAAGCAGCGACAGCGACGATCCGTAGACGGGTTCCTTTCATATACGGCGAGCCGGAAGTAGGGTGGGATATGAATATCTTACCATAGTTGGCGCCCTCATGGCGAAATTTTTGCGCTCGCCGGAATTCTCATGGGAAGCCTGGCCACTACCCGGAACGTGACGACCGTGTCGTCGCCGGCCTTGATTGTCACAGGTCGATCGTTGGTCTCGCCGGGAGCGAGCTTGTGCCACGTCCTATCGCTGATGTTAATCACGTAGTCACCTTCGATCACTCCACCATTCTTCGCCCCGAGAACAGCGATTCCAGCGCTGTCCGTCGAGCTCGCTCTCCAGTAGACTTTCCCCGATGGCGTCAGCCTGTAGAGGTCCACTGCCGCCAGGCGAACCGGCTTATTCTGCGCGTCGATCACCCGAACGGACAGCTTTCCAAGGGGATACTTAGTACTCAGCCGGCTACACCCCATAGTCGCAAGCAGCACGACGAGTGCAGCGTGAACGGCAATTCGCCGATGAACAGCCCGCATCAATAACCTCCAATAGTGTCGCCAACCGCACTGCATCTTCGGTAAAATACTAGGCATTTCATACCGGATGGAATATGGAAAGGCAGGGATCAGCGAGTTTACTGACGGTTGTTCGATCGTAAAGCCCACCGATGCCTAGCGGCTACGTACTGGGCATTTCCGCTTTCTATCACGACAGCGCGGCATGCCTGCTCTCAGGCGAAACGATCGTGGCGGCGGCCCAGGAAGAGCGATTTACGCGCGTAAAAGGTGACGAACGATTTCCTCGGCACGCCGCGCGATATTGCCTTGCCGAAGCTGGCATTCCTGCATCAGAGTTGGACGCGGTCGTCTTCTACGAAAAGCCGCTGCTGAAATTCGAGCGGCTTCTCGAGACTTATCTCGACATCGCGCCCTGGGGGTTCGATTCCTTCCGCCGCGCTGGACCCTTGTGGATGAAGGAGCGTCTTCACGTCGAACGCGCCATCCGCTCCGGACTGGAAGGCTACAAGGGAAAGCTGCTGTACACCGAGCACCACGAGTCACACGCGGCGAGCGCGTACTATCCGTCACCGTTCGACGAGGCGACGATACTCACCATCGATGGGGTCGGTGAATGGGCGACCGCCACCATTGGTGTAGGGCGTGGCGCCGAGCTGGAGCTGTTGGAGGAAATGCGCTTTCCCGATTCGCTCGGGCTGCTCTATTCCGCATTTACCTACCACGCCGGCTTCAGGGTGAACAGCGGCGAATACAAGCTGATGGGGCTCGCCCCGTTTGGACAACCGCGGTACGTGGACCGGATCTATTCCAACCTGCTGAAGCTGAGCGACGATGGGTCCTTCACGCTCGATCAGCGTTTCTTCGACTACCGTGGCGGGCTGCGGATGACCAACCGCAACTTCGACCGCCTATTCGATGGACCGCCGCGACCACCGGAGGGGCCGCTGTCACAGCGCGAGATGGATCTCGCGTGTTCCGTGCAGGTGGTCTGCGAGGAGATCGTTCTCCGCATGGCGCGGCACGCGCATCGACTGACGGGAATCGACAAGCTGTGCATGGCTGGAGGAGTGGCATTGAACGCGGTCGCCAACGGACGCCTCGCCCGCGAGGGTCCCTTCTCCGAAATCTGGGTGCAGCCCGCCGCTGGAGATGCGGGAGGCGCGCTCGGGGCCGCCTATGTCGCATGTCACAAGTACTTCGGACATCCGAGGAGCCCTAAGGCCGGCAGGGACTCGATGCAGGCCGCGCTTCTGGGTCCCGAGTTTGACGCTGACGAGATTCGGCGGGCTCTCGACGGCGCGAACGCGCATTACGAAGAAGTCACCAATGGCACTCCGGAGGAGCGGGCCGCGGAGATGATCGCCGACGGGAAAGTCGTGGGGTGGTTTCAGGGACGCATGGAGTTCGGTCCGCGCGCGCTGGGAGCGCGCAGCATTCTGGCAGACGCTCGAGATCCGGGCATGCAGTCGCGGCTCAACCAGAAGATCAAGTTTCGCGAGGGCTTTCGGCCATTTGCGCCGAGCGTGCTGAGCGAGAGAGCCGCGGATTTCTTCGAGGTGAAGGGCGAATTGCCGTATATGACCTTCGTGGTTCCTGTCGCTCCTTCGCGTCGGCGGCACGCGGAGCCATCCGGGACGGTGGGACTGTCGCGCGTGAATGAGGTCCGATCCGAGATCCCCGCCGTAACGCACCTCGATTACTCCGCGCGCGTGCAGACTGTTTCTCGCCAGCAAAACCCGGAGTTCCACAAAGTGATCTCCAGCTTCGCCGACCGAACCGGATGCCCCGTAATCGTCAACACATCCTTCAACGTTCGTGGGGAGCCGATCGTCTGCAATCCGGCTGACGCGTTCGCGTGCTTTGCGCGGACGGCGATCGATGCGCTCGTGATCGGCCCTTTCCTGGTCGAGCGGGCGACGCAGACGGAGGCCGCTCTGGCAGGAGCTGCACCCAAAACTCTGAGTCTCGATTGACGCCCGTTCAAGCTCAGAGCCACCCCGCGCCAGACGACGGACGAAAAGTACGCGAGGGTCGCGTCTTCGCTTTGACTTTGGCGGGAGGATTTCTCTTCCTCGCCCTGCTGACATACTGGAGACACGCACCGCGCGTTGCCGTGATCACGGCAGCGCTCGCCGCTATTTCACTAGTGGCCGCGACTCTCATCCCGGGAAAGCTCGAACCGATCCGGCGCGTCTGGATGAAGATTGGAGAGGGCATCAGCTACATCACCACTCCCATCGTTATGGCGATCGTGTATTATTTGGCCGTGACGCCGATCGCCGCTGTGAGGCGCCTTCGTCGCACTCGTCGGCAATCGGTGGGTTCGAACTGGCACCGGCGGCCCCCGCTTCCCCCGCGTGAGCGCATGGAGCGTCAATTCTGAAGGAGATCAGCTTCTGCTATCGGTGATCAAAGAGCTTTGGGCATTCATGCGCGAGAGAAAGAAGCTCTGGCTGGCGCCCATTCTGATAATCATGGTTCTGCTCAGCGGCCTGCTTTTTCTAGCGCAAGGGACGGCGCTTGCTCCCTTCATCTATTCGATCTTCTAAGGTCGCACCCCGAGCGCAGAAAGCAGCTCATTCAATTTGGGGTAGCGAGGATCGAGTCGAGCAAGACGGATGGCAGCAGCCCGCGCGTTCGGCAAATCCCGCGACATACCATAAGCCAGCGTCAGCTCATACAACACATCCGGCTGTGCCGGCTGGATCTCGAGCGAGCGCTGAAACAGAGCGATTGCTTCGCTGATTTGCCGACGCCTGGCGGCGCGCACGCCGAGAGCATTGAGCGCTGGAGCGGTGGGACGAATCTCGACCGCTCTTCGAAGGGCTGCCTCTGCTGCATCGGGTCGGCCGGCCAGGTCCAGCTCGCGCGCCATGAACAGCAATGGCTCGCTTGCGAGAGGCGCGTCGCGCACCAGTCCGGCGTATTCCGCGGCGGCCGAATCAAACTGTCGCCTGCGCTCATAATCCGCGGCGAGCCGAACCTTCGCAATTTCCCATCGCTCGCCTCGGGAGACCGCGAACGCAAGGCTGTCGAGTAGATCAGTCGGAACGTATCGTCCCCGATAGTCCACCTGCTGCTCAACGGGCACGAATGGCCACCGTGATGTCAGCGTGCGGGTGATGTGAAACGCGATGCGCTCGTCGAATGGCGTCATCTCCATTCCGCGGAAATACTCGTCCATTGGGCGCAAACGAGTCGTGTCGACGGAGTGTCCAAGCAGGCCGGACTCGAGCATTGTCCGGAAAAAAACGCGGCCAATGAGCGCCTGGCCCTGACGGGTCGGATGAACGTGCTCGAGAAAGAGATTCGCACCCGGAATCCCGGCCGGAGACGCGGCGGCGAACGCTTCCGCCACCGGGACGTAGGTTGCGTGCGCGCTCAAAGCGACCCGGCGAATTATGTCATTGAACTCGCCCGGCGCTCGAAACCGGATCACATCGAGGTCGCGTGCGCGCGCAAAGAGACGCAGAGCGTCCGTGGTGTCTCCGCGCGCGAGAGCGACGCGGGCAGCTTCGAAGGCGCTGTTCGCTCCGGTCGGGGTGGAATTCGCGTCAGCAGCGAACGGACGTTGATCCCGAAGGTTGCTCGCCACGCTGGCAATCAGCACCGGCGTGCCGCGCCGCCTGAACACGCGCACGATGGATTCGAGATTGCTCTCGAATTGACGGGCGCCACGCTCGTACAACGCGCTCTCCAGCGGAATCTGCCGATCGCGTCCCAGCACTTCCATCAGACTCACTGCTTCGAGAGAATCGGCACCCGGACGGTCGGGCGTGCGCGCCGAGCTGATTGCGTTTCTCAACGCGCGAACCGTGCGAAGGCGCAGCAGCCGGAGGTAAAGCCGGACAGCCGCGGTCCCTCCCGGAATGCCCACTCTCGAGGCCGCACCCAACGCCCCGTAGTATTCGTTGTGGCCGGCGTACACGAGCACGACGTCGGGGTGCTGGTCCGCAACCTCGTCCGCCATGTCCAGCATTGCGAAGCTGTTCGTGGCTGCGATTCCGAGATTGACGACTTCTACGGAATCGCCGGGCAGCACGTCCCGAAGGATGTCCCTCAGATACCGCGAGAAGGTCACGTTTCGCGGGTATGGAAATCCCGCCGCCGCAGATTCGCCCAAAACGAAAACGCGAAACGCCCGGTCGGGCTTTCTCGCGGCGAACATCTCAGGAGCGGGAGAGGGCGGATGCTCGACCCCAGCGAACCACCGCGCCCCCAGGGACGGGCTCGCGACCAGGTAGTCCCCATTGACGAACTGTGCGTGGACGAAGAGGGGCATTCCCCCGTCAGGACGGATGAGTCGAAGCAGTCCCTCTACCGCACCGAAAAGGACGAGAGGTGCCATCAAGGTCAGGGCGATGAAAAGGGCGTATCGCCCCCGCGCGAGCTCCGGCTTCGCCGAGCGGTTGCTGTCCGACTGAGCGACGGGCGTGTTTTTTCGGCGGCTCACGTAGTGGGGTTGTTCATGGGATCAGGGGCTGTCATTTGACAAGCTTCTCCAATGGAGCTAGCTGTAATGAGTGATTTTCACTCGGTATCATCCAGGACCTTCACAACTCTCGCAGGTGACTATGCGTCTCTCCAGAATTCTTACATCCGTCCTAATTTCCGCTGCGGTCGGTGCTTGCGCGAGCGCGCCCTCGGTGACCCCCGACCCGAATTCCGATGCCGCACGGACGCAAGCGATAATGGCGCGTGCAAAACGGTGGACGGGAACCTTCAATCCGACGGGATCGGTCAGTGGCGAGCTCGTTCCAAGCGTGCGTCAGAACGGCAACGGCAACGTGGAGCTGACGCCCTTGGCGAGCAATCCAAACCTTTCCCACGTTCATTTGAGTGTATCTGTTTCGATGGATCCCAGCTTGGAAACTCTTGGTTGGGCGATCCACGGCGGTGGTTGCGGCTCCGGGGATCCACCGGTGCTGGCGCCCGGCGCCTTTCCTTTGATGCAGGTCAACGCCAATGGACAGGCAAATTTGGACGTCGACATGCCCTTCGCGCTCTGGGAATCGGGCAGCTATCACGTGAATGTGTTTCGCGGCACCGGTACGCAGCTCACTGACGTTATCACCTGCGCCCAACTCCGGAGAAAGAGTTGATTCGGCCGCGACAATTTGAGAGCTGTCACGGACATCCGAAACAAATGCTGACGCCTGGAAATAAGTTGGGGCGGATCGTAAAGATCCGCCCCAACTTATTTCGTGCTAGCCAAACCTGACCGGTATCCGGCCAAGTCACCGCTGATTAAATCAGGAGCAGGGGTTGCCTCCAACTCCACCAAAGGTGTAGATCGGCAGAGCGAGCGTCTCCAGCTCCTTCGCAGGCATTGGAAGCTGACAAACTGTACCTGCCTGCATCGGTTGATCCGTTATGGCACGCCGCCAATACAGCGTAGTGCCGCTGGTGTTAACCAGCTCGACGTCCCGCTCGTAACTGATCATGCTGAGTAGAGCAGCAGTTCCCTCCGCCCCAGTCGCCGGGGGGAGGTTTCCACGACCCACTCGCGTATTGTTAATGAGTTGGGCTGCGGTAACCGGGTTGCCGCCTGAGCGAATCAACGCCTCGGCATGTATCAAGTCGCTCTCTGCCGCGAGCATGTATGGAACCGGTCCCGTATACCCGCCCGGCTGACTCTCGGCAGTGAATTCGTAACGCTTGTGGTAAAAGACGCTCTGCATGTAGATACCGCGAGCCGGATCACCAATTGGCGGCGACCTGTACCCGAAATCCGTGGTGTATCGCGCGTCGGCCGACGTTCCCTGCGGCGGAATGGTTCCATCATATTTTGCCGGTACCGCCGGGTTCATCCGATTGATCACCCGGTGGTCCATGCGGATCCAATCCTGCTGATCGCCGTAGGCGGCGACATATGACCACCAGGTGTTGCGGTCCGTCACCACCACAATGTCAAACGGAGCGCCAGCGGATCCAGTCCCGATTCCCTTATCGGCGTAGGCCGCAACCTTTGCCCAATCCACCGAAGCCGACTGTGCAGGAATACGCGGACTGTAAGCAAGCAGCATCGCGGCCATCGTGTTCGCGATGCGGTTGATGCGCCCTGATGTAAGGGCACCGTCCTTCAGCGGAAGGTCCGTCAGCGCATACGTGTAGTTGTGGGTCGCGCTGGCAGCGATCAGAGTGTTCCACATCCTGAGCGCGGAGTCCCTTACCGCCGCATACGGAACCAGGCCCGGAGGGCTGGCGGGGTCATTGTCCTCTTCGACGACGAAGGCCTGGTCGAATTGCATCGCCAGGTAAGTGTAGGACGCCGCCTGCGAGAACTGCGCTTCCTCCTTGTACTGTTCAGTGATGTCCGCACTCCCTAGTGACAAACCGTTCTTGAGCGCGCGAAGCACGTCATTGGTGGCGCCGATCGTCCCGTAGTTGTAATTCCACGGTACCTCGGTAACAGAGCGATCGCCACCGGCGCTGTTATTTCCGTAAGGGATGCGCGGCTCCAGGTTGTTGAACCGCATTCCGAAGTTTCCGAAATTTCCCGTCGTAACGTCCGACGTCACCGACCCGAAATGGTACGGGGTCAGATCACCGTTGTCATCCGGGCCCGCCGAGACGCTCGTCATGTACCACGAGCGTACAGTCGACTGAGCGAGTGATTGAACGTCGCTCGGAGACGAAAGCGCGCGCGCGACATCGGGTTGGTTGGGATTCGTAACGTCGAGGTTGTTGCACGCGCTCACGAAGAGCACCGCCCCCGCCGCTCCTATAAGTGAGTATGCCTTTTTCATATTCATCGTTGGTATAGCTCCAATGTCAAAGTGGGGGTCAGAACGTCAACTCCACCTGACCGGTGATTGTCCTGAAGTTAGGATAACGGAACCCGTCAACGCGGAAGTTAAAGTCGCCGCCGGCCGTGACGTCCGGGTCGAACCCGGTGTATTTGGTCCAGGTGTACAAGTTCCGCCCGATCAGCGCGATCTTCACGCCGTTCGCAAACCTGTTGAGACCGCCAAATTGCATCGCGCGCGCACCCAGATTGTACGAGACCGAGAGCTCGCGCATCTTCACGTATGAGCCACTTTCCACGAAGTAGTCGCTCGCCACAAGGCCGTTGTACAGGCTCTGCGTGTAGACGGAGAACGGCACCTTGTCAGCGGTCGCCTTGCCCGCCATGTCCATGTCTCCGCTGCGGAGATCCTGGAACATCCACTGCTTGGTGAAGTTGTAGATCTGTCCGCCGTGCTGCCCATCGATCAGCGCGTACACGGAGAAGTTCTTCCAGCGGAAATTGTTCGCCATACCCCAGTTGAACTTGGGATTCACGTCGCCGATCACGAACTGGTTGGCACCAGTGGCGTCCACGAATTGTATGAGCGTCCCCGGCGAGGCAACCTTGACCAGGTACCCAAGCGGGTTGACGGTGTAGTCGGTGGCCACCGCGGAAGCATTGGCGGGGTTCTGCTGTAGTTGCGCAAAGCTGCGAACCCATTTCACGCCGTACATGATCCCCAGCGGCTCACCTTCTTTGTAGTAGAACATGTCCTGCCCCTGACCAAGCCCCGGCACCCGGAACGGAGCGCGAGAGAGGTGGTCGATCATCTGTGACGTGTGGTCACCGGTGAGCGTGAACGAGTAGCTCATGTCCGGACGTGTAAAGACATCGGTCTGGAGGCTGAGCTCGGTCGTCTTGGCCGAGACATCCGCTGCGTTCTGTACCTGGTTTGTGAACCCCCCCGACTGCGCGAGGGAGAGAGGGACGGCCAGGAACGCGCCGCGGGTCAGGCGGTTTGCCTGGACCAGCTCGAGATTGAAGCGATTCATGAAACCCAGGTTGATGCCGAATTCGTCCTCCGTAGCGACCGCGGGGCGCAAATCCTTGTTGCCAACCTGAGACTTGCTGATCGAGCCGGCGCTTACGTTGTAAGTCTCATACTGGTCGGCGAAATCCGGACGCAGACCAGCGGTGCCGCGACCAGCACGAAGCTTGAGCTCCTGAACACCCGGAATGTGGATGTCCTCGCTCACGCGCCAGGCGCCGGAGATTCGGTAGAAGTTCTTCCAGCGATTGTTTGAGCCGAACAGCGAAGACCCGTCACGACGCCACATGCCGTCAACGATGTACCGGTCTTTGATGTCCAGGGTCTCGGACCCGAGATAATTGATGTTGCGCTCGAGCTGGTCGTCGGAGGTGATTGTGACCTGCGCCGGATCAGCCGCGTCGAAATCGGGAACGTTTTGAACGTTCAGCTTCGTGTCGGACGCCTGGAAGTAGTTTTGACGCCGTTGCTCGTAGATGCTTGCGACACGAGTCGTCGAATTGATCGCATCGAAGAACCTGCCGATCGCGGTAGCGGAGACCTGGCCGTTGTAGGCGTCATCGATGGTGCTGTTTCGCGCGAGAGATCCGTTGCCCGGTTGTCCGCTGATGCTTTGGTACCCCTTGAAATCATAGGTGGTCTCGTGTGCGCTCAGCTTGTCAGTCCCGTAGTTGGCGTCGAAGTTCAGCCAGCTGAAAGCACGATACCGAGCCGACGCCGATCCGAGGAAACGATCCCGCTGGAGTGCGTATTTCTCGTACGCCAGAGTGTACAGCGGGTTTCCACGAGCGCTCGGGTCATTGGGCAGGTCGCGCCAATAGAGCGTCGTATCCCTCCCGGTTGGCTCGAACCAGGGAGTCGCCAAGTTGGCATCCGGCGGAGCCTGTAGGAACGCAAACCAATCGTCGGGAGTTCCGGTGTTCGTGGTGTGCGTGTCGTTCTTGACTGCCGCATACGTCATACTCAGCNNGTCCAGCTTTTCGCCGATGCCCTGATCGACATTCACGCGAGCGTTCTGCCGGTATTGCCCCTTACGAAGCGGAATCACTCCGGCGCTGTGATCGGTAGTAAAGGATGAGCCGAAATTCGTGTTGCCGCGGCGCAGTCCTACCTGAGCATTGCTGCTGTAGTACGCGCCATCCTGCATCCACTCCTGGAGCTGATTTCGCCAGGCGTTCGGGCCAGAGGTGGGGTATGGCTGATCCATGAACTGGCTCACCGTTACCCGCGAGCCACCGCTGTTGAGGAAGATATTCCCGTCCGGGTTCAGCTGGTACGGAGTACTCGTGTTGAGCGAGATCATGTGCTGGATCGAGGACTGCCCGAATTCATTCCGGGAAATGACCTGAACGGTGCCTTCGGGCAGATTCTTGCCGCGCTTGGTCGTGATGTTGATCACGCCGTTGGCGCCATTTGACCCGTAATAAGACGAAGCCGTAGCTCCCTTGAGGACCTCGATCGACGCGATGTCGTTGCCATCGATNNCAATCGATGTCGGAGATGCTCGAGCGGGTTTCAATGCCGTCGACAATGATGAGCGGGGAGCTTTTTCCGATGGCCAGGTTCGTCGAGCCGCGGAGTCGGATTGCCGGCTCTGAGCCAGGGTTTCCCGTGCCGAGACTTATGCGGACTCCCGCGACCTTGCCGGCCAGGGCGGTTACCGGCGAGCTCGCCGGCACCTTACTGACCTGCTCCTCCGAGACGTGCGCCACCGTGAACGGAAGCTTGCGCTGCTCCATGCCAGAGGCCACGCCGGTCACGACGACCTCGGCAAGGTTGAACGGATCAGAGACAAGCGTAAAGTTCACCGTCTGCGAGCCCGGCGTCAGCGTCACTGTCCGCTGCTGCTGGTTGAACCCGATGTAGCGGCCGGCGATGTTGACCGTTTGTCCATTGGCTCTGTTGGCCGGAATGGTAACCCGGTAATCCCCGGATGCATCGGCCTGAGTACCGACCTGCAACGTCGGGATGGTAACGTTTGCCCCCGGAATGGGAGCGCCCTGCTCATTGGTCACCTTGCCTGAGATGACCACCTGCGCCGACGCGTTCCGGGCTCCGAATAGCCCCAGGGTCAACGCCAGCAATGTGATGGTGAAGCGCGTACGTGTGACTGTTGTCATGCTCGATCCTCCTCGGTACTGCTGGTGAAAGCCAAAGAACACCGTACAGCAGCTCGCCTTCGCCACAGCCGTGAGGATCAGTGCGCAGCAGGAACTATCTTGTGCGCAACTGAGAAGCCGGTGCTCTCTACTGTAGGGTAGAGGCACCGTCAGCAACTATAAAGGGATTTCAAACAGCACGGGTGGCGGGACGAAAATGGGGACCGAGCCCGTATTGCACAAGTGGGAATTCGCCGCTAGGCATGGTCTGGCCGCGGAGGGCCCTATCCGCCCGGCAAGGGTATGGTATCGCTGGGCGCTTTGGTCGGATCGAAAACAAAGGGGAGCTGGACGATCTGCCTGACCGGTTTTCCCCCCAGCACTGCCGCCCTGAATGTCGCGCTCTCGAGCGCGCTTTTGACGGCGCCGGAAAAATAAGGATGGGTGGTCGATACCATCCGGAGAGAGCCCGGCTCAATGAGTCCCCCGGCATCTACCACGAACTCGGCTACGACCCGCCCGGGAACTTGGGCTCGCCATAGTGAATCCGGATAAGTGGGTACCGCCGAACCCGTGACGAGGCCCGCCGGATCGTCGACCTGGTCGGCGGTATAGACCGCGTGCGAGTCAAGAAGCTTTTCCAGGTCCACCGCGTCGCCGGATCCAAGGCGCTGTTTCCTCGGCCGCGTTGGCCGCGACCACACCGCAACGACGCCGCAGCTGTGGGTTCCCCTGGCGCCCATGAACTCCGACGGGACAGTCGCCACTCCCGAATAGATCTCTATTCCTTCCACGCCGGAGAGATCGAGCATGTCCAGATCCATCACTCCGGCGTCGGCAGGAAATCCATCTATGAACACGAGTGGAGGGCATCTCGAGCCGCGCAGGATAATGGTCGTTCCCCCGCCCCGCAGGGATCGCATCTGAACGCCCGGAATCTCTCTCAACGCGTCCACAAAACGCGGTGAGCTCATGCGATCCAGTTGTTCGCGGGTAACGAAGTGACCTACCTGGCTGCCCTTTCGTGCGTTGTAGCCGGCCAGCCGCGAATCGTAAGCCTCCGGTCTGCGGCGCACTTCAACGGTTGCGAGGCGCACGGCCAGCGGCGCCAGGGTTACATCGAGATGAATCTCGCCGCCGGGCGTGACATGTACCTTGCGGGATTCCGGGCGGTAGCCGAGGCGGCGGACGTACAGATCGGCGTCACCCTCCTGCACGCGCCCGAGGCGGAACGCTCCATCATCGTCGGTGACCGCGCGCGCGCTCGTCCCCTGGATCGTGACCTGCGCTCCACTCAAAGCGCTGCCGAGCGAATCGAGCACAGAGCCACTGATGGTGCCCTGGCCAGACAGTGCACAAGGAACTGCAGAGATCCCCAGCACGAGCGCGCTGGAGCGGACTATTCCGATCGCCACGAACAGACCAGTGCGNNTCAACCTAGGGACATAATGGCGCCGTGCGCACACCTGGTCAACAAAAAAAAGCCCTCGCGCGGATTGCACGAGGGCCTTTCATGTGAGAGCGCCGGGTTACTTAGGGCGCATAGGTGGCGGTGAGAGTGGCTCCGGAGTAAACGAAGCTCTTGATCAGGACGTACCAGGTTCCCTTGGCCGGATTGGCGACAGTCACCGATTCGTTGGTGTCCGGTCCTTCCGACGAACATGAGGACGGGGGGTTCGGATTGGCTGACGTGCAGCCCGGAGCCACGTGGACCGTCGACGTTGGGGGAGTCGCGCGCTGGACGTAGATATCCGCGTCGCCGGTGCCTCCAGCGAGTACGAACGAGACACTCGTCTTACCCGCCGGTACGGCGATCCGATAGAGCCTCGTGACGCCGTCAGCGTCACCCAACCCCGTAACAGGAACGCCGTTCTGCAGCCCGATCCCAAAAACCGCGAGCACCGTAATGCTCGCAGAGCGGATCTGGCTCGGATCGGACGTGAGCGTTGCCGTAGCGGCAGCCGTGCCGACAGCGACAGCGGTCACGTTCCCGGTACCGTTAACGGTCGCGACTGCTGTGTTGCTGCTAGCCCAGGTCACAGTGGCGGGCTGACCTCCGAACGTGGCGGTCAACTGTTGCTGGGCGCCCTGATCGATTCCGGCGAAAATCGGATCGACATTGAGGAATGGCGCGTACGTCGCCGAGGGTGTGTCCTTGCCGCAGCCGAGTACTAGCCCGGCGAGCAAGGTGCTGGAGAAAAAACGGATGACAGTACGATGGGTCATTTGGGTGGGCTCCAACGTAGGCTTGCCGCGCCACCACGCTTCCGCCTATCGGAAGCGTGCGCACTCAGGCATCGGGCGAACTTCCGGCTAAAATATGCTCTTGTGCAGGATAGGACAACACCCGAAATCGGTAGGGTGCAAATACCGGGAACCGCCGCGCACTTGCGCCGATCCCTGCGGGTTGCGACTCAGCCTGCTCATCGAAATCCGGTCTTGGCCGCCGGAGCCGGCGGCGCTGGAGGCGCAACCGCGGCCGGTGCCTGGCGTCCGTTGTCGCGCACGTCAGCTTTTTCGGGGGTGTTATCCCCCTGCTGCAGCAGGCCGCTCCCCGCCACGAGCTGCGCCGCAAGCACCGTCTGAATCACACTCGTGATATTGCTCGTCGCCGACTGGGCGGCGCCTCCCTCCGCTGAATCCCCCGAGATTGTTACCAGTCTCGCCTTTGACAGTGCCTCGGCGATCATAGGAGCGATCTGCGGAATCATCTCGATCTGCCGGTAGCGGAAGTAGCTCTCGCCGCCGGACTTGATCGCTTCGTTCACTTTCTGAATGCTTTCGGCGTTGGCTTGCGCGACGGTGGTGATGCGAATTGCTTCGGCGTTGGCGCGGGCTTCCGCGTCGATGCGCATCCGCTCCGCGTCCGCGCGCGCCTGCGCGATCTGCGTCGCCTCGAGCTCAGCGACACGCTGAATGCCGAGCGCCGTCTGCTTCTTCGCCTCCGCTTCGGCGATGAGCGCAGCATTGGCCGCCTTCGTCTGCTCCAGCTCTCGCTGCTTGTCCGAGATTACGCGCTCGGCTTCGAGCTGCGCGTCCTTGGCCCGGCGCGCCTGCTGCGCTGTCACGATGTCGGCGTTCGCCTGTGCTTCCGCTGCCGATTGTCTCCGGCGCGACTCGGCCACCTCGGACTGGACGACCTTGATGTTGAGCGAGTTGAAAGTGAGGCCGAGGTCGGTCAGCTCTCTCGAGCACGCCTTTCGGATGATCACCGCGAGCGGATCATCATCGTCCTCGATCACGGCGACCTCGGCGGCGGTCATCCCGGTCGTGGCGTGCGCGCGGATTGGTGCCACCGGAACGACCGGCGCGACGGCCACCGGTGACGGCAGGAGCGACCGGGAGGCACTTGGCGTCGCTTTCGCCGAAAACAGCTGGTCGTGGGTCAGCAGGTTGATCGCGCGCCGCCCGGAGCTCGACAGCAGGTCGGTGAGGGTGCTGAGCTGGTCGCCATCACTCTTGGAGAAGAACCGGTTCGCGGCCGTCCGGATCAGCACATCGCTGTCACCGACCGACACGATCGCGCTCGCGAGCACGCGAACCTTGATCGGCCGCGGTGTGCCGGTGTCGTCGATGTCGGCAGTCTGGTCGGTGATGTCGAGGTCGACGTTGATGACCTTGCTCGAAATCGTCGTCCCGGTAGTGAGCAGCGGGATTTCCTTCGACTTGCCGGGACCCCGGTAGATCACCGTGCCCCCCTGCAGCCAGCTCACCATGCGGATCGTTCCCGCTTCGACGTTGCGCAGGAAACTCGCAACGATGACCGGCACCACGATCACGACGAACACCACCACGCCGACAATCGGGATCAAGAGCGAACTCATGCGCTACTCCGTGACTCGAAAAGTTGGATTCCCCATCAAAGCAACGACACGCTGCAACGCTGCCGTTCGCCATCGACTTCGGCAATGCGCAGCCGTTGGCCCGCACGGACCGTGGCGCCAGCGGCGCGATCGGCGGGCAGCAGTGTCGCGAGCACCTGCTGGACGTGACCGTCGACCTCGACCGCAATGATGCCCTGTCCATTCCGGTCGAAATTCGACACGGCGACCGCCTCGCTTTCGATCATGGCGTCGAGCGTCGTAGCAGGGTTCGAGGCGAAGCGCAGCGCGAAGTTCCAGAGCGGATTCACCAACAGCCGCTCGAGGACGATGCCGCCGGCGATTGCGGTGAGCAGCAGGACCGGCCCGCCCAGCCATGACTGCAGCGACACGCCTGCGACACCAAACCCGAGCAGCCCGGCAAACAGGAACCGGGGCGACATCAGCATCCATGTCGCTGCTCGCGATGCGCCTCCCGCCAGCGCGCCGTGACCGGGTCCGCCGACGTGAGCATGCCCGGCGCCATGGCCATGCGCCGGTGGGCCATGACCGTGAACATGACCATGCGCGCCGCCGTGGCCGTGACGGCCCAGGCCGGTGGCGGCCATCGCGAGCATCCCGCCGGCGCCAAGAATCAGGCTGATCAGATAGACACTCATGTTGGCACCGAAGCTAACGCGAAACCAATGTTCCCGGGTGAAACACAAGCGAATCAATCGCCGGCAAGAGGCCGTGTGACGTCATGTCGTCGTCGCTGTGATTCACTGCGCTGCGGGGCTCCCGCGACGCGCGTTCGCCGAATGCGCGCTGAACCAGTCGCCGACCTGTCGTCACCGCGCCGGAAGGAGCAAGCCAGACGGTGGAGGCTGACGTCGTTTGGCATTCACCCGTATTCGGTATATATTCGGTTTTGAACCCGAGCATCTACTGATAGCGGGCATTGTGTGTTCTGATCCCATCGAAGCTGAATTGCGAGAAAATACGAGTAAGTCGCCCGAAGCGCACCCGACAATGGCGGCAGAATCGTCAATTCCCGGCAGCAATAGCTACCAGTTCCGCCGGAAGTGTCCGGAATGCGGCGCTCAGGTCATGTTCGCCTCGGCATGTGTCGCCTGCCCGGCGTGCGGCTGGGGACGCTGTGGCTGATCCGTGAACTGAGCTTGATCGCCGTGACCGGGACACCTGCTGCAGTTGCGGCTTTGGAAGTGAGAAGCTCGCTCACCACTCCACGATCACTTTGCCGAACGTTGCATTGCTCTCCAGCGCCCGGTGCGCGTCCGCGATCTCCCGCATCGGCACCACCCGGTCCACGATTGGAGTGACGCGGCCGTCGCCGAACATCGGCAGGACGTCTCGGACAAACCGCGCGACAAGATCGATCCGTTCGTCGAGGCTCCGCACTCGCATCGCCGTGCCGATGATCTCCAGGCGATTGCGCAGCACCGCGCTCAAGTCGATGCCGGGCGCCCTCCCGCCGGTCATCGTGCCGAGCACGACCAGACGGCCGCGCGGCGAGAGCAGGCCGATGTTGTGCTCCAGCGCCTGTGCGCCGAGCGTGTCGATGATCACCTGCACCGGGTCGCCGACGCGCGCGGGCCAGTCCGGTGAGGTCGTAAGCACGCCATGCATCATTCCGAGGACGCGACACCGTTCGAGCTTTTCCGCCGTTCGCGATGTTCCGATGACACTCAGTTGCAGCGCCCGACCGAGTTGCGCCACCGCCGTACCAACGCCGCTTCCGATGGCATGCATCAACAGCCGGTCTCCAGCGACCGTGCGACCTCGCAGCACCATTGCATCCCACGCCGTGAGGAATGCTTCGGGAATCGCCGCGGCATCGGCGAATCGCATGCCGGGAGGAATCGGCATCGCCTCACGCTCGTCGACCGCGACCAACTCCGCGTGGGCACCGCCGCCGACCAGCCCCATCACGCGATCGCCGATGTGCCACCGCGTTACGGCCGATCCCATCGCCTGAACGTCGCCCGCATATTCGAGCCCCGGAATGTCCACCGGCCATCCGGGAGGCGCAGGATACTTGCCCGCGCGTTGCAGCAGGTCGGCTCGGTTGAGTCCCGCAGCGCGCACCGCGACCAGGATCTGGCGATCACCGATAGTCGGATCGGGCCGGGTCGCAAGTTCAAGGACGCCGGGCGCCGGGTGTGTGATGGCGAGCATGGGATGCAAAGTCTACGGTCGCGGGCCCGGAGTCGAGGGCAGCACGTGTCGCCCACTGCCACCGACCGGTAGGTTTCGCCACAACGCAACCTGAAACACGTTCCCCTCGTACTACGCTGTGACGACCTGCATGTTTGCATTGGCCTTGGAGACCGCTTGATGATCGGCCGTATTGTTCGATTCATGGCTGCTGCACTCATGGTCCCTGGCGTAGCGTTGGCGCAGGCGCCCGGCCGTGGCCCCCGCAAGCCGGCCGCTGCCATGGCATCGCCGGCGCCGCCGGTGCACTTCGTGCTCGCCTCGACCGGGAACGAGGCCCGGTTCGTCGTGCGGGAACAGCTGATGATCTTCGAAACGCCCAACGATGCAATCGGTGCCACCACGGCGATCGCCGGCAGCATCACCATGNNACGATCATCATGGATTCGCTCAAGAGCGACAAGGAAAACCGCGACTCGTGGATCAAGAGCCATACGCTGCGGACGGATTCGTTTCCGATCACTTCCATAGTCGTGAGGGAAATCCAGGGCCTCCCGGCGAAGCTTCCGACGTCCGGCACGCTGTCGGTCAAGCTGCTCGGCGACCTGACCATCCATGGTGTGACGAGGCCGTGGACCTGGGATGTCGCGCTGAAGGTGAATGGCAACGACTATTCCGGCACCGCCACGACGCACATCAAGTTCGGAGACTTCGGCATGGAACAGCCTCGCCTGATGATCGTCATGAGCGTAGTCGACGACATAAAGCTGCAGTACGATTTCCATTTTGTGAAGACTGATGGCTGACAATATTGACACAGAATGCTGGGGCTCGCAGGATTACCTGACTTCACGCTGGAATACGACTTTCAGCTGGTGAGTCGATAGCCGGCGGTCAGTTTACGGCAGGTGCGAGATCAGTGGAACATCGGCGGACCACAGAATCTGGCGTGCACGCTTCACCACGAGACGAACCATCGGGGTTGACGACCGGAGCGCCATGGTGAGCCACTGGCTGTCGACGATGCCGATCTCGAGCCGGCCATTCACGTCGCGTACCAGGCCGCGCGCTGGACGGTCACAGTCGAGCACCAGATCACTGCGCTGGCACGATCGGAGGTCGCCCGCGAGGTAGGCTGCCTTGATAGTCGCGTAATGATGGATCACCAGACTGTCGTTGGGCGGGATTACCAATGCGGTGAGCATCGCCTGCTCGCGGCCAAGCAGGATCACCCGCCATTCGTACCCCGAAAACAGGTCCCCCACCGGCATTTCCCGGGTGATCGAGTCCGGCGACATGAATCGGGGAAAGCGGACGACGATTCCAGAATCGCTCAATGTGGCCGTGGCAGCGCTATCGGGTGCCTGGCCCGCGCTGCCGCTGAACCCGGTCACCAGCATCATACCCGTCAGTGCCGTCCATCGCGCCACCCGGTGAACTCCCCTCATGCCGGGTAATCTTACCGGCCTTCGGTCCGGCGGCTATCCCGCCAAGCGGCCCGGTGACACTTTACGGGTTCCTTGGGCCGGACCTCACCAGGCGGCGGCAACACGTGACAGATCGTCCCGACACACCATTGCATCCGAGTTGGCCATCGCCCCGGTACGTCGAATCGCTGGCCGCGCGCATGTCGCCGCTGCTGCGTTTTGGCACCTCGTCGTGGACCTATCCCGCCTGGCAAGGCCTCGTGTACCACCATGGATATCCGGCGACGCGAGCATCGACCAAGCTGCTCGCCGAGTATGCGTGCTGGCCGCTGTTTCGCACCGTCGGCATCGACTCATTCTTCTATGCGCCGCCGACCGTCGCGATGCTTGCCGGCTACGCTGCCGCGTTACCGACAGGGTTTCCCTGCGTCAGCAAGGTCTGGAACCGGATTACGGCCCGCACGTTCGACTCGCCTCGCGAGAAAGCGCGCCGGGGCGAGCGCAACCCGGACTGGCTCAACGCCGGCCTGTTCGCCGACGAAGTGCTTGGCCCGATGAGGGAACATTTCGCCGACCATCTCGGGCCACTCGTCTTCGAGTTCCAGTCCATCGGGAAGCACGATGGCGTTTCAGTCGACGACTTTGTCCAGGCGCTGGACCGGTTCTTCAGCGCGTTGCCGGACGGCGTGCCCTATGCGGTCGAGGTGCGCAACCCGGAGTTCCTCTCGCCGCCCTACTTTGCCGTCCTGCGCGATCACGGCGTGGCGCACGTGTTCAACTCCTGGACCCGGATGCCGCCGGTCGGCGAGCAGTTGCTTCTGCACGACTCGGTTACTGCCGGTTTCGTCGTGGCGCGGGCGTTGCTCCGTCCCGGACGAACGTACGCGCAGGCCGTGGATGCATTCGCGCCCTACGATCATATTCAGGACGCGAGCTCGGCCTTGCGTCAGGACCTGGCGGCACTGGCCCGCACCGCGATCAATTTGCGCATCCCCGCCTACGTCATCGCCAACAATCGGGCGGAGGGCTGTGCGCCGCTGACCGTCGTCGCCGTCGCCGAGTTGCTGCTCGACGACGGACCGTCGCCGGGCCTGGGCGAGCCATGACCGCTTCGACTGCGCCTCGCCGCACCATTGTGTTCCTGCTCGATGTCGACAACACGCTCCTTGACAACGATCGCATCGTCACGGACCTGAAGGAAATACTGATCCGTGAAATGGGAATCACCCGCCAGCAACGCTATTGGACCATCTTCGAATCGGTCCGTGCCGAACTTGGATATGCCGACTATCTCGGCACGTTGCAGCGCTATCGCCTCGAGAATCCGCGCGATCCGAGCCTGCTGGCGATCTCGTCGTTCCTGCTCAACTATCCATTCGGCGACCGTCTCTTCACCGGCGTGCTCGACGTAATCGCCCGGTTGAACACCCTCGGCAAGAGCGTCATACTCACCGATGGGGACGTGGTGTTCCAGCCGCTCAAGATCGAGCGCTCCGGGCTGGCCAAGGCCGTCGATGGCCGGATCCTGCTGTACGTACACAAGGAACACGAGCTGGACGATGTCGAGCGACGATATCCCGCGGACCACTATGTGCTCGTCGACGACAAGGTCCGGATCCTGACGGCAGTCAAGGCTTCCTGGGGTGAACGAGTCACGACCGTTTTTCCGCGGCAAGGCCACTATGCGTTCGATCCGCAGGTGGCCGCCCTTCCGCGGCCGGACATCACGATCGAGCACATCAACGACCTGCTCGGCGTGGACATCGGGCGCACCGGCGACCGACCCGGCTGACGCCGTCGCGCGGCGCCCTGACTGGCGCCAACTTCACCGCGCGAAGTCGATGAAACCCCAAGCCGGGTTGGCGCCGACCAACCGCACGGTCACCTTGTCGCCAACATCCATTCCCTGCTGCCCACGCACGACCATGCCTTCAGCGGGCGGATGGATCGTGCGCACGAAGGTGCCGCTGGCCGATCTGCCCGTGACGATCGCGTCGAAACTTTCGCCCACTCGGCCGGCGAGCAATTCCGCCGCGGCCTGCTTCCGGCACGTCCGTTCGACCTTCCGCGCCGCGTCCTCCATCGTCGTGCACCGGGCGGCAATCTGTTCCAGCGCGTCATCGGTGAATGCCGGCTTGGCACCGGCCAGCACCGCCTTGAGGAGGCGCTGCGTGGTCAGGTCGGCGAAGCGCCGGTTAGGCGCGGTCGAATGAGTGTAGTCGTGCACAGCGAGGCCGAAATGTCCTTCACCCGGCTGACCTGGCTTCTCGAGCACATACACGCCCGGGCCCATGAGCTTGACGACGGAGAGCGAGAGATCGGGAAAATGGTCGGGATCTGCGGCGCGCCGCTTCGCCAGAAAGTCCGCCAGCGCGCCCGAATCAGGCGCGGCTGGCAGCGTTTCTCCCAGCGCCGCTGCCAGAGCAACGATGCGATCCCAGCGTTCCGGCACTTTCACTACGCGACGAATCGACGACGATCCCTTCTCGTCGAGGAACGTGGCCATTGCACCATTCGCTGCGATCATGAAGTCCTCGATCAGTTGCGTCGCGTGATTCTGCGGGCGCACGACGAGGTCGGTGACGCGACCATCCTGTGATACCGCGGTTGCTTCGATCGTCTCAAGGTCGAGCGCGCCGGCGCGATGGCGCTTGGCCCGGAGTACTTGTGCCACCCGATCCTGCAGCCGGAGCTGCTGTTCCAGCTGAGCAGACGCTCGCACCTTCGCCGGCGCCTCAGCGCGCGATTCCAGCCAGGCGCCGACGCTCGGATAGTCGAGTTGCGCTGCATTGCGAAGGCGTGCCCGGTACACGTCGTGGGAGCGAATCATGCCATCGGGCGCAACAACGAAGTCGATCACGACCGCCAGCCTCTCAACGTTTTCGTTGAGTGAGGTCAGGTCGGTGGAAAGCCGCTCCGGGAGCATCGGGAACACAACGACCCCGCAATAGACCGACGTCGTATTCTGCGCGGCGTGGCGATCGATGGCCGACCCGGTGCGAACCAGCGAATCGACGTCGGCAATGCCAACCAGCACCCTGATGTCACCGTTGGGCAGGAGCTCGGCGACCTCGACCTGATCCAGGTCGCGGGATTCTGGATTGTCGATCGATGACCAGTCGAAGCTCCGCAAGTCGCGCACACTGGCGTCAATCGCCCCCAGGTTTGCCGCGTGTGCGGGCAGAACGCCCACCTCGTGCGCGGCGTCAGGTGGAAGGTCCGGTTCAAAGCCGTCGCGAANNAGCTTTCAGGTCGATCGCAGCGGGCATCGGTTCTTCCGGGTGCGGATCCATGAACGAGCCATCAGTATCCCGCATTCAGGACGACAGCAATTCCTCCAACGCCGTCCCGGCCAGCAATTCGGATTCCCGCACGCTGTGCATGGCAGCTGGCGTGCGCGTGTGCCACATCGCGCGGGCGGTCGCAACGTCGTAGGTGATCAGCTTGATCGGTACACCGAAGCGTGCCGTCATCCCGTCAACCGCGGCCGCGAATCGGTCGCGACATCGCGAGACCGCGTCCGAGTCGCGTGCGATCAGCACGACATCGAGATCGCTGCCGAGCGTCTCTTCTCGCCGCGCCGCTGCACCGACGATCGCCGCGGCAAGAAGCCCATCACGCTGACTGGCTGCGGCGACCGCCCGCAGTTCTACTCGAAACGAAGCATAAAAGTCAGCATCCACCTGCAGGAGGCTGCTGATCGCGGCCGCCAACCGGTGCCCGGCCCGCAACCGCATCCGCCGCTCCCGGCCCCCTTCGAGTTGTTCGACGACGCCGGTCGCCGCAAGCTCACCGAGCGCCAGATCAATGCTGCGATACGCCATTCCTGACCGCCGGACGACTTCACGATACGCCAATGGAGTCGAAGCTCGCCAGAGGATCCGCAGGACGGCGATCTTCCCGCGGGTACCCATGACTGCGGCCAAGGGTTCGTGCATCCAGCCAACAATTGGTTCTTTAGCCATATCTATAAAGTAGGCAATTGCCTACTTTATGCAATTACAATTGCTGTTTCGCCGGAATTGCCTGGCGCTCAGCTCGCATTGATCTGCTCCCCAGCTGTTTCGGTCACCCGTACCACGGTCTCACCAATCTTATTGTTGGGTGTCGACGCACCGGCGGTAACGCCAATCCGAGTCGCCGACCCGAGCCAGCCATGCTCGGTGACTTCGTGCTTGGTGCGCACCGGCTGATGGCGAATCGTCGCCGCCGCCACATCGATGTTCTCCGCGTCCTCGATGTGATAGGTCCGGACCCCATGACTCTCGGCGAGTGCCGCCAGGGCGCAGGTGTTTGATGAGTTGTAGCCCCCGATCACCAGCATCAGATCGATGGGCTCCTCGAGCAGCTTGACCACCGCGTCCTGGCGTTCCTGTGTTGCGGAGCAGATCGTGTCGAAAGAGCGGAAGTGCTCCGCAATCCGGTCCTCCCCAAAGCGCGTCGTGAGCGATTTCCGGAACTCCGCCGCGATCGCCAACGACTCGCCCGACAGCATCGTCGTCTGATTGGCGACGCCAATCCGCTCCAGATCCCGCTCGAAGTCGAACCCCGCTGGGCCGGCGCTCGCGAACCGGGCCTCGAGCTGCTGCACGTCGCCGCGCCCTTCAATCCAGTCGCATACTAGCCGCGCCTCGGCCATGTCAAAGACGATCAGGTACTTCCCGCCGGCATGGCGGCTGACCTGGCTTGCGGTCGCCTTCGTCTCTTCGTGGTAGTGCTTGCCATGGATCACCGATGTGAACCCGTCGCGGGCATAGCTCTCGACCCGCTTCCACACATTGAGGACCGAGCCGCACGTCGTGTCCACGACCACACAGCCGACGTCGCGCAACCGCTGAAAGTCGCGCATCGTGACGCCGAACGCGGGGATGATGACGGCGTCATCCGCAGTGAGTCCGGAGAAATCGAATTCCCCGGGGTTGCTGACCTGCGTGTCGGCGGCGAATCCGCCCTCGGCAAGGGAAGGCACTTCAGCCCGGTGGAGGAACGTCACTCCCATCCGCGCCAGATTCGCATTGACATGAGGATTGTGAATGATCTCACCTACCAGAAACAACCGCCGGTCGGGGAACTTCGCGCGGGTCTCATAGGCGTAGTCGACGGCGCGGTCGACGCCATAGCAGAAGCCGAACTCCTGCGCGAGTCGAAAACTCAACCGGCCTGCCGTGAGCCGGTTGCCCTGGCTGCGCATCGATTCCACGATAGCGCTGTGATAATCGGTCGAGAGCTGTCCNNGAAAATAGGTCGATTCCATGGCTGCAAGATAAGAGCAGCAACAACCGGGCGTTGCGGTTGCGCTTCAGGCGCACCCGATGGCCGCCGTGGTCACCGGCACATCCCGGAATACTCCCCGGACGACGAGCGTATCGGTTCCGGTCACCGACCGCATCCGTGCGTTGATGTCTCCGGAGATCTTCCCCGGTGCTAACTGGATGTGGACAACGCCACCGATCGAACGGAAGCCCGCCAGTGCGGTGTCCTTTTCGAGTCGCATCCACCGTATCGCCGCCATGGCACCCGGCCGTGGAGCCGCTGCGGCCATGTCCGGACTGATCACCGGGTGGGGCACTGCGGTGAGGGCATCGTGCTCGTACAACACGATGGCCACCCCACTGTCGCCGGACACGGCTTCGAGCACTGCAATTCGAGTCACCGGACACCAGTTGATCTTCGCCGGCAGTATCATCCGCCCGCGATACTTGCCGCGCCATTCGATCGCCAGCCGCGCCGGAGCGGCGCGTAACGGCCCGGTGGTGGCGGACCCGCGCATGAACCAGGCGGCCGCTCCCAGCACGACTGCGCCGGCGATGGCTACGGCGGCCATCGGTCGCCTCATCGAGCGGAGCCGAACAGCAGGTCGAACCGCAGCCCGCGCCCGGTGGTTGCCGTGATGGGATAGCTCAACTCTGCGCGAACCAGTCCGCCAAGAACGGACACCCCGGCACCCGCCCCGGACAGCAGTCGCGCCGCGCCAAGGTTCGAGCGATTCCCCGCCTGCCCCGCGTCGATGAACATCACGAACTTTACTGCGTTGCGGTTCGGCCTGCTCAAGTCGAGTTGCGTTGCCCAAAGGGCGTTGCCCTGCGCGACGCCGAAGTCGTAACCGCGAACGGTGTTCTCTCCGCCGGCGCGCAGCGCGAGTTGCGGCACCGAGTCCGAGCCGATGGCCAGCCCGGCCTTGACGCGTGCCGTCAGCCATCCCCGCGCCAGGCCCGTGAAACGCAACTCGGCAGCCAGGCGGCCGGCAGCTTCGCTGCGCACCACGAGCCCTTCGCCGTCCAGCGTCCATCGAGCGCGCAGTCCGGTGTGCTCAACCAGCACGCCACCACCACCGGCGAAACCTTCGCGCACCGGTGCGGTCGCCGGGAAATAGCCGCGCGCGCCAACGATGCGGGGGAAGAATGCCCGCGCTTCGCTGGCGACGCTGCGTTCATCCTCGGTGCGGGCGCTGAGCACCAGTTCGGAGCCCGGACCGTGAGACGTCTCGTAGGTGATCCGCGCACCCTGTGCGAGGAGGTAGGCTCCGTCATCATGGCCGGTGAAGATGCCGCGCAGCGAGTTGCCGAACGTCAGTCCCGACGCAAATGGATCTCCGTCGGCCAGGTCGCGCGATGCCGCGATAGTCAGGCGGCCGGCTGGCGCGTCCCGCACCGCCGCTATCCGCGCCATGATCCGCTGATCCGCGAACCCGTAGCGTACCGTGCCAAAGAAATCGGTGAACGAATGGGGCACCGGAATCCGCCCGCCAATGGAAAGCGTCGTCCCTTCGACGCGATTGTAGCGGAGCATGTCGGAGATCCTTTCCCACGCGACGCCGATTCCCGGCCGGCCCGTCATCTCCGGCGGCAGCGACTCGGAAAGGTGAGCCAGGTCCGACATCGCCTGTTGCAGCTGTCGGCGATCGCTTTCGTTGTCCTGCAGTACCAGCGAATCGCCCCAGCCGGCGTAACGCCGCATTGAATCGGCGGGCGGGCGGTGAATCTCATAGCGCCCCCCGCCCGGGAGGTAGCCGGTGCGGTTGCGAAACCGGGAGCGGAAAGCCAGGGAATCAGTTGCGGTTCGGAGCGAATCGAGCTGGTGACGCACGGAATCCGGGTGGTCCGCCCCAGGCCGACGCTGGCGACCACCACTACCGGCGATCACGCGTCCGCTGTTGCGACCGCGCGGGATGGTATCACGCGGGAACGGAACGTCGAAGACGACATGAGCGCCGCCGTTGACCGTGTAGTCGTCGAACGTCGTCTTGGCCTCGAACGGCATCGCGAAGTCGATGCCGAACGGCATCGAAACGGTGCCCGCGAGCACTTGACGATACGGCATCCAGTAGCGGTTCGCCTGCAGGGCAAACTCGAGATCGGCGTTCAGCTCGACGATTCGCGAAACGAATCTGCTTTCACGCCGCGCCGCGGCGCTGTCATGCGACGTCTTGCCGTCCGGCTCGCTCCAGAGTTCAGTACCGACGAAGCGAAAGGTGAAACGCACCACATCGCCGCTTGATACGTCGACCCAGAGGCGCCCCGCCACGTAGGCACCGTCGGAATACTTCGGCACGACGGCGATACTACGGATCGTGATGCGACGCGCCCCCGACGTGATGATGACCGAATCGCCGGCGGCGTAGCGATAGAACCGCTCGGCACCGGGAGCGAGTGGGTGCGGCGCGGCACGAGAAGGCGTCTGACTGGCGCCGAATATTCGCAGTGAATCGCCCAGCGTACGCGGGACGAACCACGGGTGCGAAAACGTCGTAGCCAAATCGACACCCTGAAGCTGGCTGGCACTGCGACGGCCAAGCAGGTCGACACGCAAGTCGTTCGGGAGCTGCCAGGACACCGTC
This sequence comes from Gemmatimonadota bacterium, assembly GCA_003131365.1. Lineage (GTDB taxonomy): Bacteria > Gemmatimonadota > Gemmatimonadetes > Gemmatimonadales > Gemmatimonadaceae > UBA4720. The sequence goes on along the minus strand of PKVB01000094.1, from coordinate 2,044 downwards.
GCAGCCTGTTCTTCGACCGCTACCGGGAGCGGGTCACCCCATTTCCGCTTCGCAAATCCGAACGACACGCGGTACCGGAGCATGGCCTGATAGTCCTTGACGGTTGAATCCTGCTGAACGTGACGCGCCATCGCCCGGGTCACGAGTTGCTGGGTGGCCCGGTCGGCGTAAGTAGTTGTGTCGGATGGAGAAACGTCTTGCAGCAGCGCGGCGAGGCTCAGGCAATGGAGGAGTGCTGGTCCCATTTCGTCCGCCCGTCGCGGTGGAGACCGTACGCGCGCAGCCGGCGCCAGAGCGTGGTACGGGAAATTCCCAGCGTCTTGGCGGTTTCGGCAAGGCGCCACGAGTGGGCCTCGAGCGACCGAACAATGGCATCCTTCTCACGCTCGGCGAGCGTGGTGGGTCCCTCGCGATGGGGCAGGAAGATTGCCTCGCCCAGGTCGAGGCCGCCGACCCGCAACGCGGACAAGCGCCCGCCCAGTGCCGCCAATTCCGGCAGCAGATCGTCTTTTTCGCCCAACGGATCGAGGCCGGCCTCGTTCAGGACCGCACGGCCAGCCGCGTTGAGATAGATAATTCGCCCCTGCGCATCGAACACCACCACGCCCTCCTGAAAGGAATCGAGGAGTGCCTTGGCGAGCGGGGAAAAGACCGACGGAAGTGTCGTCGCTGGCAGCGGCTGTGTCATAGTCGGGATTACGCCCAGGTGAGGGAAAAGGTTTCAGAAGTTGACGTTATCGGTGCAGGAAATGACCGGCACCGGTCATATTGCTCAATTCCATGAGTGATGCCGCGCCGCCGGATCTCCCCACCCAAACGGTCGACCGCTCCCGGCTGACCTCCGGCTGGCCGATGTTGCTCGCCGTCGCCGTGTGGGCAGTCGGCTTGCCATTGCTCCCGCGACTCGGCGGCAGCACGGTCACCGGAACCGCTGCTGCCACGCTGGTCGGTTTCGCGGTGATCACGGCCTTGATCGCCGGTGTCGTCTTGCTCCGGATGCCNNATGCCGGGCGACCCGATCGCCGCCCCATTCGTCGGCCTGGTCGCGACCGTAGCCACGCTGCTCGCTCTGGCCCCGCTCGACCATCCTGCCGACACGAATGCGCTCGCGGCCTTTCTTCTCGTTGCCCCTTGGCGATACGCATTGACCCCTCTCGTCGTTCATTTCGCCCTGGAAGTCGGCTGGGCGCACCGGCGCCAGCAGTGGACCGGCTGGGTTGTGGGGTGGTACGCCGTCCAGCTGGGCATGTTCCTGGTCGTCGCCATTGGCTTGTCGATGAATGAGGTCCCGCTGGTGGACGCGGTCGATCGGACCTTCCGCGCCACGATAGTCGAGCCGGTCGGCGCGCTGACGGCGGCGATCTGCGCGCTGTTGGCGCTGACGACTCCGGTTCGCGGCCGGGTCCTGCGGCGGGCACTGCTTTGGACGGTGGCGGCGGTGATTCTCGGGCTCGCACCCCTGCTGCTGGGTGACCTGATCCCCGTGCTGGCCCAACCGCTTGACGGCGCGGTGACACCAGCCCGTCTCGCCTTGTTTGCGCTGCCGCTGTTCGGCATGATCGCGATACTGTCACTGCCATTCCGCGACGCCATGTCCCGCGATCTCGCGGCCCATCGGCTTGCCGCCGCCCTGCTCGAGGGCGACGATCTCTCGGGCGGCCTGTGGCGGATTGCGGCGGAGTTGCACACCACGTTCAACACGCGCGGCGTGACGGTGCGCGTCGTCGATCCCGAAACCGTCGTAGCCGTGGGCGAAGTCATACCCACAGCGGCTACCAGCCCAATCGCGCCGGACGTTGAAGGCGGCGAAGAGCAGCAGACCCTGGTCGCGCCAATCGGGCGTAGCGGCAATCCACTGGGAGAGGTCCGGTTGGAAGCAAGGTTCACCGGCGCGTTTGGTCCGACGGAGCAGCAATGGCTCGCAGCGTTCCTGCAACCGATAGCCGCCGTGTTGCGGGTGCGGCGCCGCGAGCTCGGCCAGGCGCGCCGAAGCGATGCTGTGGCGCGGCAACTCACGGATAGTGTGGGCAGTCTGGCACTCGCG
>PKVB01000140.1 GCA_003131365.1 Gemmatimonadota bacterium | reverse complement strand
GCGGTGAAGGGTTTCCTCGACAAGATCGATGAAAACTCGGGGCTTTCCACCCACTCGCTTCGCCACACCTTCGCTACGCATCTGCTCGATGCCGGCGCAGATCTTCGCGCGGTGCAGGAGCTGCTCGGGCACGCTTCCATCTCGACGACCCAGATTTACACCCACACCAGTATCGAGCGGTTGAAGCAGGTGTACCAGAAGGCTCACCCGCGTGCGTGACGCGGTGTAATTTCCCCCGCGAGCGGAACGGAGGAGATTCTGGGGAAGAAGCGGCATCGCCTGGACAGTGTTCCTTGATTAGAAAGCGGCACCACTGGATCGTGCGCACTACGCACTGGGTGAACGTGGTGACAATCATCATCATGGTCAGCAGTGGTCTCCGCATCTTCAACGCTTATCCCGCGTTCGCGCGGAAGGGCGAGATGTTCTGCTGCTATCCGTTCGAGCACAAGCCGATTCCGGATTGGCTGACATTCGGCGGTTGGCTGGGAGGAGCGCGGCACTGGCACTTCGCGATGATGTGGGTGCTCGTCGTCAACGGACTCGTTTACCTCACCTTCATCTATCTCCACGGCGAATGGCGCGATCTCGTTCCTCGCAAGGACGACATTCGCGACAGCCTGCAGATGGTCAAATTCTACACATTCAGGCGGAAGGATCACCCGCACCAGGGGAAGCACAACGCGCTGCAGAAAACCGCGTACTTCCTGCTGCCGGTGTTCGGAGCGCTTGCTGTGCTCACCGGAATCGCCATCTGGAAGCCGGTGGAGCTCGCGCCGCTCACCGCGGTTTTCGGCGGATACGTGTGGGCTCGATACTGGCACTTCATCGCCATGCTCGCGATCGTCATCCTGAGCGTCGTTCATGTCTTCATGGTGTTCGCGGTCGATCCATACTCGATGACGTCGATGATCACCGGCAACTACGACCCGTCGCTCTCTCCTGAAGCCCGGAACGCACGGCCGTTCTACCATCTTTTTCCCAGGCGCGCGCGCGCGGCAGCCGCGCCACCTCCGCCGGCGGCGACGTGAACATCGATCCGCGCAAGTTCATCTCGATCAACGGAATCGACCGCCGCGACTTTCTGCTTCGGGGAAGCGGTCTTGTATCTGCGGCTTTTCTCGCTGCTTGCAACTCCCGTGGACCCAAGGCGGCGGACAAGCTGCTCAAGTACGCTGAGCGGAAGAATCTCGTCATTGAACGGAAGCTGTTGCGTCACACCTCGATGGATGTGGTCCAGGCAGGTGCCCACGACGCCGGCAACAAATTGCCGAGTTACTTCATTTCGCGGACAGTGCCGGTCTGGGATGAGAGCGTGCGAGGGAAATGGGCGCTAGAAGTGAGCGGGCTCGTCGGCAATCCGGTGCGGCTCACGATCGAGGAGCTGCAACAACTCCCGCAGGTCTCCAATCGCGTGAATCACTACTGCGTCGAGGGATGGACAGCGGTCGAGACCTGGACCGGCGTTCCGTTCACGGAGCTGGCTCGCCTGGTGCGCGCCGACCCGCAGGCGCACTACGTCGATTTTCAGTCGTTCGACGACGACTACCACGAGAGCTGGGACATCGAGAGCGCGATGCACAAGCAGACTGTGGTCGCCTACGGTCTCGACGGAAAGGTGCTGCAGCCCGCTCACGGCGCGCCGGCGCGCGTCTATTCACCCGTGAAGCTCGGGTACAAGAACACGAAGTACCTCACGAAGATCGTGTTTATGCCGAAAGAGAACGGGGGCTACTGGTCTGACGAGGGGTACGAGTGGTACGGCGGCACTTAGTTCGGACGACTAGCGAATCCGCGTGCCCTTCTGGGGCGTCTGGTTAAGGCGCGAGTTCGTCTCGCCCGTGCCCCTCCTCGCCGCACCGCGGAACAGCAGTACCTCCTTGAGGTACGCACGGTTCATGATCGCGCCGATAACGAGCAGCAGGACGCCAGCGAGCACCGAGATCGTTCCCCAACGCCACGTATCGCGCCCGATCAGGGCAGCAGCCATACACAGCGTCCCCAGCGCCACGAGCGATTGCCCCGCCTTGTGTGGCACGGCGCGGATGCGCCGGCGACGCTCGCGCAGAGGGGCCACCCCGCCCGCCTGCCAGGCATCGAGAAGGATGCTGAGCCCGACGAGGGCGATTAATACGCCGAGAAGGATCGGCAGCTGCTCCAGCTTCATGGTTGGTTGAAATGCAAGAAGGGGGCGCGTTTTGAGGCCCAGTAGACGCGCCCAACGCTCCGCAAGGCTGTTATTTTGAAGCGATGAAGCTCGAGCGTGTGCGGTCGACTACCATCCTCGCGGTGCGCCGCGACGGACAGGTCGCACTCGGAGGCGACGGCCAGGTCACTGTCGGCCAGACGGTGATGAAGTCGAATGCGCAGAAGGTACGGAGTCTTCACGACGGCAAACTGCTCGCTGGTTTCGCGGGCGCCGCGGCGGATGCGTTCACCCTTTTCGAGAAGTTCGAGGAGAAGCTGGAGCGCTATCCCGGAAACCTGCAGCGCGCCGCGGTGGAACTGGCGAAGGACTGGCGCAGTGATCGTGTGTTGCGGCGTCTCGACGCCCTGCTTGCCATAACCGATAGGCAGCACGGCTTCATCATCTCGGGAACGGGCGACATCATCGAGCCCGAAGACGGCATCCTCGCGATCGGATCGGGCGGCCCCTACGCCCTCGCATCGGCTCGCGCGCTCCTCGAGAATACGGATCTTCCCGCGCGTGATATCGTGAGAAAAGGACTCGAGATCGCCGCCGAGATCTGCATCTACACGAACGCGAACATCACTGTCCTCGAGCCCACCTGATGTCATCGCCGCGCACACAGCAGGCGCTGGAGCGCCTGGCCGATCTCACGCCGAGGCAGATCGTCGAAGAGCTCGATCGCTATATCGTCGGGCAGGCCGACGCAAAGAAGGCGGTGGCGATCGCGCTCAGAAACCGGTGGCGGCGCCAGCGCGCGCCGGATGCGATCCGGGATGAGATCTCGCCCAACAACATCATTCTCGTCGGCCCAACGGGCGTCGGGAAGACGGAGATCGCGCGCAGGCTCGCGCGTCTCGTCGGCGCGCCGTTCGTAAAGGTCGAAGCATCCAAGTTCACCGAGGTGGGCTNNTCGATGGTGCGCGACCTGGTCGAGAGCGCGATCAACATGGTGCGCGGCGAGCGCGAGACCGAAGTGAACGAGGTAGCAAAGCAAAAGGTGGAGGAGCGACTGCTCGATCTCCTGCTGCCAACGCCGCCCGACATCAAGCAGTCCGCGCACAATCCAACGGCCGCCGCCGGGGGCGGAGCGNNCGGCGGAGCGCATCTTTTCGTCGTGTCACCCGCCGGATCTGTCTCGAGCGAGACCGACGCCACCGAGGTGCGCTATAAGAGGACCCGCGAGAAGCTCAAGCAGCTCCTGATCGACGGACAGCTCGACGAGCGCGAGATCGAGATCGAGGTCACGCAGCAGACGCCCGTGATGTTCGACATGATGGTCCCGCAGGGCGCGCCTGAGGGGATGGATAATCTGTCCGAGATGCTCCAGGACATGTTGCCCAAGCGAAAAAAGAAGAGAACTGTAAAGGTCTCCGAGGCGCGACGCATCTTGCTCAGCGAGGAGCTCGAGAAGTTGATCAACAAGGAGGACGTCACAGCTGATGCGCTCGACAGAGTGCAGAGCATGGGCATCATCTTCCTCGACGAAATTGATAAAATTGCGGGCCAACGTGGTACCGCTGCCGGCGGACCTGACGTCTCGCGCGAGGGAGTGCAGCGGGATCTCCTCCCGATCGTCGAAGGCTCCAACGTGCAGACCAAGCACGGGATGGTGAAGACCGACCACGTGCTGTTCATCGCAGCGGGCGCGTTCCACGTCGCCAAGCCGAGCGATCTCATTCCGGAGCTGCAGGGAAGATTCCCGATCCGGGTAGAGCTCCAGTCCCTAACCGAAGCGGATTTCGTGCGCATTATGACCGAGCCCGAGAATGCGCTCACCAAGCAGTACTCGGCGCTGGTCGAGGCCGAGGGCGCGAAGCTCGAGTTCACGACGGACGGCATCGCGGAGATTGCGAAGATTGCCGCGCACGTCAACGACCGGATGGAGAATATTGGAGCGCGCAGGCTTCACACTGTGATGACGACGCTGCTCGAGGACGTGCTGTTCGGACTTCCCGAGAGCGGGGCGAAGGCGGTGCGCGTCGATCAGGAGCTGGTGCAGAGCCGCCTCAAGACGATCGCCGACGACGAAGACCTCAGACGCTACATTCTCTAGCCGGCGCGCGGATCAGCGGAGAGCTCACGGCCTGAAGCGGCCTCTTCTCGCGACTACCACGCCGTAGGCGGTCAGGTTGACGAGCAGCGCGAGACTTCCAAGCACGATCTGCGTTCCACGCGTAAGCCCAGCCGGATAGAGCACCGGCTGTATGTAGTGCTCGATGAAACCGCCGCTATAGCCCGCGCCGCCGCCGCGCTCCCTGAGTGAATTCTCGAGTGGGGTGAGCGGGCAAATCCAACCCGAGTACTCGATCAGAACGCCCCATACAGCGGCCGGAACATGAAGCCATGCCACCCGCGTCCATTTGAGCACCAGCACCCCTCCCAGCACCACGAAGAGGACAAACACGAGGTGCACGACGAGCACCAGATCCGCGAGCGCCCGGTAGATCAAGAGGCAGGCGCGCCGAATTTCATCCTTTGAACGAGCGCGGAATATAGTCCCTGAGCGAGCAGCCGGGCTTTCAACCGCGCCGCTTAAAAAACTGCACGGCGCGCTCGTGCTTCTTTGCCGCGGCGAGGCTCTTGAACGTGCCCAGATTCCGTCGCCGCCCGGTTTTCGGATTCTTCTTTCGGGAGTAAAGGCGGTACTCCCCGGATTTCAGCTTACGGATCATCTGATCGAATTCTCGGTGGCTTGCCGGGATCTAGACCGCGGCGGGATGCCAGCCCGCGAAGCGGAATGCCCAGAGCGCCAGACCGCCCGCCCCGAGGAACGCGACGCCGGAAAACCAGATCGGAACGGTAAAAAGATCGATCTGCACTGGCCAGCCCATTAGGATGCGTGTGAGCTGGACAAGAGAAACAATGGCAAAGACGGTTCCTGAGACAAGCTCGTAGCGGCGCATGGTCGGGACCTCCGTAAAATGTGGCGAAGCGACGCTCAATGCTTCCTGTTCAAGGTATCCGTGGCCGCCCGGACTTGTCGATGCTGCTCGCCGGTCAGCTCACCGGGCGCGAAGATCCCTCCGCCATTTTCGATACGACCGATCGCGATGAACTGCTGGGGCGGTGTCGACGAGTACCCGTCCTGGACTCCGCGCTGCGCTACCGAGAGTCGGGGCGCGCTGAGCTCCCACTCGTCGACGATCCAGGCCCCCGATGGCACGCGGCGGAAGTGAGTGAATCCGCCGGCGTCGAACCGGCTCATCGCGCCCGCGTTCACGAAACGGAACACGACTTCACGCAGCTCGGACGTCTCCTGATCGACCCAAAGGACGCCGGTTATGTCGGCCATTCGACGCCGCGGTACCGGTTCGAACGAAACACCGATCTGCCCGGCCCGGTCCCGTTGACGTACCACCCGGAAGCAGTGAGTCGCGGCAAACGGCTCCGACAGCAACACCGTTTCGTCGGGGGCGAAATAGTGCCAGCCCCCCTCCGCGTCGCCGAGGACGTAACCGTTGTTCGCGAGAGTCACCGGATCGATCGCGCCGAATGGTCGCCGGTCGGTGATTGAAAAGATGGTTGTGTCGGCGCTGATAACTGTTCCGTCCTTGTCGACCTCTTTGCGGTATGTGCGAGCCCGCCCGATTCCCGAGAGATCTACCGTAGTGAGCTGACTCGACCTGAGCGCCTTGTCTATCTCGTCCCACACGGTCGAAAGCGCGTCAGCGTTTGGATCGTTTCGCGCGCACGGGGATTTCGAGTTGACGACGATGCGCTCCAGGACGACGCGCTGGCTTTCGACGTTCAGCGAGAGCGCGCTCTCGCGGGGGAGCGACACAGGAGCTGAAACGAACGGCAGATATCCGATGCGTCTGACGCGAACGCGGTAGACGCCGGGCGTGGCGCGAAGAACTCGCCCACCCGATTCCGCGCTCAATCCTTCGGCTACGACGCTGTCACGGGCGTTGAGGAGCGCGACCAGCGCGCCGCTCAAGGGCGCTCCGTCCATCCCGTTCAGCCTGATCCTCAGCTCGGTCGTCGCCTCCTGACCTCGAGCGCTCGAAGTCAAAACGCACGCGCCGAAAACCGGACCGCAAAGGAACGCTCGAAGCATCATGCAGCCTCCTGCCTTACTACCGCGCCATAGGCGCGGCGCCTAACTCACCGGCGCGATCTTCACAACAGTGTTTCCCGTGATCATGTACATCTCGCCGCCAAAATCCATCCCGAAGGACTCAACCGCGCTCGACGTCAGGCCCCAATCCTTCTGATCTACCGGGACGCCGTTCTCATATCTGAAGCTCCTGAGAAACCCGGCGCAATAGTCGGAATAGAAATAGTGGCCGCGAATCGCCGGAATTGCGGTTCCGCGATAAACGTAGCCGCCGGTAATCGAGCACGCGGGACCGTGGCCGTAGTCCAGAATCGGCGCCTGAAAGCCGGTCGACGAGCAAGTCGCAGTGTTGTAGCAACTCAGGCCTTCCCAGACGTTCCAGCCGTAGTTGAGACCGGCGCTGTTCGCGGCGACGACGTTCACTTCCTCGTGCAGATTCTGTCCGACGTCGGCGATGTAGAGGAGAGCCGTGGCCGCGTCGAAGGCGTAGCGCCACGGATTTCTCAACCCCTTCGCCCAGACCTCTCCCCTGTGGTTGGCCTGCCCGACAAACGGATTGCTCGCCGGAATCGCGTAAGGATCGCCGTGATCGACGTCGAGCCGGAGGAGCGAGCCAAGCAGGGAATTGAAGTTCTGGCCGTTGCCGAGTGGGTCTCCGCCGCTGCCGCCGTCACCGAGGCCTGCGTACAGCATTCCGTCGGGGCCGAATGTCAGGAGCCCGCCGTTGTGATTGGCGTAGGTCGAGTGTGGCGCCGTGATGATGAGCTTGGATGTTGTCGGGTCCGCCACCTCGGCATTCGACGTCGTCGTGAATCGCTCGATCCGAATGTCGCCGTTGGTCTGCGTCGTGAAATAGACGTAGAAGAAATGATTTGTCGCATACTGCGGATGAAAGGCGACACTCAACAGTCCTCGCTCTCCACCACTCAGCACTCTCGTGGAGATGTCGAGAAACGGCGTCGTCTGGAGCACGCCGTTTCGAATGACGCGAATCCTCCCACCCTGCTCGACGACGAAAATGCGTCCGTCGTCGAGGGGCTGCGTCAGGAAAACGGGGCTCACGAGGCCGGCGGTGATGAAAGGATTCAGCCGGAGACCGATGCCCGGCGGCAATGGAGATCCGCCGTCGCTCGGACCGGTGGAATCGGAGTGACAGGCCGTGCCCGCGAGCACAGCCAGGGTGGCGCAAAAAACACGAACAGGGCGTGACATCATGCAAGTGTCTCGGAGAGAGAGAGAGGTCGGCAATGGTATATTTCCCGCGCACGGGATTCCCACAACCGGTACGCGCAACTCACATGCCCCGAATCGTCCGCAAAGAGCGCCTTCACCGCGATTTCCTTCAGATCGCTGACTACTCCGCCAAAGAAATAGACAAGCTGTTCTCGATCGCTGAATTGATGCGCGCGGGGAAGTACAAAAAGAAGCCGCTTGCCGGCAAGTCGCTGGCAATGATCTTCATGAAGTCATCCACCCGCACCCGCGTCTCCTTCGAGGTCGGCGCCTGGCAGCTGGGCGGCCACGCACTTTTTCTCTCTCCTCGCGACGTGCAGCTCGGGCGCGGCGAGCCGATTGCCGATACCGCGCGCGTGCTCTCGCGCTACGTGGACGGAATCATGATCAGGACCTTCGCTCACTCGGAGATCGAGGAGCTGGCGCGCTACGCCGACGTGCCGATCATCAACGGGCTCACTGACCTCGTGCACCCGTGCCAGGTGCTGGCCGATGTCCTCACCATCAAGCAGCACCTTGGCGGCTACAAGGGGAAACGCATCGCCTGGATCGGCGACGGCAACAACATGGCGAACTCGTGGCTCAACGCCGCATTCGTGCTCGGGTTCGAGCTCACGCTCGCGTGCCCCGAAGGCTACGACCCCGACCCGATGATTTTCCAGCGGGCGGCATCGAAGGCCAAGGTGAGAATCGTGCGCGATCCCGCCGAAGCAGCCGACAAGGCGGACGTCATCAACACCGATGTCTGGGCTTCGATGGGTCAGGAGGAAGAGCAGGCCGTCCGCGAGAAGGCGTTCAAAGGCTTCCGCGTCGACGAAGCGATCATGAAGCGCGCAAAGGAGGACGCGATCTTTCTCCATTGCCTGCCCGCGCACCGGGGCGAGGAAGTCACGGCGGAGGTCATCGACGGGCCCCAGAGCAGGGTCTGGGACGAGGCCGAGAACCGCCTCCACATTCAGAAGGCGGTCATGGCCGTATTGATGGGCGGGGAGAGGTTCTAGGCGACCGTGCGACGGTTGCACTTGGGGGAGTGCCCTGTGGCATCACAAATACGTTTTTCCAAGCTATTCTGTGACAGTGAGTTAGACCGCTACAGCTGCCATCAACTGCTGTTGAGCTTGTGATAGGTGGTCGTCCTATACGTAGCCCCCACAACGGGAGTCTACGATGGGCCGTTCAACAGCGATTTCGAGGTTCTCAAGCCTTCTCAGAAGAGGTTCGACCGCCGCTGCGGGACTGGCGACGATCCTGTCCTGTTCGGACAACAGCACCGCGCCCTCTGCGTCCAACCGGAATCCCGCGCTGGCCGGCATCGAGATCGTCGTGTTCCACCTCCCCGACTCCCTCAAGAGAGTAGGACCCCACGCTTCGAGTACCCAGATGCTGGGTGCTCCGCACATCTCGCGCGACGTCACCGTGCCCGACGTGCTTGCTCCCTCGACGTACACGATCTCGACCGTGGAGTTCAAGCCGGAGCCGTCCCCAATCAACAGCCTGATGCCCGACCCATCATCGCCGGAGCCCAATTGCGATGACTGCGTCGCCTATCATGTGCCAATTGGCTTCGATTTCACGTTTTATGGCAACAGCTACAGCCAGATCCAGATCTCGTCAAACGGCCTCCTCCGCCTGGGCTCAGACAAGTCGCTGATGGATGGCTGCTGCTGGGGCGGGGAAATTCCCGTCGACGACATGTACAACAACATCATCGCGGTTGCGTGGACCGACCTGGTTCCTTCCGCACCTGGCGACATCTCCTTCGAGACCCAGGGCACCGCACCGAACCGCAAATTCGTCGTGCAGTGGAACAACGTTCCCGAACAGCGCGACCCTTTCCCGATGGTTCCGGGACATGTGACCGCGCAGCTCGTGCTCGCTGAAGGCTCGAATGACATCACGATGTACACGACGAAGATGGACTTTACAGGCGAATTTCACTTCGTAACTCAGGGCATCGAGAACGCCGACGGAAGCGAAGCCGCTTTCCTGCCGGAGAGAATGCAAGCGCGCTTCCCGCTCTCCAACGACGCGATTCGCTTCTCGATTCGTCCTGTCGGCAAGCCGATCACTCTGGTGGCGTCGGCGAACATCGAAGTTGGGACCGATGCGCGCGCGTGCTTCGCCACAGTTGCGCTCGCGCAGCCAACAGTCTCGGGCGGCGGCGACGGCCTGACCGTCGCTGGTCACCGTAACGACGGACTCGCGCTCGACGCGAGCTATCCGAAGGGTGTCACGACCATCACATGGGCGGCGACAGATGCGAGCGGCACGACCGAGCTCGCGACTCAGAGCGTCACCGTGGCGGATCGCGAGTCGCCGCAGATCACGCTTCCCGCAAACGTCGTGGTTAGCAACGACCCCGGCCTCGCGAGTGCCTTCGTGAACGTCGGTGACGCGTACGTGGAAGACAACTGTCCGAATTACTCGATCAACCAGCCGGCCAATGGCGTCTATCCTGTCGGCACCACTGAGGTCGTCTGGACCGCGATCGACGAGTCGGGTAACACGAGTTCCGCCACGCAGCTGGTGACGGTCAAGGACGTCGAGGCTCCCACTATCGACCTGCCCTCCTCAGGCCTCACGGTGAACGCTACGAGTCCGGCCGGCGCCGTGGTGTCATTCGCCAGCTTCGGTCATGACAATGTTGGTGTAACGTCATTCTCTTGCACTCGCATATCCGGAACGAGATTCCCGATCGGACGGACTTCGGTGTCATGCTCGGCCGTCGATGCCGCGGGTAACATGTCAGCGCCAGCTTTGTTCTCGGTGACCGTACTTGGCGCCGCGCAGCAGTTAGTCAACCTGATGGAATCCATCAACGGATTATTGCCGATTGGAGCAGGAGAGTCCGATGACCATCAGGGTAATGATGGACACGGGAACAACGATGATCATCGGAGCTATCAACATGCGGGGCCGCACGGGGACCAGATCTATTCTGCCCTCTCGTCGGGGCTAGGCAATTCACGCAGCACCCGCGGTGCTTGCCCGGCGCTGAACGTGATCGCGGCGTTGGTGCGGGCCAAAACACCGGCCGTGATCCCGGCGGCGAAAAGCGCGCAGATCCTTGCTGACGTAGCCCGTATCAAGAACGTCATCCCCTGCCGCTAGCGCCTGAGCGCTCGACAGAAGTAAGCGAACGCAGGGCGGAGCGCGATCAGCGCTTCGCCCTCGTTCTTTTCCACCGGTTAGGTTGTGCGGCATATCTTCTGCACATCCTGAAGACATGACAGCCCCCAAAAAAATCGACGAGCTCTACGACCTGATCGAAGGCATCGAGACGGCGATGTTCACCACTCGCCGGCCGACAGGTCAGCTCTTGTCGCGGCCGATGGCAACGCAGGACCGAATCGAGGGCACCGACCTCTGGTTCGTCACAAACGCCGAGACCCACAAGCTCGACGAGCTTGCACTCGACCCGCACGTCAACTGCGCCTACTACAACAACAGGACGCACGAATGGGTTTCGGTCGTGGGTCTCGCGCACGTGTCGAAGAACCGGAACAAGGTCCGTCAGCTCTACAAGGAAGAGTGGAAAGCCTGGTTCGATGACGAGGGCGGAGACAGGGACGGCGGCCCCAACGACCCGCGCATCGCGCTCATCATGGTCGAGGCCGAGATGGCTACCTATATGAAGGTGAACAAGCTTCGCCCGATCCNNAGTTCTGAAGTCGAAAGTGACGGGCACGCCACCCTACTTTGGCGATGTCAAAGAAATTACCGGAGCGGAATTGATGGATTAGGCAGAGCTTTTCCGCTTTTTCTGCCAAATTGTCACGGCGCCCCTCGAAATAGAGGGGCGCTTCGCGCATATTGGGGCGAGACCCTACACCGCAGGCCGTCCAGCAATGGTTGAAGCAACGACGCTCAAGCGAACGCCCCTCTACGACGTCCATGTGGCTCTGGGCGCCAAGATCGTCCCCTTCGCCGGGTTCGAGATGCCGGTCCAGTACCCGACCGGCATTACGGCCGAGCACAAGGCGGTGCGCGAGAAGGCGGGTCTGTTCGACGTCAGCCACATGGGGGAGTTCGTCGTGCGCGGCCCTCAGGCCGTGGACTTCGTGAACTACGTCACCACCAACGATGTCGCCGCGCTCGCGCCAGGGCAGGCGCAGTACTCGACGATTCTCCGGGAAGATGGAACGATCGTGGACGACTGTTTGGTCTACCGCGTCGAAGATCGCGTGCTGATGGTCGTGAACGGATCGAACAT
>PKVB01000189.1 GCA_003131365.1 Gemmatimonadota bacterium | reverse complement strand
GGTCGTGAGTTCAATTCTCACCTGTGGCTCTCAGGCAGAAAGAGATGGTCGGCGCCGCGAGGCGCCTTTTTCTTTGCTTTGCGGAGATGAGGTCTGCGGGCCTTCTCGCCAACCCGCGTCAACAGTAAGTTGTGTCCTTGCCGCGGGCGTAATTCAGTTGGTAGAATGCCAGCTTCCCAANNAAGCTGGACGTCGCCGGTTCGAGTCCGGTCGCCCGCTCTGTCGTAATGGTCAAGGTTGTCGTTGGACTGAAGGGCATCCAGTACGCTCTAAAGAATCACGAGGACAGCGGCTATGAGCACGATTCGCAGTGGCGAGTCGGTTGGATTTTCAAGATTGATCGTGTAGACAAACAGCTGGAGAATTGTTTTAGAACTTTTTAGAACAACCGCCGTCATCGGTGTGTTTTTTGCTATGGTGTTGCTCTGTAGATTCTGCTTTTTGCAGCGCGGGAGAATCGACGCATTGCCTCTTCAGTCAGGCGCCCGCGCGAGAAATTCTCGGACCTACGGCCGATTCAAGGAACAATCGGCCGCTCACGACGGATCACGCAATGTGAGTGTCAAAGCGCGCCCCAGTTTCCGGCTCCTGATCGCCGGCCCATCTCGCTTCGCGCCGAAAAAAACCAACAACTGAAAATGCCAAAGAGAATTGACTCGGTGCAAAATTCCGCGCCCGGCTCACTTCAGCCATTGGCTCGTCGAAAATCACTAGAACTCAACGGAGTTTCATCAAATGTACGCGCGCAATTTCCCGATACATCTGGTAAGGGCGCTCACTCAGCCCAGATTTGCCGCAACCGCCCTCGTCACATTGGCAGCGCTGCTTTCCTCGGCGTGCAGCCAACCCACCGCCCCCATCAACTCGCCACCGCACCTCCTCTCTCGCTCGAGCGCCGAGCTATCGGCCGCGTCGTCGAATTTCCTCGTACTCGCCAAGACGGCGGTGACCTGCACCGGCGGAACCATTGGCGGAGACGTGGGCACCTTCGTCGCCGCACCGACCGGCTCGGTCACGCAGACCGGTTGCCCAATTACGGGGCAGCTTCGCGTGGGCGATGAAGTCGCCAACCCGGCTTTCAATAACTTCCTCAACACGTACGCGGCGCGCGCGCCCAAGCCGGAGGACGTCTGCACGACATTGACCGGCACACTCGCTGCCCGGACGCTTGCCCCNNACAGTGACGGGCGTGTTGACGCTCGACGGCCCCTCGGACGGGGTCTGGAACTTCAGCATCGGGACCGGTGGAGTCGGCGCGCTCACCGGCACCGGCTTCTCGGTTGCCATGTCCGGCGGCGGCCAGGCGTGCAACGTGACGTGGTGGGTCGCCCAAGCCATGACCATGACTGATTCAAACCTCGTCGGAACGGTTCTCGGCGGGGCGGGCATCACCCTAACCCGTGGAACGTTCCGCGGCAACGCCTCGGCCAAAGCCGACGCGACGATCACCGGCACTGCGGTGACCGGCTGCGCCAGTTAGGGCAAACGCAAAATTACCATGATGCGGGAAATGGGCGCGAGGGCCGCTATTCGGGCCCTCGAACCCACACCACTCTCCGAATGACGACGACGGCCTGGGACGTCACTCGGAGAGACCGCATGCGCCAGGATATAGCTCGGCGAATAAAAAGTGTCTGCGCTCATCTCACGGAAGACCAGCTTCGCCGACTCACAGAAGAGATGGCGGATTGCCAACTTCGGAGTGAATGCCGGGCAAGTCAAAACTACTGGCGGGATCTAGATCCCCCTGAGTGAATGTCCGCTCCGGCAAGCCGCGCCTTGATCATTTCCGAGCCCGCAACGTGATGAAGACGGTACGAGGCTGCCCCGGCGATACGACGTCGCCGGCGACAAGCTCCGGATATGCACGATCGAAGAGATTACGTACGCCAAGGTCGGCGCCGAGCGCGCCGAGCGTCCACGATAGACTCAAGTGCGCTAGTCCATAACCGCCCAACACGACGCCGGGNNATGATCGAACGGAGAATAACCGCCCACCCAATTCCCACTGATGCGAACCCGCCACGTCGAGGCGGGGATCGTCAGATCGAGGGCGGCAGTGCCCAGATACTTGGAAGTGTTATAGACGCGAAGCCCGTTCAGCGCCACTGGCGGCTCGCCGCCCTCGCCCGGCCCGGCGACAATGCTTCGATACCGCGCGTCATTGAAGGTCCAGTCTCCGGACAGAGTAGCCATCTCGTGAATCGCGCTGGTTCGCCAGTCCAGTTCGAGACCCTGCCGTCTGCTCGCGCCACCGCTCGTCGATTCGAGTGTCACGGGATTGAATGTCTGCTCGTTGCTCACATCCATCCGAAAGAGCGCAGCAGACGCGCTCGATCCCTTGTAATCCATCTTGACGCCTGTCTCGTACGCCCACGCGGTGATGGGGACGAGCGTAGGGTCTCCAATGACGCCGTCGCTCGAGCGAAAGCCGCGCGACACGTTGCCATAAACTCCCAGCGGTGGCGCGACGTGAACCAACGCCCCGAACTTGGGGGAGAAGACTCCGTGACTGGCGCTTTCAGAGCTTCCACCATCGGGTATGGAATGCGTGGCGAGGAAGTCATACCTCGCCCCGATGTCCAGGCGGAGGCGATCCGTGAGGTTGAGATACGATTGCAGGAACGGGGCGGCGAGAATCTGACGTCCTGTCACCAGCTCCGCGACCGAGTCCCGCACGCGGGCAGTGGTGAAATAATTCTGATAGTGGGAGCGGTCCCATCGCGTCTCGCCGCCGAATGTGATTTCGCCTTTGGGCAGCGCCCAGGTGATCGCGCTGGTCGCACCGAAGCCGAGTCGCGAATCCTCCTCTTCGGTCTGGCTGCCGGTGCCCTCGAAGCGGCCGCCAGCTGGGGGGATGGTGAGAAAAAGCTGCCACCGGCCCTGGGTGGAGTAAGCGGTGGTCCGCCAGAACATGTCCCTGGTGAGAACCCGCAGGCTCACGCGCTCTTGCGCGCGTCGTTTGTAACCGCCGTCAGTCGGGTTCGATACTATGTCGTATTCACGCGCGTCGAATTCGTCCTGGCTGAGAAAACCGGGCGATCTCCAGTTGCCGCCATAGACTTCGGCGCCACCGTCCACTGTGACGCCGGGAGAAAGATCGCGCACGATTCGCGCGTGACCCTGTCCGACGTTGAACCGTGCATTCGGGCGAAATCCATCTTCTCGCTCGTATCGAGCTCCCAGAACGCCGCCATTCGCGCCATGGTCGAACCCGGTCAAACCCATCACGTCGGCCCGGCCGAATGACCCGCCGCTTGCCGTGATTTCTGTTCCTCTCATTCGCTCCAGCGTGCGAACATTCACCACGCCAGCGAGCGCGAAATTACCAAAAAGCGCGCTGGTCGGACCATGGAGGACATCGATGTCATGAATCCCACCGGGGAAGAGAACCGCCCAGTCGTTGTATCCTTCGGCGTGGCCGTTCATCGCCTCATTGATCGGCACCCCGTCCACCCACAAAGCGAGATCCGTGGAATGGTCGGAGCTGAACCCGCGCAGCGACGCGTCCGACGCGAACCCGGGACCTTGTCCCTGCTGATGCACCTCCACGCCGGACGTTTGACGAAGCAGATCGTACGGACTGATTGCCGGCGTCAGCCGAATTGTTGACGCATCGATGTGGCTCGCATTTAGCGGCTCCGATCGCTCCGCCGGCGTTGCGACAATAGTGACGGCTCTCAACCGCGTGGCGGAATCGACGCGAATCGTGTCGCGGTGAGCTGCACTAGTCGTATCCTGGGCGCGAGCAACGCTTGGCGCGACCAGCAATAAAATCATCGCAAGGGCGAGTGATGCTCGCACAGACAGAGAATTGAAGAACACAGGTCCTCCCAATGGACCGTGAAATCGAATCCGGGATGCGCGAGGATCATGGACCGGAGCCCGGCTCGGTCGGAAATCGTCAACCGGCGCGAGGGACGCGGACTCAGCCGAGCCGCATTTGCGACTCGACGCTCTAGCTACATCCGAGGTTGTGAGCTACGCCGAGCGGGGAGGACCGTTGGCAAACGGTTGAGAATGTGCCCACCGAAAATGCGCGATGACAGATTCGGCGTAGCGCCGGAGGAGGACGCCGCCTGGGGCAGCGGTGCGAAGCCCGACGGCTCGGGTAACAATTGCGAGCGGGGCACCACAGCAGCACTGCTCGAGGCAAGCGAAGCCAACCGGTGCGCGATCCGAATCACCCGTTGAGGCAATTTCGCTCGACTGGTCGGTGCCTTGAGCTTCGTGATGACCAGCGTGCCCGGGTGTGCCTGCGGTTACGGCATGCGTCAGGTGGGAAGAAGCCGCTCGCGGACCGTGTCCGTGAGTGTGCGCGAGATGACCGGCGGCACCGTGGGACATGTGTGGCCCCGCCACGCCGGAAAGCGCGGTGGTGAGCCAGACACCCCACGCGCCGACGAGAATGCGAGACCAAAGTGAACGCGCCACGTTGGAATAATACGGCGCGCACGCTGGCTCGCCAATAAGGGAGAACCGATCGACGTTGGCGCCAAGCACGCTGCGGACTCGGGTCTAGCGCAACACATTGATCCGAGCCACACTACTGCTACCCACCCTTCTATCGAACGCTTTCAACCTGAGGAGGGTCCGTGAAGATCACTCAAACTTGCCTTGCAGCGCTCGCAACGGTCGCGTTGGCGTGCGCGTCAAAGCCGACGCCGATCACCGTCACCGGCGACTCGGGCGATCGCGCATCGCTGGCGGGGAAGTGGACGGGCGAGTACAACAGTCCCGTGACTGGCAGGAGCGGGAGCATCGTGTTCAACCTGTCGCCCGCGGGCGACGCCGCGAACGGAGACGTCGTGATGATCCCGCGCGGTTACGGCAAAGCGCTGATGCCGTACAGCGCCTCGACGACCGCGGGCACGTCAATGCAGAACCCGGCGGGCGGCTCGCAGGTGCTCACGATCAAACTGGTGCGCGTGAGCGGCGACACCGTGAGCGGCGTGCTGGATGCCTATCGGGATCCCCAGTGCGACTGCTCCGTCTTGACCACGTTCACGGGCCGGGTCAACGGGGACACGATCGACGGAACGTTCGTCACGCGTGGCTCACAAACAGCCGCACCGCAGACAGGAACCTGGCGAGTAAAGCGCACGGCCAGGTAGTACGCTGGGGGACCGCGATTGCGCTGCTCGCGGCCGCGGCTTGCGCCGGCGGCACCGCACAGAACACAATCGCAATCACCCACGTTTCGGTGATCGACGTCGCCAGTGGGGCGACGCGTCCGGATAACACGGTTCTGGTGACGGGCAATCGAATCACCTACGCCGGTCCCGCGGCGTCAGCGAAGATTCCCTCCGGCGCCACGGTAGTCGATGGTCGAGGAAAGTTTCTGATCCCCGGCCTCTGGGACATGCACGTTCACGGCTTCGTCTGGGTGTTCTCCGAGTTTGCCGGGCCGCTCATGATCGCGAATGGCGTGACCGGCGCGCGCGACATGGGCTGGTACATCGACACGACGCTCCGGTGGAGGTCGGACATCGCCGCGGGTCGGGAGATCGGACCTCGCCTGGTCGCCGGCGCGCGAGTGGACGGTGCAGTCAATAAGGCGCGCTTCGTCGCCCACGTCGTCACGGAAGAAGACGGAGTCAGAGCTGTAGACACTCTCGCGCGAAGGAAGGATGGCTCTCGTCGCGCCGACTTCATCAAGACTTATTCGTGGGTCCCACGAGCGGCCTACTTCGGAATTGCACGCGAGGCGAAAAGGCTTGGGGTGCCGTTCGCGGGACACGTTCCGTACTCGGTGAGCGTGATAGAAGCGTCGGATGCGGGAGAGCGGAGCATCGAGCACGAGGATGACCTGATGCGCGCCTGCACGTCCCGCGACAGCCTTTTGCGCGCGCGATTCGGCGACACGACTGACTCAGAGCCCGATCAGCTCGACATGATCAGGGCTCAGGCGCGCCTCATCCGAACATTCTACGATCCGGCCCGCTGCAAGTCAGTCATCGCGACGCTTGCGCGCAACCATACCTGGGTCACTCCTACGCTTGTCGTTTATCAGCCATACGCGCACGCGTTCGACAGCGCGAGCACCCATCCCGGGTGGTCGAAATACGTTCCCGGGCTGGTGCAGGGAGGATGGCTGCACAAATCGGCACGCGTGACGCCGGCCGATTCAATGGTCGTACGGAGCTACTTCAGCTTCGATCGCACGCGTGACTTGAAGGACGCGGGCGTCAAGCTGCTGGCGGGCACCGACATGCCGCAGGCCTTCGTCTATCCCGGGTTCAGCCTCCATGAGGAGCTCGAGCTGCTGGTGCGTTCCGGGCTCACGCCCCTGGAAGCACTTCGCGCCGCGACCTACAATCCAGCGGAATTCCTCGGCGCCCTCGACTCGCTCGGAACTGTCGCTCAGGGGAAAGTCGCGGATCTCGTTCTGCTCGATGCGGACCCTCTCACCGACATCCGCAATACGCGCCGCATCTCGGCTGTGATTGCGAACGGTCGTCTGTTCGATCGAGCGGCGCGCGCGCAGCTGCTGAAGCGCGTCGAGACTGCGCTCAAGCACTGACCTGGCGGCGGTGCCGGTCAGTTCTCTCCGGTGGCGCCAACACTGCTCACGCCGGGTGGAGCACTTCTCCGCAGATACTCATAGAGAGCCGCGCTCATCGCCGCGACGAAGAGCCCGACGGTCCAGCCGCCGATAACGTCCGTGGTCCAGTGGACGTCGAGATACAGGCGAGTGAGTCCGACGACAAGTGGAACGCCCCCGCCAATCGCAATTGCCATCCTCCACGAGATCATACCCTCGCGCGCCATCACGTAGCAGAGAGTCACGACCACCGCCGCCGAAGTCGTGGCATGTCCGCTCGGGAAGGAGTAGGTCCGTTCGTTGAGGAGGGCGGCGCCCGCGGGTCTCACGCGACCGAAGGCAACCTTGACGACGCCGGACAGCAGACCTCCGACCGCCGGAGCGGCAATCACCACGCCTGCCTTGCTACGCCCCCGGCGCATGTAGAACCACACGCCCGCTCCAATTGCGAGCACCACCATCACGGCCGGTGAGCCGATCCACGTCAATACGTAGGCGGTGTTGTAGGCGACGGGATTCTGGTGCGAGATCATCCACGCGCGCACCGCATTGTCAAAGGGTGTCGTCGATTTCTCCGCGACGTCTTCGCCCAGGTCCGCGAACACGCTGATTGCGATCGCGGACACCACCGCGATCAATGTCCAGAACGTGATCAGCTTTCCTAACCAGTCGCGTACGCGGTGGGTCGTGGCAGGCTTGCGTGGGGGAGTCGACGTCAACTTGCTGAAAGCTCCATCACTACGCGGCAGCGTCGACGACGGGCCTCAACTTCCTGTCCGTTCTCTTCCTGGCTCGGGAGCGCAGCCTGTACCTGTTCCTGCGGGCATTGGCGAGCGACAAAACGCAGAGACCCCAGCTCCAGGCAATCCACGATAGACGGTCCGGAATGTTCATCGTCCGCATCATCACTACCGCGATCACGACTCCGCCGACCGCTGTTTCAACTCTGTTTTGGGGCACGGGGGCCGTTCTTCGAGCGATCACTTGTATCGCCAGCGGGCCTCGCGCAACGATCGTGCTGCGGATGGCGATGTCCAGATCCGCCGGCGTCATGTCGCGCCAGCCGGGAATGCGCAGCACGCTCCAGGCGGGTGCGGTCCTTCCCCACCCGTGATTGTCCGACCCGGCCACGAGCGCGAGATGGAGTTTTCCAGCGAGCGCCATTATGGCCCCCCGGTCGCGCCCGGATTGCGCCATCCCTCGAGGCGATCCATCCACTGCTTCGACGCCGGCCAGGCGGACAGCGCCATTGATCTCATTCAAAGGAATCCGGAGGATGTTGCCGGGCATCGTGAGCAGCAGCATCGGCGGTGCCGGCCCGCGATCGGCTTCCACCGCCGTGCCCTGCCAGTCGGGAGACGTGATTTGCATGCGTTTCGGATCCACGCCGATCAGAATCGGATGCTCGTCGCCGTCTCGAAGCTCCACTCCCGGGAGCAGCACCATGGCGTCGCCGGATCGGGCCGGGTTGTGGGCTGCGCCGCTCAAAACTCCTTCGAATGTCCTGTGATCCGTTATGTAAGCGGCGTCGAAGCCCGAGCTTGAGTGCCACTCCCGATTTCTCTCGGCGTCGAATCCTGATCGCCCATCGTGCGATGCCTCGGTGTGACTGTGAAAGTCGACCGCGATGAGATCACGATTGGCAAGCACCAGCGATGCCATCGGTCTCGCGGCAATGAGACCGATGCCGACGACCGCCACCGTTCCGCCCGTAAAGACGAGCACCGCTCTCACGAGGCTCTTGGCGCTGAAGCCGCGGCGCGAACGCGCACGGCGATAAATCCAGAAGCCAAGAAAGGAAATCGCGCAAAGCGCGAACGTCGCGGCATACTGCGCGGGGGAGAGAAGCGAGAGCGCATCGAGGACGTTGGAAAATGGCGCTACCACGTCGTACGCGAACGGTGTGTGAAGACTCGCGGTCACCGACGCCTCAGGATGGGCGACATCCACCACGGGGGTCAACGAAAAAACCGCCGTCATTACGAGTGTTGCTGTAATCACGAGCGGCCATCGATAACGCGAGATTCGTCGAAGCTTCAGTGTCTGCACGACCCTCGTCGCAGAGGTGTGTTGCGATTGATCACTGCGAAGACTACGCGTTTCACCTGTCGCTACGATTACACCGCGGTCGCGACGCGCGGGAACGTCACGACGACGTTCGTCCCCTCGCCCGGTTCCGAGCTGAGTGAGATATCGGCGCCGTGCTCGCGCGCGATCCAGCTCGCGATCGAAAGGCCAAGGCCAGCCCCATCGGTTCGGCTGCGCGCCGTCTCTCCGCGGAAAAATCTCTGTAAAACCCGTGACAACTCCTCCTGCTTGATGCCGATCCCGGTGTCCTCCACCGAAAACGTGGGCACGCCCTCACGCATCGACACTCGAACATGTACCTGCCCCCCCGCGTCCGTGAACTTCACCGCGTTGTCGAGCACGATCATGATCAACTGGCGAACGAGAGTGGGATCGCCCTGAATCGGCGCTTCCTCGAACTGGTCGACCGTGACTTCGACGTTTTTTTGACGGGCCACGATTTGCGCCGCGCCGGCGGCATCGACGGCAATGTCGTCAAGGAAGATCCGTGCCGTGTCGATCTGTTGCTCGCCCGCATCCGCGCGCGCGAGAACGAGCAGACTGTCCACGATTCCTCCCAGGCGGCGCGCTTCGGCTTCGACGGCGCGAAGCGCCGAAACGTAATTCGCCGCTTCCCGTGGCTGCTGTAGCGCGACTTCGGCCCGCGTCCTAAGGATCGTGATTGGCGTCCTCAGCTCGTGCGCCGCGTCGGCCATGAAACGACGCATGTATTCAATCGACCGCTCGATCGGCGCCGTCGATTTCCGAACCAGAAAGAAGCCGCCCGCGGCAACGAGAAACAGGGCGGCGAACGCGATCAGCACGAACGCGGTGATGAGATCCGCGTATTTGTCTTCCAGCTCAACTCGGTCGGCCACGGCTACCGCAACGAGCTGGCTGCCAGAAGCGAGCTTGAACCGCAGTGCGTGAAGCCGGAGCGTCCGGTCCTCCGGTCTGTCGCGCTGAACCGTGATCTGACCGACTCTCCCCGCGTCTTTGGCGGCCTGGCGAATCCAGGTGTCCACCCTCGCCGGCTTTATCGGAGTTCCGTCGATGTTGAGGAGGTAAAGAATGCGATCGGGGATGTTCAGCTCGTCGACCGCATCGATGACACGCCCGCGCGCCCCCGCCGCTTCCATCTCTCTGATGCGAGCGGCCCGCACCAGCTCCAGTGTAGCGCTCTTGAGCGAATCATCGAGCTGTTGCGACAACTGGTAGCTGATGACCGCGAACAACACCGCGCCGAGGAGGAGGATGATGAG
The DNA here is from genome assembly GCA_003131365.1 of Gemmatimonadota bacterium. Taxonomy (GTDB): domain Bacteria; phylum Gemmatimonadota; class Gemmatimonadetes; order Gemmatimonadales; family Gemmatimonadaceae; genus UBA4720. The sequence goes on along the minus strand of PKVB01000189.1, from coordinate 1,566 downwards.
CCCGAAGGTCGCGACGTACCAGATCGTGAGGCGCAGCCGCAGCCGTACGAGCCGCTGAAGCCCCTGCCGCGACGAGCTCGCATCAATCGCCAAAGCGATATCCGGAGCCGCGCACTGTCTGGATCAACTTGACCGGGAAGTCGTCGTCGATCTTCCGGCGCAGGCGCCGCACCAGCACCTCCAGCACGTTCGTGAAGGGGTCGTGGTTTTCGTCCCACACATGCGCGGTGATCAGCGGGCGGTCGATCACCTGGCCGCGATGCTCGACAAAGCAGGCCAGCAGCGCGAATTCCTTGGCGGTCAGCTCGATGTCGCGTCCACCACGTGAGACGCGGCGCCGCGCAAGGTCGACCTTGAGGTCCGCGATCTCGATGGTCTCGGGCTCCATCTCCCGCGGTCGGCGCGAGAGTGCCCGGACGCGGGCCAGCAGCTCGCGAAATGCGAACGGCTTGGTCAGATAGTCGTCCGCACCAACATCCAGTCCGGTGACCCGGTCATCGACCGCATCACGCGCCGTGAGCATCAGAATCGGCGTCGCCACGCCGCGGGCGCGCAGCTCGCGGCAGAGGTCGAAGCCAGACCCCCCCGGCAGCATCACGTCGAGCAGTATGACACTGAAGTCGGCATCGCAAGCGCGATGGCGGGCGTCGGCCAGGGTGGCGGCGCAGCTCACCTGATAGCCATGTTCGCGGAGACCGACCGTGACCACTTCGGCGAGTTCGGCGTCGTCTTCGACCAGCAGGAGGCGCATCGGACAAAGATAGACGAGAGACGAGAGACGAGANNCTCGTCTCTCGTCTCTCGTCTTTCTTACTCCAGGCTCTCAGTCATGACTTCCCGCCCCGTGCGCAGCACGGAGTGCCGGTAGCCGTACAACGCGTAGAGCACGCCGCCGATCGCCAGCCAGACGACGAATCGGATCCACGTCACGCCGGGCAGATCCTTCATCAGGTACAGGCAGAGCGCTGCGCCGATTACGCCGACGGCGTTCACGAACGGGACGCGGAACGGGCGCGGCCGATCCGGTTCCTTGCGCCTGAGAACCATCACGCCGACGCATACCAGCACGAATGCGAAGAGGGTTCCGATGTTCGTCAGGTCGTAGGTCTCGCCTGCATCGCCGATGAGTGCCCAGGTCGCCACGAACAGGCCGGTCACCAGCGTGGTGATGTGGGGAATGCGGCGCTTCGGGTGAACCTTCGCCGCCCACTGCGGCAACAGCCCGTCCCGGGCCATCGCGAAGAAGATCCGCGGCTGGCCGTACTGGAACACAAGCAGGACCGCCGACAGCGAGAAGACGGCTCCCAGCGAGACAATCCTGGCGATGCTCGTCAACCCGGTTGCCTTGAGCGCATACGCCAGCGGGTCCGCCGCCGAACCGAGGGCGCTGGATGGCACCATTCCCGTTAGCACCACACCGACGATGATGTAAATCACCGTGCAGATCGCCAGGCCGCCGAGAATCCCGATCGGAAGGTTGCGTTGCGGGTTCCTGGTCTCTTCCGCCGCCGTGGATATCGCATCGAATCCGATGTATGCGAAGAAGACGATCGCGGCGCCCTGGCC
>PKVB01000003.1:14646-36693 GCA_003131365.1 Gemmatimonadota bacterium | reverse complement strand
TGCAGGCCTCGAGACTCAATGGGCTGAAGGGCGGGCGCCCGCGCAAGGCACTTCGCCGTCCGCGGAACTGACCGGCGGCCTAAATCGCGCTTGCTGCGGTTGGCCGCGGCGAGCCCTCACCGCGGCCATCTCGGTGCGATTCGCTATTGCTTCACCATCTTCGTCGCTTTTTCGTGGAACGTGTAGGGACCGTCCGGGCACTTGACCGTGGAATTGGTCGAGTGCATCAGCCCATTGGGGTTGTCCTTCCAGAGCCACACATGCAGGTCCCAATGATGCAAGTCGACCGGCAGGACCGGGGCGTGCCCCTCCATCGGGCCTTCCAGCTGTTTTCCGAAGATCGTCGGCGGTTCCTTCGACACGGCGGTGGGGACGAACCACTCCGCCGCGACGAGGCGCAGTTGGTTTCCGACGGGCTCATAGATCAACACCTGTGGCTTCAGCGAGTCGAGCTTCGGGCCGATGAACGCGGGGTTGAGGAAGTGCACGCCCATGCCACCGGGCTTGTACGCCATCAAGCCCATTCCACCGCCGCCCTCCGGATAGTCTACGCATCCGACTGTCGAGAAATAGCCGTCGCGGACTGCCACAATGGGATCGCGGTACTTATCCAGTGCTGCCCGTACCGCCGTCAAGTTGGGAGGCAAAGCCGGGCGTCCGGCCTGCGCAACGGCGGCGCCCATCGGTAGTAGAAGTGCCAGGAGCACGAACGCCAGAGACCTGGCCGTGGCGGAACGGTAACGCATCAGCGAACTCCAGTTCGAGGTGGACATACGCGAGAAATGGGGCCCCAAGGCAGTCGCCATACGTGGCTCAACCGAGAGGCGTTAGGATGGCCTCGAAATCCTGCGCGCGCAAGGAGGGGCTTGATCGGACGCGGCCCCGAATCGCTCCCCGGCGTGCGAAGCCACAGGAGCCGAGCCATCCCGGCTCGCCGACCTGTACTGCGGCTCGATGTCACTATCTGTATCCCGGAAAGAACCCGGAATTATTGGACGATGCATGCGTTTGTCTAATGCGGTAAACGGTCCCGAGTTTGCATCAACAACTTGATGGCATCCGCGAGGTGCTCCTCGGCGATGTGATGGTCGCCACGCTCAACCCGCAACAGATGGGCTTTCATCAGCACATCAACAGCTCGAAAACCCTCGGGGGTTTCGAACTTGTAAGAGGCGACTTCGATCTTCAGTCCATTGGGATCCTGAAAATAGATCGAATCCATGAATCCCCGATCGCGTTGCAGAAACTCAATGCCACGCTCGCGTAACCGAGCCGGAACTCCCGCGAAATTGGCCCTCGAGACGCTGAACGCCAGGTGTTCCACGCATCCGACCTCTCGAGGGGCCGGTCGCCCGGCATCTTCTCTGGACTCGTTGGTAAACACCGTGAGCAAACGTCCATCGCCTGGATCAAAATAGAGGTGGTTTTCGTCGGGTTTACCGAGATTGGGTTGCTCAAGAACGAACGGCATTCCCAACAATCCCTGCCAGAATTCCACGGCACTTTGCTTGGTCGAACCAACAATGGTAATGTGATGAAGCCCTTGAACCTGTAGTTTCTTCACCCTTGGCTCCCGATAGAAATTTCAATCGCGGCACGTCGAGTATGCAATGTCCCCGCGCCGGGAGCAAGCGGCGAGTCCAGCCCCGGGTTGTGCCTGCTGGGGGACCGGGTGGGTTCACCGAGCGTGTCAACACCGGTAATAATGTGAAGCGATTCTAGGCTGACGTCAGGCTACGTGGGGGGAGACTCCATTCGCGACGTTGCGACGTTCGCGAACCCGAACCAGCTGGCGATCGGGATGCAGAATGTGCTGGTGAACGGCGTGCCGGTGATCGCCGACGGCGTGATGACCAACGCGCTGCCGGGGACGGTGCTGCGCGGGTCGGGGTATCGCCCGGCACGACCTCACTAGAGATGTGGCGACGTCCGGGCGCACCTTGACGCGCCGCCTTACTCGCGCTTGCTGCGGACGGGCCCAAGCACCTCGGCCGCCGCGCTACCGGATTGATTGAGGAGGCGGCACCGACCCCGCATCGTTCAGGGGCAGGTGATCTTGCTGTCGACTGTCGCCGATACGCCCGAGCCGACGGCGACGGTGCAGCTGGTGGGACCGGTAGTAATACTGCCATTACTGGCATCAACCGTGTACCCATCCGTCCCCGGTGTTATCGTCATGGTCGTCCCGGGCGAGACGGCGAAGTTGGTCGCCGCCTGCAACTGGGGAAACGTCGCATATCCGCCGTTGTCCGCATAGTACGCTTCCTCGGCGGTTTCAGCGTCGCGCACATCCGAGAGCACGGCGGCGAGCTTGGCCTTGTCCCGTGATGCCCCGAGCTTTGGAAGAGCGATGCCGGTGAGAATGCCGATGATCAGGATCACGACCAGTAACTCAATGATGGTGAACCCGTTCCGATTGCGGGACATCGCTTCTCCCTGACGACGATTGCCAACTAACGACGCCGGGCGGTGCGGCACCTGGCTGCAGTTGTCCCAGTGCAACGGTGGTGCCACCCAGCGAGCATCATTCCAAGTCATTGAGCGACAACGTGTTCGGATTGTTCGGGCGACCGGGCATCGTCCTGCGGACGCCCCGATCACGTTGGGGCACCGCAGCAGGTCCGCACGGTAGTGATGCACCGATCCAACGGCCGGCATCCGTGGCTATTTATTCGCTTCGCCGGTCGGTCCAGTGTCATCCCCGAGGCGCCATGCCGGCATCGCCCAGCCAGGTACTCGACCAGCAACGCGGGGCCTTCGTCCGTGACGGCGCGCCCGATCTTGCCACACGCCGTGGGCATCTCGACGGGTTGAAACGGCTGCTGCTCGACAATCAGCGAGACATTGCGACCGCGATCAGCGCGGACTTTGGCCACCGTTCGCACGCAGAGACGCGGTTCGGCGACCTTTTCCCCACGGTTGCTGGTATCGATCACCTGCAGCGTCACATCGGCAAATGGATGCGCCCGGAACGCCGCAGCGTCGCGTGGTACTTCCGACCGGGGCGGGCGCAAGTGATCCATCAGCCATTGGGCGTGGTGGGCATCATCTCGCCGTGGAACTATCCAATCTTTCTCGCGTTCCCGCCAATGGCCGCAGCAATCGCCGCCGGTAACCGGGTGATGCTCAAGCCGTCGGAGTTCACGCCCGCCACATCGACGCTGCTCGCGGGGCTGCTCGGCGAAGCATTCCCTATCGACCAGGTCGCCGTCGTGACGGGCGGTGCTGCAATCGGCGCGGAGTTCGCCCGGTTGCCGTTCGATCACCTCTTCTTCACCGGCAGCACGCCCGTGGGTCGGAAGGTGATGCAGGCGGCGAGCGAGCACCTCGTGCCGGTCACACTCGAACTCGGTGGCAAGTCGCCGGCGATCGTCGAGCGCGGATTCCCGCTCGGCCGTGCGGCGGGAAGCATCGCGAATGGCAAGCTGTTCAACGCCGGCCAGACTTGCATCGCCCCGGACTACGCACTGGTGCCGGAGGAGGCCGTCGAGCCCTTCATCGCGCAGATGACCGCCGCTGTGCACCGCCTCTACCCGACGATCGCCGGCAATCCGGACTACACCTCGATCATCAACGCGGCACACTACGCTCGGCTCACCGGACTGATCGACGACGCTCGCGCGAAGGGAGCGCGCATCGTGGAGCTCGCGCCCGCAGCAGCCGATGGCCGAATTCTTTCGCCGGTGCTGATCGCCGGCGTCACCGACGACATGAAGGTGATGCAGGAGGAGATTTTCGGTCCGGTGCTGCCGATCGTGCCGTACCACAGCCTGGATGACGCGATCAACTTCGTGAATGCCCGTCCGCGCCCATTGTCACTGTACCTATTCGGCAGCGATGGTCCCGGGCGCCGCGCCATGCTGGCGCGCACGACATCCGGCGGCGTGACGATCAACGATACGCTGATGCACATCGCACAGGAGAACCTCCCCTTCGGCGGCATCGGCGCGAGCGGCATGGGAGCCTATCACGGGTTCGAAGGGTTCCGGACCTTCAGTCACGCCAAATCGGTGTTCATCCAGTCGCGAATCAATGCCGTCGGCTTGATGCGGCCGCCGTACGGGAAGCTGTTCGAGCGGATGCTCGGTTTTCTCTTGCGCTAGCTGCCAGCGGCCCTATCGTTGACGCTTGTTGCAAGTGATGACTCATCGGCTTGCTGCCCGGACAGAACACTGAATCGACAGGAGACCAGCATGACCACTGCATCCACTATGATATCCCGGGATGCTGCCGCGATCTCTCCCGACCTCGCTCACCTGCTCAAGAGCGGCGTCATTGCCGTGGTGCGGCGAAACGAAGCCGGATCGCTCCGTCGCGCCGCGGAAGCGGTGGTTGCGGGCGGCATCGGCGCGTTCGAGGTCACGCTAACCACGCCCGGCGCGATCGACGCGGTCCGGGAGCTGGTTGCCGCCGACATCCCGGGATGCCTGATCGGTGCGGGTACCGTGCTCGACGAAGCAGCCGCGCGCGAGGTGATCGACGCCGGGGCACGCTTCGTGGTGAGTCCGACACTCGAACCCGACGTGATCCGCTATTGCGTGGAGCACGAGGTGGTCTGTATTCCAGGCGCGCTCTCGCCGTCCGAAATCCTGCGAGCCTGGCGTCTGGGCGCCTCGCTAGTGAAGGTCTACCCGGCGTGTTCGGTAGGTCCGGAATTCTTTCGCAACATCCTGGCGCCATTGCCGTTCCTGCGACTGGTGCCGTCCGGCGGCATGACGCTGGAGAACGCCGCGGAATGGATTGATGCCGGAGCGGCGGCGGTCAGCATGGCTGCCGCGTTGCTGGATCCAGTGCTGGTGCGAAACGGCCGTTGGGACGAATTGACTACGCGGGCCCGGCGGCTGGTCGATTCCGTCGCGGGCGCCCGCCGTGGGCGGGCTGCCAAGGTCCCATGAGCGACACCGCCGCCGAATCCGCGCTGAAAACTCGAGACCGAGGAAGGCGATGCCCGGAACTCTAAACGCGCGTTGGCACCAAGCCCATCGGATGCCGATCAAGGCAACGCGAGGTCTGCCGAGGTGTGCGGGGTAGCTGCGCAGGTATCATTGATGTAACAAGGTTGCGCGGTCACCCCGCACGCGTCGCAGCAGAGGCGCAGAATCGTCAGCTGGACCGCCGGAGGCAACATTGACGCAATCCGACCAAGAGCAAACCATTCGGAGTGTCGCGGAATCGCTCCGAACCCAGATCATATCGGTACCACCGGAGGCAAGACCGATCTCGCTCCGGCACTTCCCTCGGGGCAGTTGTGGCGATGCCGTCGACATGCTCGCAACACGATTGGCCGGGAGTCCCGGTCGGTCTTTGGAATATGTATTCGGTAAGCGGGTTACCGACGATGGCATCGAAATCCACGCTTGGCTTCAGGTGGATGGTTTCATCGTGGACATCACGGCAGATCAATTCGATGAGGTCGACGACGCGGTAATTGTCAAGCGATCGTCTGATTGGCATTCGCGTTGGGGCACGCGCATTTTGCGCGAGGCTGGACTTGACCACGTAGTCGGCCGTTCGGGCATGCAACTCAGAGCATTCCTGGAGCGTCTGGCAAACGCGTCAACAACGACCAGCTCACCCGCGCTTGCTGCGGACGAGGCGTGGGCGCGGGTGGCCGCGCCGGTATCATCCCCCAGCTCTGGAGGATAGTCCGTCTTTCGTTGATGAATGACTGAATCGTGCTGACTTGACGGCGAATTCCGCGAACGCTCTTGCCACTAACAGTCTGCCGCGGACGCTTGCGGCAGCGGTGGGCACGAGGTACATACTCCCGGATGATTCGGGGCCTCAGACGCCTTCTCTCCAGTGCCGCCATTATCCGGTGGAACCACGGTATTCCGCTGCGCATTCAACGGCGCGAATTCCGACGATTCCGCGATGCCATAGGCATGGACCGCGCCGAGTTGATGGGCTACGGACTCTGGGACACGACCCGCCCACTCGCCGAGCGGATGACGATGATGAGCAACATCGAGCGCCGCGCGATTGAATACCGGATGAACCCGCGCGAGCCCAACTTGCGGATCCGCAACAAGGCCTGGACCACCGCGGTGCTCGAAGACGCCGGCATCTCCGTCGGCCGGGTCCTTTGCCTCCTTACCCTCCGGAACGGCATCGCACCGAGCACCGATCGGTTCATATTCCGACACGGCGATGACGGAGTGCGCCTGCTCCTCGCCGATGCCCCAGCTGACGGCATCGTCATCAAGCCGGACGACGGAGGATCCGGGCGTTCGGTATACGTCTTTCGGCGGGCGACTCCCAACGGACTCGAGGCGCTCGACGGCACCCGCTGGACGGTGAATCGGTTCCGGGCCGTGCTAGCCACGGAGGGGCTCTGGAAGGTGGAGCAGCGAATCCCGCAGCATCCGCAACTCGCCCGCATCGCCGGCGAGACGCTCGGCACGCTGCGCCTGACGACATTTCGCATGCTCGACGGCACCGTGCACATGGCGCCATCGGTCTGGAAAATCCCGATCGGTCTCTCCGGGGTCGATCACTTTTCCCACGGTGTGGGCCAGCTCGCCGCGCCGGTTGATCCCGTCGAGGGCAGGATCGGGCCGGCGCGACGCTGGTTCGGCCTCGAGCGAGTCGATCGCCACCCCCTCACGGGTACAGCGATCACGGGAACTGTGATCCCGCACTGGCCCGCGGCCCGCGTCATGGCGCACCGGATCGCAGACTGCTTTCCGGAACTCGCCTCGCTCGCATACGACGTGGCCATCACGGACACGGGCCCGGTGGTGATCGAAGTGAATCCGTGCTGGGGGGAGCGCACCATTCAGGCGCCGTGGCGACAGGGGCTCGTGCAGGGGGAATTCCGGGAGTTTCTCGAGGAGCGCGGTTACGGCGACGTCGTCAACCTGTCCGCGCGGAACCATGCGGCTTCACTCTTCGCCCCCGGCGGATAATATGCGCCGCGCCGAGCTCCTCGATAAACTCGATGAATTCGCCACGCACCAGTCCGCGCAATCCCGGTTGCTGGATCACGTCCACTCCCCACCACGCATTCGTCTCAAGAATCACCGATCCGCCGGGGGTGATCGCGACGTCCCAGCCCAGTGATCGCAGCGTGGGGACCAGGGCTTGGCCGCGACGAACGATTTCAACCGCCGCCGCCCAATGTGGCACGGTCACTCCCTCAAACAGTGCACCGGTAACGGGATGACGGTCGATCNNCCCGAGGGCACCCCGACCCAGGACGCCGTCATAGCTTACGGCGACGGCCACGTTGCCAGCACCGAAATTGTCGCACCCCGATGCCGTAGAGGGCAACTTGAGGGTGGCCGGCAGCAGGAACACTCTGCCGCTCGACCGTCGGCAGGTCACCAGCCGTAGCGTGGCGGCATAATCGCAGCCGGCGAGTGCTGCGAGTTCGGGATGTGCCGTCACCCGCGACTGCACCAGCCATGGCTCTACAGCGGAGGTGCTTTCAAGCAAACGGTCGATCGACCAGTGCGCCCCCGAGGCGTGCCGGAGTCCGTTCATGTCAGCCGCAGTGAACACCAGCACGAACTCGCCGCTGCCACCGAAATCGCGCTTGAAGACCACTCCCCCTGATGTGCGATTGAGCAGCGACATCAGCTGATCACGCGTTCGGATCGCATCCGCGGCATCGGAGTGAGTACCCTCGGGGCACCAGACACCGAGCCGAGCCGGGATCGGCAAGCCGTGCTGACGGAAGAGGTCGTCGCCCTGAATCTTGGACCGCACCCGCACTGCGTCGGCATTCGGGTTGAGATATGCCTCGAGCGGACGGCGATCGGCCCAGGTGATGAAGCTCAGCCGATCGGCGAGCGGCGCCGCAGTGTCCCATAGGCGGTAACGGAAGTACTCGCGTGGCGTGGCACGGATCGCCCGACGGATCCGCAGGTATTCGCGCAGTGCGCGAATCACCCCGACCCGCTCCGCTCGGTGCACTTCGCGGATTCCTGCCAGGAGATCGCCGAGGGAGCGCCACTTCTGGCGCAGCACCAGCGGTGATACGGGAGGGTAAGTCAACCCGCGATCTCAGGGCAAACAACCGGCGCTGCGAGCATTCGCGAATACTCGGCGGGAATGCGCAGAACGCAAGGGAAAAGCGCTTACTCCTGCATCCGGAACGGGTCGCTGAGCGCTGCCTCAGAATCTCCGCAGGATCCAGCGGCCATCGAACCTTCCGAGGAAGTCAACGTACAACCCGAGGAATACGCGCTGCGCGTTGAGTTTCTGCTTGAACCGCCACGACGCCTGGTTGGAAGTCAGGGTGATGCTGTAAAAGGTGTCACGGCCCATCGTCCGCAGGATCTCGTAGCTCTTGAATCGCAGGATCGGCGCGAGGTTGTGACCTCGGACTTCCGGCAAGACATACATGTTATACAGGTAGGCCTCGTTCGGCTGCATCGCAACCGGATGAAGCTTGCTGTGGGTCGCGTCGAGGGCGAACCAGGTGAAGGCGACGATCTCGCCCTGGCGCTTGACGCCCAGGCAGGTGTGACCATGCTTGAGGCTCTCGCGCAGGTGTGCGCCGATGAAAGGCGCGTCCTGTTCGGGAAAGCCGGTGATGATCGCGATCTCCCTTTCGCCAAACACCTCGAAGTCGAATCCCTCGGGCAAGGCGGTGAGATCCCTCGGGATGTCACGCGGCAGGAGCTCCTTCACGTAGTAGAATGGAATGACGCGAATCTCCATCCGCCGGAGATAATAGCGCAGCGTTACGCGCAGGCTCTGGTTCCGAACTCTGCCCCATGCCTGACGCACCCGGGTAGCGAGGCTCCGTGAGGCGCTCACGCTAAGCCATCCCCAGCAACGCCCTTGCCTCCCGGTGGGACCAGGGCGTGCGCCCCACTGCCGTGGCGATATCGACGATCCGCTTCACGAGGTCACTGTTGGATGCCAGCTGGGCCCGGTCCGCGTCGAAGTAGATGTTGTCCTCGAGACCGACGCGTACGCCGCCGCCGTCCACGATCCCGATGGCATTCATCTTCAGCTGATGGTCGCCGATGCCGCCCACCGACCAGATCGACTCCGGCGGCAACTCCTTGATCATCAGTCCGAGGCTCAGCAGGTTGGCCTGGGCGCAAGCGATGTTCCCCAGGATCAGGTTGAAATAGTACGGTGGCGTGATCAACCCCTTGGTGATCAGGTAGTGCGCGTAGTTGATCATCCCCAGGTCGAAGACCTCGAGCTCCGGCTTGATCCCGTTGTCCTGCATCTTCTTCGCGAGTGACTTGATCATGTCAGGCGCATTCATGCTCGCCTGGGTATTGAAGTTGAGCGAACTCAACGTCAGGCTCCCCATGTCGGGCTTCAGGTCCCCCGTGAGGTCGAGACACTCGGAGCGTTCCTTGAACCCCGGAAAGTCGCGGCCACTTGTCGAGAGACAAATGACCAGCTCGGGGTGTCGCGCCCGGACTCCGGTGACGATTTCGGCGTAGACCTCCTTCCGGTAGGTCGGCTTGCCATCCTGCAGGTCACGCGCGTGCAGATGCACCATGTTCGCACCCAGCTTCACCGCTTCACCCACCTGCACGACGATCTCGGCCGGGAGGATCGGCACCTTCGGCGTCATGGCCTTGGTGGGGATCATTCCCGTCGGCGTGAAATTCAGGATGAACTTCTTGTCCATGGATGCTCCATCGGCGCACGGGGATATGCACTGGCGTGCGCCAGCGTGATTCACTATTCAGGCGGCAGACGTTGTGTGCGGACTTCGAATGATACTCCGTATCAGGGAGGCAATCGAACCACCGGGAGGATGAGCTGGGAGCGCCGCGGCGTGACACAACTTCGGGAAGTTCCGTAGCGCTCCCCATGGCATGGATGTTGCTTTTGCCGGATGGTCCCGCCGAGCAGGAAGGTGGCAGTGGAGCTCAAGCCCGGAGGCTATGCGGCGGGCGTCCTCACCGAGATCGTTGAGGGTCACCCATGAACCGACGCAGATTCATCATCGGAGCACTGATTGCTGTGGTCGCACTCGCGGTCACATACTGGCTCGCCAAGGTCGCGCATCCGTTCGGGCACACGTTGCTCGTGATTCCATTTCTGATGCTGCAGGTGGATCCGCCCCAGATCGTCTGGTTCTCCATCATCGCAAAGTGGTACACGCGGTTCCATCACGGCAACATTCGCACGAATCTCGGGCCGCTGCGTTATGTTCTTGTCACGCCGCAGTTTCATCGAATCCATCATTCCGTCGAACGACGGCACCGGGATACCAACTTCGGTGCCTTGTTCAGCATCCGGGATCGCCTGTTCGGCACGCAGTACCGTGGCTACGACGAATATCCCGAGACGGGCATCGAGGACGAGGCATTTCCCCACGAAAAGGTGGCCGGCGTCACGTCGCTCTTGCTCAGGCCACTGGTGCGGATGGTGTATCCCTTTCGACAGACGCAGGAACAATACGCCGCGTCACCTTCGATCCGGCAACGAGCGCCCGACCGCGCAGCGCGGGAAGCATGACGGATCGCGACTCGGTGCGACGTGGCGTGCTCGAGGGGTTTGCCCGGCTCCATCGAACCCACTTTGCCCGTTACTCGATCATCTCGGTGGATCCCCCGATTTTTCATGTGCAGCCAATTCTGGATATGGTCGACGAGTTTCTGCCCAGCTATCAGATGCTGTTCTCCGCACTTCGTGGGCGGAAGGCCTACTGCCTGTTTCGCCACAGTTGGGCTCTCACGTCTCGCGTGTTTGACTGGATTCTGGAGTTGGAAAGCCGCACGAGGCAGCAATTCCCGGATGTCGAGTTGATTCACCTTTGCAATGAGCCTGGTCAGGCGGAACTGTTCCGAGCTCGGGGAGGACGTGCAATACTCTGCAACCACAATTGCTTCGTTAACGAATCAATATTTCGGCCATTGCCCTCCGTCACGAAGCGGTTCGACGCAGTATATAACGCACGACTCGACAAACAGAAGCGACACTTCCTGGCCCGGGAAATCGCCAGTCTGGCCCTGATCTACAATCCCACGAAGGAAGGTCCCGAATACATCCGGGAAACTCGCCGCGAATTCTCTCGCGCCCACTTCTTCAATCACTCGGATTCGGGCGAATATCGACTGCTCAGTCTTCGGGAGATCAACGATTGCCTGAACGCCTGCCGGGTCGGCTTGTGTCTTTCGGAGGAGGAGGGTCCGATGTTCGCCAGTGCCGAATATCTGCTGAGCGGACTCCCGATCGTGACCACGCCCAGCCGGGGCGGTCGGGATTTGTTCTTTGAAGAGAGCTTCGTCCTGACCGTGCCACCGGAACCCCGGGCGATCGAGGAGGCGGTGCGAGAGCTCATCGGTCGGGGGGTGCGGCCCGACATTCCTCGCGACGCGGTGCTCGCGAAGCTCAGAGTCCATCGCGAGGCTTTCGTTACGTTGGTTCAAGAGATCTACGACCAGCACGAGATCAAGAAACGCTTCGCCGACGAATGGCCGCGGCTGTTTCCTCACCAAATCTTGGCGGAGCGCGGTCATCTTGATACCATCACCAAGCTGAGTCACGCTCGACCGGAGAGTGATCCAGGCCGTGAAGCAGGGGCATGATGGCATGGATGTTGCTTTTCGCGGATGGACCCTCCAATCAGGACGGTGGCAGTGGAACCCACTCTCAGAATCAACGCGCCGGCGGTCGTCGGCGAAATCATCGACGGTGAGGCGGTCATCATCGACCTCGCGTCGGGGCACTACTTCAGCACGCAGGGCAGCGGGGCGGAGATATGGAGCGGCGTCGAGGCGGGGCTCGGGCGCTCGGGCATAGCCGGGACGCTGGCCGGGCGCTACGAATGCGACCGGACGGAACTGGAGCACGCCGTGGACGCCTTCGTAGCCGAGCTGCTGGAGCGACGCCTGATTGTGGAGGACGCACGCCACGAGGGCACAGCTCCGGCGCCGGTGCGGCCGTCGTTGCCCAATGGGCACGCGCGTACGGTGTTCGTGGCGCCCGTTCTGAATGCCTACTCGGACATGGAAGACCTGCTCATGCTGGATCCCATCCACGACGTCGACGAGGCCGGGTGGCCGAAGCCGAAGGAACCGGAGGCGAGCGCGTTGTGACCACCCCCGCGTCCCCGAACGTCAGCGTCATCCTCATCGTGCGTAATGGGGAGCGCTTCATCGCCGACGCGCTCACGAGCGTCGTCAGCGGGACGCTGCGTCCCGCCGAGATCCTCGTCATCGACGGCCACTCGTCGGATCGAACGGCGGAGATCGTGCGGACGTTCGAGGGGGTGACTCTCGTCCGCCAGGACGCGCAAGGCATCGCGAACGCTTACAACCAGGGAATCGCCACCGCGCGCTGCGGGCTCGTGACGTTCATCTCGCACGACGACCGCTGGTTGCCGGAGAAGCTCGAGCGGCAGGTCACATACATGAGCGCTCACCCGCAGGTGCAGTATACCGTGACGCACGTGCAGCACGTGCTGCACGATGGAGCGAGCCCGCCCGCGGGGTTCCGCACCGAACTGCTCGACCATCCGGTCCCCGGCTTCATCATGGAGTCGCTATTGGCGCGCCGCGAGGTCTTTGCCCGCGTCGGCCGATTCGATCCCAGCTTCGCCGTCGGTGAGGACACCGACTGGTTCGCCCGGGCGCGAGACGCACGCGTGCCGATGGCCGTCCTCCCCGAGACGCTGGTCATCAAGCGTGTGCACGACACCAATGCGTCGCTCTCCCATCCGCAGATCAACGCTCTGCTGCTGCGTGCGATGCGGCGATCGATCGAGCGGAAGCGCGCTGCCGCGAGCGACCCGTGACGTCAGCCGACGTCAGCGTGATCGTACCGTGTTACGACATGGAGCACTACCTTGGCGAGGCGCTGGAGAGTGCCTGTGCACAATGGCCCCGTCCAATCGAAGTCCTCGTCATCGATGATGGCTCGACCGATGGAAGCGCGGCGATCGCGGAGCAATTCGGGCCGCTGGTGCGATGCCATCGCCAGCCCCATCGCGGCATCAGCGCGACGCGCAATGCGGGGCTCGCACTGGCCCGCGGCGCGCTGATCGCTTTCCTCGATGCGGACGACGTGTGGACGCCCGACAGCCTTTCGTGCCGGCTCGAGTCGCTGGCCGGCGACGTCGCAGCGGAGTGTGCCACCGGCCTCGTCGAGCAGTTCATCAGTCCGGAACTGCCTGACGAGGTGCGGCGGACCCTCACGTGTCCGCCGGGCGTGAGCCGCGGCCGAGTGGCCGGGGCGATGCTGATCCGCCGGACCGCCGTGGCACGTGTCGGTGACTTCGACGAGTCACTCCGGGTTGGCGAGACGATCGACTGGGTCGCCCGGGCCGACGCGGCCGGCGTGGTAACGCGCACCGTGGAGCAGGTGGTCTTGCGGCGCCGCATCCACGGCGCCAACACCGGCGCGCGAAACCGGCACCTGCGCGCCGACTACCTGCGGGCGCTCAAAGGATCGCTCGACCGCCAGCGCGCGGCGGCCGCGGCGCGAGACGGCTCCCGTCCCGCCGGAACGCCGTGATGGCTGACAACGACGGGACCGCCGCGCACCTCTGGCCGTCCGCGGAACAGCACCTCCTGCTCGAGGCCGCGCTGCGCGACGGCGCGCCGTCCGTCGCCGCCTTCCGGGCGTGGTGCGCCGGAGTGGATCTGGACGCCGACTTCAGCTACCAGACCGTGCGCCTGCTTCCGCTGGTGTACGAGAACATGCAGCGCCAGGGGCTCAGCGACCCGCTCATGGGGCGGCTCAAGGGCGTCTACCGGCGCGCCTGGTACGACACGCACCGGCTGTTCCACCGGGTGCAGCCGGTGGTCGCGGCGCTCGTGGCGGGCGGCGTGGAGGTGCTGCTGGTTAAGGGGGCGCCGCTCGCCCTCACCTACTACCGCAACCATGCGCTGCGCCCGATGGCCGATGTGGACATAATGGTGGCCCCCGCCGATGCCGGCCGGGCGCTGGAAATCCTGGGGACCATCGGCTGGTGCGCCATCGATGCACCCGACGCGGACGTTTTCCGCTTCCGACACGCCGTGCAGTGCATCGGCCCAGGCGGTGCGGAGATCGACCTGCACTGGCACGTCCTTTACGAGGCAGCGTCCGACGACGCCGACCGGACCTTCCGCGCCACCGCCGAACCCCTCGACTTCCTCGGCTCCCCGGTGCGCCAACTCGACCCGACCGGCCTCCTGCTCCTCGTGGTCGTGCACGGGATGCGCTGGAACGACGAGACCCCGATCCGCTGGATTCCGGACGCGCTCACCATTCTGCGTCGGCGTGGCGCCGACGTCGACTGGGAGCGCATGGTTGCCGTCGCCGCGGCGCACCGGCTGACGCACCGGCTCGGCCTGGGGCTGGCATATCTCGCGAGCACCTTCTCGGCGCCGGTCCCCCGGGAGATTCTGGCGCGCTTGCGTGCCCGGCGCGTCTCGCTCGTGGAGCGGGTCGAACGGACCGTGCTGCTGGCCGACAACTACCGGCTTCGGCGTTCGGTGCTAGCCACGCAGTGGGTGTCGTTCGTCGAATACTGCCGCTATGCCGACACCCGCGGCCCGCTCGCCTTCATCAGCGGCTTCTCGCACTACCTGCGATTCCGCATGAAACTCGGCGGGCGCCGGGAGATCCTGCCGCTTATCGTCCNNCCGCGGCGTGGGGCGCCGGATCGCCCACCGCCCGCCGCGCGTCGGCGCCGCCCAGGACAGCACCTGACCGCCGCTCCCGCGCCCTCGCGCCACCTCCTCGACGGGCCTGCCCTCCGGTTCTTAGCGGGGTATTACCGTCCGCGCCTGCGGCGCCTCGTCGTCTCCACTCTGGGTGCCTCGGTGCAGTCGGCACTCGTGCTTCCGGTGCTCGCGCTCATTCGGCAGGCGTTCGACAGTGCCATTCCCCACCGCAATGTCGGCGCCCTCGTCCGCATCGGTGCTGCGATCATCCTCCTGCGCGCCCTCGGCAGCGTCGTCGCCCTCGGGCTGCGCTCACACGTGCTGCACACGATCAAGGGTGCCGTGGCGGATCTGCGCCGCGACCTCATCGCGCGCGTCTACGGCTTGTCGCGCGAATACTTCGGACACGCCGACCTCTCCGTGCTGCAGACACGCATCGTGCAGGACAGCGAGCGCGTGGACAATCTGAGCAACACGCTCTTCTCCGGCATGCTCCCCGCCGCGTTTTCGGCGGTCGTACTGCTGATCGTGCTGCTCGCGCTCAACTGGCGGCTGCTGCTGCTCGGCGGTGCCGTCCTGCCGCTACTCTGGATCTCCGCACGGTTCTCCGGCTGGTTCGTGAAGCGCCAGGTCTTCACCTTCCAGCGTGCGTTCGAGGGCTTCAGCCGCGGGGTGCACTTCGCCGTCCGGCAGATCGACCTCACGCGCATGAAGGCGTTCGAGGCTGAGGAGATGGAGCGTCAGCAGCGCCACATCGGCGACCTGCGCACCACCGGGCACCGCATGGCGATGAGCTACGCGGTACACGGTCAGGTGCAGCGCACGCTGATGGGCATCACGGGAATCCTCATTCTCATCGTCGGCGGTGCGGCCATCGCGCGCGGCACCATGACCCTTGGCTCGTTCGTCGCCTTCTACGTCGCGGCGGGAATGCTGAACGGTTTCGTCGACACGCTCATGACCGGCATCCCCGACCTGCTCGCCGGCAACGAGTCCCTCGTCACGCTGCACCGGCTGGTCACCGAGGGGGCGCCGGAGCCGTATCAGGGACAGCAGTCGATCGACTTCGATGGGACGATCGAGTTTCGCGACGTCTGGTTCGGCTACGGCGAGGAGCCCGTGCTCCGCGGCGTGAACCTCCTGCTCCGGACCGGGGCGAACGTCGCGCTCGTCGGCCCCAATGGTGCGGGGAAGAGCACGCTGATGCACCTGCTCCTCGGCTTCTACCGTCCGGGGAAGGGTCAGCTCCTCGCGAGCGGCGTGCCGTACGACGAGGTCGCCATGCGGCTGGTGAGGCGCGCCATCGGAGTCGTGCCGCAGCACCCCGCGTTCTTCGCGGGGACGGTCTTCGAGAACATCGCANNGGGCGGACCAGCAGAAGAAGGTGGGGCAGCTGTCGGGCGGCGAGCGCAACCGGGTCCACCTCGCGATGATGCTGAAGGAGGGCGCCAACCTCCTCCTCCTCGACGAGCCGACCAATCACCTCGACGTTTCAGCGATCGAGCGCCTCATGCGGCGCCTCGTCGAATGGCCCGACCGCCCCACGCTGGTAGTGGTGAGCCACGACCCGAAGGTCGTGGACTACGCGAACGAGGTCTACCGTCTGCATGGCGGGCAGCTGGTGCCCGAGGATCGTCACGCGCGCGCGGCGGCGCCAGCGCCGTGACGGACCGCGGGAAGGCGCCCGACTCCGCCGCACAGCCGCACCGGTCGGATACGCCGGAGCTCCCCGAGGAGGAACAGCGCGCGTTCTTCGACGCGGCGATGGCGAACTGTGTTCAGGCAGAGGCGCGTGCCGGCACCGTGCGGCGCCACTTCGACGTCGCGGGGACCCGCGTGGAACTCGTCTTCGCTGGGGACCGCCTGCTTGCTTCGCTGACAGCGGCACTCGCGCACCTCATCGAGCCGCCGGACACGACGCCCGACGTGACGATTCACGTCTGGGACAGCGTCTCGACCGGCGTCGAGATGATCCCGCCCCCGTGCACGCGCCAGTGCTTCACCGACCGCGGCGACATCTGGGGGATGACGAGTCCGCGACTGCGCAGTGCCTTCCACTGGGTCGAATTCTCGCTCAACCTGCTCGATCTCGACCGGCGCACCGGAATGTTCTGGGTGCGCTCCGACGAGAAGATGCCGTACTGGACCAAGGCGTCTCCTTTCCGTACGCTGTTCCACTGGTGGATGGAAGAGAACGGTGCCCAGCTGCTGCACGCGGCGGCGGTCGGCACCGCGGACGGCGCCCTGCTCATCACCGGCAGAGGAGGCGTCGGAAAGTCCACCACAGCCCTCGCCTGCCTCTCGGCGGGCATGCAGTACGTGGCCGACGACTACCTCGTGGTTCGCCTCGAGCCGGAGCCGCGTGCGTACAGCCTGTACAGCACGGCCAAGCTCGATGCCGGACAGGTGGAGCGATTCCCCGAGCTGCGCGAGCTTGTCGCGAACGGAGCCCCGCACGGGGACGACAAGGCGGTCATCCAGCTCGTGCCGCGCTACGCCGAGCAGGTGCGCCGGTCGCTCCCACTCAAGGCCATCGCAACGCCGTCCTTCGGCGACGGACCGCGAACGATCGTGTCGGCGGCGTCGAGCGCCGCGTTGCTGCGCGCGGCAGAGTTCACCACGCTCTCACAGCTCCCGCACGCCGGGGGGCGCACCCACGCGTTCATCGATCGGATGCTTCGCCGCCTTCCCGGGTTGCATCTCGCGCTCGGGCACGACATCACGACGTTACCGGAGACGATCCGGTCGATCCTTCGACTTGATGGGGCGGCGCTCGACCGACTTGCCACATCCCCCGGTGCCGCACCGGGCGCGCCGGCGCGTCCGCTGGTCAGCGTGATCATTCCGGTCTACAATGGAGCCGGGTTTCTCCCCTACGCGGTGCGCAGCGTGCTGGCGCAGGAGTACCCGGCCATCGAGATCATCGTGGTGGATGACGGGTCCACCGACAACGTGGACGCCGCCGTCGCGGCCCTTCCGGTGGACGTGCGCAATTTCCGCCAGGAGAACGCCGGCGCGGCGTCGGCGCGCAATCGCGGCATTCGCGACGCCTCCGGAGAGCTTCTCGCCTTCCTCGACGTGGCGCACGATGTTTTCGAGCATGACGATGGCGTCGTCCACGACGAAGCCCACCGCCAGAGTTAGCGCCATCAGCGACAGGTTGTCGAGCGAGTACCCGAATATGTACATCACTGCGAACGTGCCAATGAGCGACATCGGCAGCGCCAGGCTCGGGATGATCGTGGCCGAGATGTTCCGGAGGAACACGAAGATCACCATGATCACGAGGAAGAGCGTGAGCATCAGCGTGAACTTCACATCGCCCACTGACTCCTCGATCGAAATTGACCGGTCGTAAAGAGTCTGAATCTCAACGCTCGGCGGAATTTGTCCGCGGAGCGATGCGACGAGAGCCTTCACGCCGTTCGCGACGGCAACGGTGTTGGTTCCAGGTTGCCGCTGGATCGCCAGCACAACGGATCGGTCGCCGTTGTACCAGCTGGCGACTTTGTTGTTTTCCACGTCGTCCATGACGTTGCCGAGCTCGTCGAGGTGGACGGGCGCACCGTTCCGGTAAGCAACGACCATCTGGCGGAACTCCGCTGCGTTCTGGAGCTGGCCATTCGCGCGGATCGTCGACGCTCTGTTGGTGCCCCAGAGAGTGCCGGTAGGCATGCTTACATTCTGATTCCCAATCGCATCCGCCACTTCGTCGATCCCGATGCCGCGATTGGCCAGAGAAGTCGGATCGAGCTGCACGCGAACCGCGTACTTCTGACCGCCATATACCTGGACCTGGGCGATGCCAGGCACCATCGAAATGCGCTGCGCCATGAACGTCTCGCCGTATTCGTCGAGCTGCGAGAGCGGCATGGTCTTCGACGTCAGCGCGAAATAAAGGATCGGCTGATCGGCGGGGTTCACCTTCCGGTAAGACGGCGGGAGAATCCCGAGAGGGAGGCTGCGCAGCGTCTGGGAGATCGCTGCCTGGACATCCGCCGCGGCGGCGTCGATGCTGCGGTCGAGCGAGAATTGGATCGTGATCGAGGTCGAGCCGAGCTGGCTCGACGACGTCATGTTGTCGATGCCGGCGATGGTGGAGAACTGTTTCTCGAGGGGCGTAGCGACCGCGGCGGCCATCGTCTCGGGGCTGGCCCCCGGCAGATTGGCATTTACCTGGACCGTTGGGAAGTCGACCGACGGGAGATCGCTCACCGGCAGTCTCGTGTAGGCGACGCCTCCAAAAAACAGAATCCCGATCATGACCAGCGCGGTCATGACGGGTCGACGGATGAATAGCGCGGTCATTTCCGTGCCCCCTTTATCGCGACTTTGGATCCCGGGATGAGTCGGGATTGACCGTCAACGATCACGCGCTCGCCATCCGCGACGCCACTCGTGATGACGGTGAGGGAATCGACGGTCCGTGAGACCTGAACCGGACGCTGCCTGGCGGTGCCCGCCGTGTCGATCGTGTACACGTACGTACCCTGCTGTCCGGTCAACACGGCTGGGGCCGGGAGCGTCAACGCATTTACGTCTACGTACAACTGCAGCGCAACGCTCATGTATTGCCCTGGCCACATCGTCCCTTCGGGATTGCTGAAGCGCGCTTTGAGGAGAACGGTTCCCGACGTTGAATCGACGTTATTGTCCACGAAGGCGAGCGTTCCCGATAGCGACACACCCGTACCCTCAGAAGGAGTCGCGCGGACGAGCAGGGCATTGCCGCCCCTATAGTATCTC
Source organism: Gemmatimonadota bacterium (assembly GCA_003131365.1). Classification (GTDB taxonomy): domain Bacteria; phylum Gemmatimonadota; class Gemmatimonadetes; order Gemmatimonadales; family Gemmatimonadaceae; genus UBA4720. The sequence continues at coordinate 17,371 of PKVB01000003.1, read as the reverse complement.
TGGATGTCGGGGAGTTGACTCTGCGCGATCGCAAATCTCACCAGGATAGGCTGGATCTGGTTGATCACGACGAGCGGCGGAGTACTATTCGCCTTGACCAGATTCCCCTGGCGAACGAGGAGGCTTCCGGTCCGGCCGGAGATCGGCGCGCGGATCGTGGTGTTGGCAACATCGAGCGCGGCCTTCTGCACGNNTCGGCGGCTACGGTCGCAACCGCGGACGCGGCATTCGCTTCTGCCTGATCCGCCTGCGAGCCGGTCACATAGCCTTCCTTGACCAGCGCGGTATAGCGGACGGCATCACGCTGCGCGCTTATCGCCATCGCCTGGTCCCGGGCTAGCTGAGCGCGCGCTTGGTCGAGAACGGCGACGTACGGACGCGGATCGATCTCGAATAACACCTGGCCTTCCTGGACCGGCTGTCCTTCCGCGAACGTAACGCGGTTGAGGATTCCATTGACCTGAGACTCAACCGCCACGGTCTGCATCGGCTCGGCGACTCCGTTGGCCGTGACGATGTACGGGACCGAGGCGCGCTTGACCGTCGTGACGGTTACGGGAACGGGAGGCTGCCGCGGAGGATCACTCTTGGAGCAGGCGGCAATCGCGCAGAGGGCGAGTGCGGCAGTGCGCGCGGAGAAAGAGCGCGTGCTCATCAATTGGCTGGGTTCTGAAGTGGACGCGACACCGCTGGATCCGCGGAAAACGGGAATGGTGTGTCGCCGTGCACGCCTAATACACCGGCGTCGCGGGCGAGTTGCGCGAGGGAAGTATACCATTGCCAGCGCGATTGAACCTGCTGCGCTCTGGCATTGGCGAGGGCAGTCTGGGCCGTCAGGAGATCGATGATGCTGCCGACTCCTTCGCGATATCGACCGGCCGCGACCTCAGCCGATTGCTGAGCGCTGGCGAGGAGCTCATCCGCCGTGGCGACGCGCTGTTCCGCGGTTTGCAGCGAATAGTACGAAACGAAAACCTGCGTGATCACGTCCTGTCGCGTCTGGTCGGCGAGTGCGGAGATCGCATCGGCCTGTGCCCGGACCGCCGATACGTCGTACTGATGCGAGAAGCCGTTGAATATGGGAATCGACAGGCCCAGCGATACGGTGTAAGAGGGGCCAGCGAACGAGCTCGGGGTGGACCACGTCCGCGCCCCATTCCCGCCGAGCGAGAGAGAGGGAAGCTCGGCGGCTCGCGCGACACGAACCTGTGAAGCAGCGGAAGCCGCCTGCGCGCGGGCTGCCGCGAGATCCGGACGATTGCGCAGCGCGTCGTTGATGACGCTGTCCACGCTCTGCGCCAGTGGCTTCACGGGAATTGCGCCCGCCACCGGCTCGAGATCGAAGGGGAGATTGGCGGGAAGTCCGAGGGCGGAAGCGAGGGAGCCCCGCGCTGCCTGAAGACTCCCCTGCGTCGTCTCGAGATTCAATTGCTCCTGCGACAGTGCCGTGCGCGCCTGCAGCACGTCCGCGATCGTCGCGAGCCCCACTCTGTTCCGCTGCTGGGCGGCGTTGAGACTTGCCTGGGCTTCCGCGATTGCCGATCGCTCGGCGGCCAGCAGAGCGGAGGTGGCCATGTACGTGAAGTAGGCAACTTGCGCCTGAAGCACAGTGTTTTGAATCGTCGCGTTGTGTGAGAGATTTGCGGCGAAGAGGCTTTGCCGTGCGCTCTCAATCGAGCCGGAGCGGCCACCGAAGTCGAGCAGCAGGTAGTTGAGTGAGATGGACGGCCCGTATTCGGTTCGCTCGCCTGCCGGCCGCGCCAAGGTCGCAGGTGATCGAATGCGAGACACATTTCCGAGCGCGTTCACCGTCGGGTAGTATTGGCCGCGCGCCGAGCCGAAGAGGTCAGCGGCGGCGCGCGCCTGCGCCCAGGAGGCGCGGGTCGCGGGATTGTTCCGCAACGCGAGATCGACGACATCGACGAGCGTGAGCTGCCGGATCCGCAGCTGCAGGTCGGGTGGCACCGCAACCGCGATGCCGGGTACTACGAGCGATTCCTGCTTTATAGCGCCCGGAGCAGGCGTCCATGGCACGTTCGGAGAGGGAGAAGCGCCGGCGACGCCGTTGACTCGGGGCGGACTTCCACACCCGGCGACGACCGACACCAGGACGATTGAAATCGCTTGGAGAGATCTTCTTGTTTGCGACATTATTGCCAATACGCTGTCCATGCTCTTAATGCTGATGAATAATGTAGGTTTTGTGCGGTGCCTTGTTGCACTACATTTGGCGGTTCGCATCGACTTTGGGAGCCAATGACGAAGTATAAGTTCGCAACAGTTCCGCCGCGCGGCGAAGGGATCGTTTACAAGAATGGTACGCTCAGTGTCCCCGACAACCCGATCATTCCATTCGTGGAGGGCGACGGGACGGGGCCCGACATCTGGCGCGCATCCGTTCGCGTGTTCGATGCCGCCGTCGAGCGAGCGTATCAGGGCAAGCGAAAAGTCGCCTGGATGGAGGTTTTCGCCGGCGAGAAATCGTTCAAGCAGTCCCAGGACTGGCTGCCCAAGGAGACGCTCGATGCGATGCAGGAGTTCAGAGTCTCCATCAAGGGCCCGCTCACTACTCCGGTCGGTGGAGGAATCCGCTCGCTGAACGTGACGCTGCGCCAGGTGCTCGATCTATACGCCTGCATTCGCCCAGTGCGCTATTTCGAGGGAGTCGGCGCTCCGGTGAAGGAGCCCCAGAAGGTGAATATCGTGATCTTCCGCGAGAACACCG
>PKVB01000003.1:0-14606 GCA_003131365.1 Gemmatimonadota bacterium | reverse complement strand
CCTGCGCAAGGAGTTCAAGAGCGACATCCGCGAAAAATCGGCGATTGGCATCAAGCCAATGTCCGAATTCGGGTCGAAGCGGCTCGTCGAGATGGCTATCCAGTACGCAATCTCGAAAGACAAGGAGTCGGTGACGCTCGTCCACAAGGGNNGCAACATCATGAAGTTCACCGAGGGAGCCTTTCGGGATTGGGGCTACGAAGTCGCCCGCGAGAAATTTCCGAATGACACCACGACTGAGGCGGAGCTGGCGAAGGGCGGACCGACGGCGCGCGCCGACGCCGTGGTGATTCGCGACCGCATTGCGGACTCGATGTTTCAGCAAATGCTGCTGCGTCCATCGGAGTATTCAGTGATCGCGACGCCAAATCTCAACGGCGACTATCTCTCTGACGCGGCGGCGGCGCAGGTCGGCGGTCTCGGCATCGCGCCGGGCGGCAACGTCGGCGATGGCGTGGCCATATTTGAAGCGACCCACGGAACCGCCCCCAAGTACGCGAACCTGGACAAGATCAATCCGGGCAGCGTCATTCTGTCCGGCGCAATGATGTTCGAGTATATGGGCTGGCACGAAGCGACGGCTCTGATCATCAAGGGAGTGGAGAACGCCATCAAAACGAAGCGCGTCACCTACGACCTCGCGCGCCAGATGCCCGGCGCCACAGAAATCTCGACCTCCGCGTTTGGCGATCAGGTGATCGCTGGAATGAAGAGCTAGATGCTCGCAGTCAGCATCAACTCCGCGAATCCGGCCGAAGTCGGAACCTCGCTCCTGGTCGTCGCGCTTCCGGAAAACCCGACCATTGCGGGAATCGCCGGGCTGGACTCTGCCACCCAGGGCTCGCTCACACGCTCCATCGAGATGAAGGATTTCCGCGGGACGCGCGACGAGATGCTTCATCTCACGGGCGTAGCGAAGGGTCCGAGACGCCTGCTCCTGATCGGGATGGGAGCGGTGACCGATCGCCGAGCCGCATTCAAGCGCGCCGCTACTCTCGCCGCGCGCAACGCCAACCGGCTTGGCGTCGGCGAGATGGTCTGGTATTCCGGACAGATCACGCCGGAAGAAACCGAATCAATCACCATCGGACTCATTGCGGGCGCGTGGGAATACCCGGATCTGAAATCCCCGCTGCCGGAAGCAGAGCGCAGAAAGCCGCTCGAGAAGGCAGTGATTCTGACCAGCAATACCGACGACAGCCGCAAAGGACTGGCGAGCGGGCAGGCGATTGGCGCGGGACAGAGTCTGGCGCGACGGCTCGCAATGATGCCGGGTAATGTCTGCACGCCCGAATATCTCGCGCAAACGGCCGCCGACATCGCGAAGCGCTACAACATGGGCATCACCGTGCTCGGGCGCCGCGAGATGGAAGCCGAGAAGATGGGCTCGTTCCTCGCGGTTGCGCAGGGAACTCCGCAGGACCCCAAGCTCATCGCGCTCGAGTACAAGCGCGGCAAGCCAAACACCAAGCCGGTGGTGCTGATCGGAAAGGGTCTTTGCTTCGACAGCGGTGGGATCTCCATCAAGCCGGCGCAGGGGATGGAGTTCATGAAGTTCGACATGTGCGGCGGCGCCGGCGTGCTCGGTACATTCGAAGCGCTTGGGCAGATGGAGCCCGCCATCAACGTCGTCGGCATCATCGGCGCGACGACGAACATGCCGTCTGGCACGGCCATGAATCCCGGTGATGTCGTGAAGGCGCACAACGGGAAGTCGATCGAGATCATCAACACCGACGCGGAAGGTCGTCTCGTTCTCGCCGACTGCCTTTCCTACGCCAAGCGGTTCGATCCTGACGTCGTGATCGATGCGGCCACCCTCACCGGCGCCTGCGTGATCGCGCTGGGCCATAGCGCGAGCGGTGTGTTCTCGACGGACGATGTGCTGATCGCAGAGATTCTCGCGGCAGGCAAGAGAGCCGGCGAGCCGGGTTGGCCGCTGCCGATGTGGGATGAATACAAGGAGCTGATCAAGTCCGACGTCGCCGATGTGAAAAACTCGGGCGGACGTCCGGCAGGCGCGGTTACCGCAGCGATGTTTCTCAAGGAGTTCGCGGACGGATACCCGTGGGCGCATCTCGACATCGCGGGCACCGCCTACTCAGAGACCGACCTGGTTACGATCCCCAAAGGACCGACCGGCGTCCCGACGGGTATCTTCATCGAGTTCATTCGCGGGAGAGTCCGCTGAACAGAGCCTTCGGGCCAGTGCTCAAACCAGCCCGCCTCGGCCTCGTGGCCGGGGCGCTTTTGTACGCGGCTGCGTTTCCGGCCCGAGCACAGGTGGTTTCACCTCCGCCAAGCGCTGTCCCGATCCCGGTCCAGCCGAAACCCGATTCGGGTCCCGACAGCGCGCGCGTCAAGCCCGATACGATCAAGCCTCCGATTGGCCGCTTCGCAGACCCGGCGCTCTACGAGATCGGGCCGCAGTACGAGTGGAACCGCGCGCAGCTCTTTGCCACGGGCGCGCTCACAGTCGTCGATCTCCTCGATCGCATTCCCGGAGTGACGACGTTCAGGTCGGGCTGGCTGGCCACTCCGCAGACTGCCACCTACGATGCCGATTTCCAGCGGGTGAGAGTGTTCTACGACGGCGTCGAGATCGACAATCTCGACAGCCGAACCGGCGGCGTTCTCGATCTGTCTACCGTGCAGCTGTGGTCGCTCGAGCACTTGAGCGTCGAGCGAAGCGCGGGCGAGGTGCGGATCTACATGCGCAGCTGGCGCGCCGAAAACACCGATCCATACACGCGTGTCGATATCGCGACAGGAAACGAGGATACCAACCTGTACCGCGGCTTCTACGGAAAGCGGTTCGACAACGGCGGCGTCCTCCAGTTTGGCGGTCAGCAGTTCGGGGTGGCGAGCCCCCGCTTCGCCGGTAGCGGTGACGCTCTTTCGCTTATGACCCGGTTGGGAATCGCGAAGAAAGGCTGGAGCCTCGACGCCTTTGTCCTCCGCCACCACGCTACGCGGGACATCGAGCGGGCTGTGGTTGGGCGCCCCCCCGTGCTCTCGCTCGACGCCACGACCACCGATGCATATATCCGCGCGGCTGTGGGAGGCGTCGAGAGCGGACCCTGGGCTCAAGTCACCGTCGCGTCGCTTGCGTTCAAGGGAACGACGGGGCCCGACAGAAATGTGTCGGCCGTACCACTGGCCGATACGCTGGAGAGGCGGGCCTCGGAGACACAATACAACCTGAGTGCGGGCTACACACTCGGCGCCCTGAGACTCGAGGTCGGAGATCGGCTCCGCGCGCTCGGCGGCACGAAGTACAACGGCGTCAGCGGACGCCTCGATCTCGTGACCCCGATTGGCGTAGTGAACGGATTCGTCGAACACGACGGCTTTCGCAAGACCACGAACGCCGACGCCGGGATTCGCGCCCAGCCGCTGCCATTTATCGCGCTTTCCGGGTCCGTCGCGCGATCGATCCCGGCGACCTCCGGCGGGTCCGCTCAACCTACCACGACATCCGCGCGAGCCGAGGTCGGGCTCAGGCTGTTCGGGCCGTGGTTTTCAGCCGGATTTATCACCTCTGATAGAGGGCCGGGATTGGCGCCGGTCGTCTACGACACGCTCCTTCTGCCAACCGAGGCCGGCCGAGTCTCGGGGAGGACGGCTTCCATCCGGGGNNTGACGCCTGGGTTACCAAATGGGACACGGCCGGGCGCTATCAACCCCTTTACCAAAGCCGCTCCGAGATCAACTACTCGAACAACTTTGCCAAGCGCTTTCCGAGGGGCGACTTCGAGATCCGGGCGGCCGGAATCTTCGAATACCGCGGGCACACCACGTTCCCGCTGGGCGCCGGTGACGTGCAGACGGACATCGCGAAAACGCTCTCGGGCCTTCTCGAGATCAGAATCATGCGGGCAGTCCTGAGCTACCAGCAACGGAACATCCTGGGCTACCCGTACCAGGTTGTACCGGGCTTCGATATGCCGCGAGTCCTCGCGATCTATGGTGTCAGATGGGATTTCTGGAATTGACAAACTCCTTGTCGCGCCGTAGGATAGCCCACTTCACATNNCAGCATGACGGGATTCGGCACTGCCGACGGCGCTGTTGGTGACGCGCGAGCCAGCGTCGAGATCAGATCCGTCAACCACCGGTTCTTCAGCCCGAGCTTCAAGCTTCCGTCCGCTTTCTCCCGGTGGGAAGGAGAGATCCGCGAGATTCTGCGCCAGAAGATCGCGCGCGGTCACGTGACTCTCACCGCGCGCATCGACCGCGCCGCCGGCACCGGACCGGTCATCGACGAGGTGCGACTGGCTCAGTACGCCGTCACGCTGAAGGAGCTCCAGAAAAAACACGGGCTTGGTGGCGAAGTGGATCTCGCCACGGTGCTTCGGCTGCCCGATGTCGTGGCTTCACCCAGCGAGGAAGAAGTTGATCCCGGCGCGGGAGCAGCACTGGCGGCGATTGTCCTCAAAGCGGTCGACGGCCTGATCGAGATGCGGCGCGCCGAAGGAGCGCAGCTCGCCGCTTTCCTCGTCGAACGCGTGGACGCGGTGGAAACGCGACTGGCCAGAGTCGAGAAACGGGCCCCGATCCGCCTGAAGGAGCACCACGAGCGGGTTACGCGCACCGTCTCGGAGTTGATCGGCGCGGCTGGAGCCGATCCTCAGCGGATCGCCCAAGAGATCGCGATTCTCGCCGACAAGCTGGACGTCGCGGAGGAGCTCGATCGATTCCGATCGCACCTGGCGGCGTTCCGCGAGACGGCGCAATCCAGGACCGCCGAGCCGGTCGGAAAGCGACTGGGATTCATTCTCCAGGAAATGGTGCGCGAAGCGAACACCATCGGCAGCAAGGCGAGCGACGCCCAGATCCAGGAGGACGTGATCGCGATCAAGGAAGAGCTCGAGCGCATCCGCGAGCAAGTCGAGAACCTAGAGTAATGCCTTTCCCGATCATTCTGTCCTCGCCCTCCGGCGGGGGGAAGACGACCATAGCTCACGAGCTGCTGGCGATCAGACCAGATGTCGGCTACTCCGTCTCGTGCACCACGCGGCCCCCGAGACCGGGAGAGGTTGACGGCACAGACTACCACTTCCTATCGCTCCAGAAATTCAAGCGTGACATCGCCGCCCGGAAGTTCGCCGAGTCGGCGGAGGTTCACGGTCATCTGTATGGCACGCTGCGGGCAGGGGTGAAGCGCGTGTTGGCGTCCGGGAAAAACGTCATCATGGACATCGACGTTCAGGGCGCAAAGCAGTTTGCCAGCGCGTTCCCCGACTCGGTCCTCATCTTCATTCTCCCGCCCTCGGCCGAGGTGCTGGTGGAGCGCCTCAAGGCCCGTGGCACGGAGGATCAGAAATCGCTAATTCGGCGATTCAAGAGTGCCAAAGCCGAGCTAAAGGCGATAGATTTGTACCCATACGTAATCGTCAACGACGAAATCGATTCCGCCGTGGCGGCGGTGTCGAGCATTATCGAGGCGGAAAGCTTGAAGCGCGCCCGCAATGGGGCACTCGATGCGCGAGTCGAAGAGCTGATGGACGGGATTCAACGCGCCATCGATCATTATTCAGCGAGGAAGTAAATGCAGGTATTCATTCCGAACGAAGTCGCGAAGCACGCGACGAACAAGTATCTGGGAGTTCTGGTCGCGGCCAAGTACGCGCGCGTCCTCAATGAGTTCCCGCGCGATCGCTCGGCGCCGGGCGAGAAGAAGCTGACAACGCGCGCGCTCGAAGAGCTCACCGACGGTGAGGTCGAGTATCGCGTGGTTCCGCGGCGTCGCACGGAGTAATTACCGCGCGCCCTTTTGCGGGCAGCCGCATCCTCCTCGGTGTCACCGGGGGCATCGCCAGCTACAAGTCAGTGTGGCTGGCGCGTTTGCTTACACAAGCGGGAGCTGAGGTCGACGTCGTCATGACCCGCGGCGCCCGCGAGTTCATCGGCCCCATCACGTTCGAGGCGGTCACCGGACGTCCGGTGCACACCGAGATTTTCGGACCCGGACACGCGCTCGATCACATCCGCCTCGCGCGCGAAGCGAACGTGATCGTCGTCGCGCCGGCGACGGCGGACTTCGTCGGCCGCGCGTCACACGGGCTCGCCGATGACCTGCTCACCGCCTGCTTGCTCGCGGCAACTTCGAAGGTGCTGCTGGTGCCGGCGATGAACGATCGGATGTGGTCACACGCACAGACGAAGCGCAACGTCGAGCACGCTCGGTCGATCGGCTACGAGATTCTCGAGCCGGCCGAAGGTCCGCTGGCGGTCGGAGAGGGAAGCGGACCGGGACGGATGCCAGAGCCCGATGAGATCATGAGCCGCGTGGGACGGCTGCTCGAATCGAACTCCTCGCTCAAGGGAAAGAAGGTCATCGTTACCGCCGGAGCGACGCGTGAGCCGATAGACCCAGTGAGATTCATCTCCAATCACAGCAGCGGCAAAATGGGCATTGCGCTCGCTCGCGCGGCGTGGAGACGGGGCGCGGAGGTGACCTTGATTGTTGGCCTCGTCGACATTCCGCTTCCATCGGAGATACTGACTCTGAAGACCGACACGGTGAAAGAGATGGCGCGCGCGGTCGCGGAAAAACTTCTGGCTGCCGACGTGCTGATCATGGCCGCCGCCCCAGCCGATTTCCGGCCCGCAACCGTTGCGCCCGAGAAAATCAAAAAGGGAAAGGCCGCTCCCAAAATTGTGCTCGAGCCTGCCGAAGACATTCTTAGATCAACTATCCCGAGGCGGAAGAAAGCAAGTGTCATCGTTGGATTCGCGCTCGAGACGACCGACGGAATTCGGAACGCCAAGGAAAAGCTCAAGTCCAAGGAGCTCGACTTCGTGGTGCTGAACGACGCAAAGGAGGCGGGTGCGGGTTTTGGCGTCGATACAAATCGCGTTACCGTGATAACGCGCGACGGAAAAGAAGAGGAGCTCGAACTAATGTCGAAGACCGACCTCGCCGAGATTCTTCTCGATCGCGTCGAAAGGGAGCTGAATGGACGCTAGAGTTCTCCTCCGTCGCTACCTCGAGCAACGCCGCGAGCTGGGGGAATCCGAGCTCGTCCTCGACGGGTTGAACGTCGAAGACGTGATGCGGCTTCTTGGGGCAACCGGGAGCTGGGCGCCGTCCGCCGAGGCGCGGCGCAGCGTTCGACAGCTTGCGGGCGAGCAACCGGACGATTGGCGCACCGCGCTTCAGGACGCCGGCGTGGTGGTCGACACCCCAGTACCGGGCTCGAGAGCGGTACCACCTCCGGCTGAAACCGTGCGGGCAACTCCGCCGGCTCCAATTCCGAGGATGGCATTTCCGCCCGAACCCATCAGCCCGGCAGGCGCTGAAGCCACGAACGAGATGGCAGCCAGGAAAGAGATCGTTGCCCCGAGAGGAATCGTCATAGCTTCGGAGGAAGCGGAGCTGATCCCGGGCGCGATTGGGAAGCTCGAATCCCTGGAGGAGATCGCGAAAGCGGTCAAGGATTGCACGCGCTGCTCCCTTTACCAGACGGCTACGAATCCCGTGTCGGGAGAAGGGAATCCGCATGCTGAGCTGGTGTGNNGCGCCCGGCGCAAAGGAAGACGAGACGGGCCGCCCGTTCATCGGACAGGCGGGTCAGCTGCTCACGAAGATCCTCGCCGCGATCGACCTCCCGCGAGAGCAGGTGTTCATCTGCAACGTGCTGAAGCACCGACCGCCGGGAAACCGAAATCCGCTTCCGGAAGAAGTCGCGGCCTGCAGTCCGTACTTGATCCGGCAGCTCGAGCTGATCAAGCCGAAAGTGATAGTTGCTTTTGGAACCTTCGCAGCCCAAACTCTCCTAAACACAAAGACTCCGCTCGGTCAGCTCCGTGGGCTCGTACACCAGTACCACGGGATACCGCTCGTCGTCACCTATCACCCGGCGGCGCTGCTGCGCAACCCGGCCTGGAAACGCCCCACTTGGGAAGATGTCAAGCTCGCCCGTAGAATACTCGATAGCAGCCCCCGTTCGTGACCCATACAAGGATCGTCGACCGCCTTACTCCGAAGACGCGGAGCAGGCGGTTTTGTCGGCGATGCTCATGGATCCCGACGCCATTCTGCGCGCGACGGAATTCCTCGACGATACGATGTTCTACCGTGAGGGCCACCGCCGGATTTTCCGCGCGATGGTCTCTCTCTCCGAGCGTGGTGATGTAGTAGATCCGCTCACGCTCTCCGAGGAGCTGGGCAGATCAGGCTCTCTCGAATCGAGCGGTGGCAAGGATTACATCGGATTCCTGGTCGACGCAGTTCCGACCTCGGCCAACATCGAGTATCACGCCAAGATCGTCCGTGAGAAAGCGCTGCGGCGGCGGCTGATTGAAGTCTCGACCGCCATCGTTTCCGAAGCGTTCGAATCCGGCTCGCCGGCGACGGAGCTGCTCGACGAGGCGGAGCACAAGATCTTCGAGGTCAACCAGAGCCGCGGTTCTGAAGGCTTCATGAGGATCAAGGAGCTCCTCTGGCCCACCATGGAACGAATCGAAGAGATTCAACGTGGCGGCGGATCGATTACGGGGGTGGCGAGCGGGTTCAAGGATCTGGACGAGCTGACTGCAGGTTTCCAGCCGTCCGACCTGGTCATCGTCGCCGCCCGACCGTCAATGGGAAAAACTGCTTTCGTGCTGAACATCGCGCAGAACGCCGCGCTCGACAACAACGTTCCAGTCGCGTTCTTCTCTTTGGAAATGAGCAAGGAGCAGCTGGTGCAGCGACTCCTCACTTCAGAGGGTCGCGTCGATGCGCAGAGACTCCGCAAGGGCAAGCTCCACGACGAGGAGTTCGTGCGACTCGGTCGCGCCGCTGGAATTCTGAGCCACGCCCCGATCTGGATCGACGACACGCCGGCGATGACGCTGCTCGAGATGCGCTCCAAGGCTCGTCGTCTGAAGATGGAGCACAACATCGGAATGGTGGTAGTCGACTACCTCCAGCTGATGCAGGGCCCGACCAACACCGAAAGCCGGCAGCAGGAAATCAGCTACATCTCGCGCTCACTGAAGGCGCTTGCCCGCGAGCTGAGAATTCCGGTCGTCGCGCTGTCGCAGCTGTCGCGCGCTCCGGAACAGCGTACCGCTGAGAACAAGCGCCCGCAGCTCTCCGACCTCCGCGAGTCAGGTGCCATTGAGCAAGATGCGGATCTTGTCATGTTCATCTTTCGTCAGGAGATGTACGACGGCCCGACCGACAAGGACGGCAATTCACTCGAGGGGCGCTCCGAGATCATCATCGGCAAACAGCGGAACGGTCCCACCGGCTTCGTGAATCTCTACTTCAACAAGACCTACACCCACTTCGAGAATCTGTCGCCGCGCCTGACGCCGCAGTGAGCCCGAAAGCCAAAACCGTATATCGCTGCACCAACTGCGGAGCCGACCACCCCAAGTGGGCCGGGCGCTGTGACATCTGCGGCGAGTGGAATTCTCTGGTCGAAGAGATGGCGACGAAGACTTCGGCCGCCACTGCGTCGAGCCGTCGCGCCGGCGGCCAGAAGTCGATGGGCGAAGGCGGCAGTGTGGCGCCCACCCCCCGACTTCGCGACATCAAGAGCTCGGCGGGACGCCGCCTCAAGACGGGAATCAAGGAATTCGATTTCGTGCTCGGCGGCGGAATCGTGCCCGGGTCGATGGTGTTGGTCGGTGGGGAGCCAGGCATCGGGAAGTCGACGTTGCTGCTCCAGGTCGCAGGTCGGCTGCAGGAGCTGGGTCATTCCACCCTGTACGTGTCGGGCGAGGAATCCGCGCTCCAGGTGAAGCTGCGCGCCGAGCGTCTGCACGGATCCGCCGAAGACGTCCAACTCCTGAACGAGACGCTGCTCGAGACGATCATCGCCACCGCTGGCGCCCAGCGGCTCGATGCGATCGTAGTCGATTCGATTCAGACAGTTTTCACCAGCGATCTCGAGGGCGCGCCAGGAAACGTGGGGCAGGTGCGGGAATGCGCAGCACGCCTGATGCGTTTCGCCAAGGAGACGGAGACGACGGTGTTCGCCGTTGGGCACGTCACCAAGGGCGGGGGCATCGCCGGCCCCAAGACGCTCGAGCACATCGTCGANNAGAACAGATTCGGGAGCGTGGACGAAATCGGCGTCTTCAGGATGACCGAGGAAGGACTCATCGCCGTCGAGAACCCATCCGAGCTCTTCCTCGGCGACCGTCTCAATAATTCATCAGGCAGCGCGGTGACCGCGTTGCTCGAAGGCTCCCGTCCCGTGCTCATCGAAATTCAGGGGCTCGCGGCCAAAGCTGGATACGGAACTCCGCAGCGCGTCAGCACCGGTTTCGACGGGCGTCGCCTGGCACTGCTGCTAGCTGTGCTCGATAAGCGGGCGGGCCTATCTTTCTCTCAGCTGGATGTCTTCCTCAATGTGGTGGGAGGAGTGCGGATGCAGGAGCCGGCCGGCGATCTCGCGGTGGCGAGCGCGCTCGCATCGAGCGTGTACGATCGCCCGGTGGCAAACTCCGCGATCTTTCTCGGAGAAGTCGGGCTCGGAGGCGAGATCAGGCCGGTATCGCAAGCGGAGCGGCGGCTGGGAGAGGCGGCAAAGATGGGGATGACGACCGCATATATGGCGGAGCGGGGAATTCCAAAGCGCGGACCGCGCGGCCTCGACATCATCGGCGTGCGAACGGTCAACGATCTGTTCCGACAGCTCTTCCACGCGTAAATGAGCCGCGACGTCGGTGTCATTATAGTCGCCGCCGGCAGCGGGTCACGCACCGGATCGGCGGAGCTGAAGCAGTTCCGGTGGGTCGCGGGCAAGCCCATGTTGCTACACAGCATTCAGACATTTCAGGCGCGGGCCGACGTGGCAATGGTGGTCTGCGTGCTGCCGCGCGAATACGTCGGAGATCCACCGCCCTGGATATTCCAGAGCGACGCTGAGCGGCTCCTACTCTCGGTTGGCGGACGACACCGGAGCGAGTCGGTGGCCAACGGCCTGGAGGACCTGCCAGTCGAGTGCGAGATCGTTGTCATTCACGACGCCGCGCGTCCCCTCGTCTCGACCGAGACGATCGCGCGGGTGATCGAAGAGGCCCGGAAGGGAAATGGCGCCATCGCCGCTCTTCCGGTCTCCGACACGCTCAAGCGCGTCGATTCGAGTGGTAAAGTCGTCGTGACGGTCGATCGCTTCGGGCTGTGGAGAGCGCAGACCCCGCAGGCCTTCCCCCGCAAGATCCTCGAGCGCGCGCACCGCGAGGCCCGGGAGGGGGATCGCGTGGCGACCGACGACTCCGCGCTGTGCGAGCAGATCGGGCTGCCGGTCGTGGTGGTGCGCGGAAGTGAGCGTGCGGTCAAAATCACCGAAGAAAATGATTTCGCGCTGGCGGAGGCGCTAAGTATCTTCCGCGAATGAAGCCCCAGCCGATGGTCGTGCCGTTCTGGTCGCCGGGAGAAGTCGAGGCTGCCATCAATGGAACCCTCGCCCATCTCGCCGCCGGGAAGGTACTCGCGTACCCCACCGAAACCGTCTATGGATTTGGCGGCGCGCTGGATGAGCGGTCCGTGCAGCAGCTCGTGAACCTCAAAGGCCGCCCGCCCGGCAAGCCGTTTCTGCTGCTCGTGGCCGCCAGCGAGATGATCACGCGCCTCGGGCTTCACCTCACCGGGTACGCGTCGACGTTTGCCGCGCGATTCTGGCCAGGCCCTCTCACGCTCGTGCTTCCCGGCGGCGAAAACAGAGTGCCCGACCGAGTGCGCGGGCCGGAAGGTGGTGTCGCCGTGAGATGGACGCCGCACCGATCGCTGGCACGGCTCATTCTCGCGCACGGCCATCCGATAACATCCACCAGCGCGAACCGTCCCGGGGTACCGCCGGCCACCGCCGCCGACCAGATCGTCTCACAGTGGAGCGACGCGATCGCGCGCGGGACTTTGCGCGTTCTCGATGGCGGACGCCTAAAGGAGTCCGAGCCATCGACCGTTGTCGACTGCACCGGCAGACTCCCGCGAGTCATTCGGCCGGGCGCGATCCCGGCCGCGAAATTGAGGGAGAGCGTACCCGACCTGGTCGGCGACGCGTAGAGCATGAATCTCCTCTTCGTTTGCAGCGGCAATACCTGCCGAAGCCCCATGGCCGAAGCGCTCGCGCGCAAGATCGCGAAGCGCCGGGGCATCGAGGATCTCAACGTCTCGAGCGCGGGGACGAATGCGTGGGACAACGTCCCCGCCGNNCCGCCACCGACGAGGCGCTCCTCGTTGGAATGGAGTTCGAGATCGACCTCACCCCTCATCGCGCCAGAAAGCTCACGCCCGCGATCGTCTCGGAAGCCGATCTCATTTTCGTCATGACGCCCGGCCACGTGGAGCAGGTGAAGCAGCTCGGAGGGCGGGGAAAGGTTCACGTGATAGATGAGTACGCCTCAGGCACCGCGAGCCAGGGAGTAACGGATCCTTACGGCGGCGACCTCGAAGCCTACCGGCACACCGCTGACGTCCTGGAGCGGGAGCTTGAAAAACTGTTCGACCGCCTCGCCAGCTGAGTTGAGACTCTCGTGACCCAGAATCCGGGACGGCTCGTTTTGCTGGGGCATCCAGTTGCCCATTCTCTCTCGCCGATCTTTCAGAATGCCGCACTTCGCGCGGCCGGGATGTCGCTCCTCTATGAGGCGGTTGATGTCCTGCCCCGGGACCTTCTCGCGCTCCTCAAGAAGCTGAAGGACCTCGGTGTTGGCGGTAACGTCACCATTCCACACAAAATCAAAGTCCACGCCAGTTGCGACGAGCTCACCGAGACCGCTGAGCGGGTGGGAGCTGTGAATACCTTTTGGTTCGAGTCGGACCGGTTGTACGGCGACAATACCGACGTCGGCGGTTTCGACGCGGCCGCGCGGGCGCTCCTGGGCGGCGACACTGCTGGAGCGCGAATTGTCGTGCTTGGCAGCGGTGGCGCCGCCGCCGCCGTCATCGCGGCGGCGGAGCAGTGGCTCGACGCTCGAGTAGTAATCGTCGCGCGCAATCCCGAGCGCGCGTCCAAACTTGCACGACGGTTTCGCGATGTCGCGCGAGTAGAAAAGAGTGCCGAGCTGGCGGTCGCAAACGCGACATTGGTCGTAAATGCGACGCCCGTTGGACAACGGGAGGCCGAGCAACCTCTGGATGTGAAAATCATTCCGAACACGGCCGCGGTGATGGACCTCGTCTACCGCCCCGGAGGAGGCACCCCTTGGGTGAAAGCGGCACGAAAAAAGGGCATCCCCGCGGCGGACGGCCTCCCGATGCTCCTCGAGCAGGGAGCGCTCTCGTTCCAGCGCTGGTTCGGGATCGAGCCGGATCGCGAGGTAATGCGACAGGCGCTGCTCTAGCCGACGCAGGGGGAAGGTCTGGTCTAAGAGAGCATCTCAGTGGAGTTATCGATCTCCTCCTCCCGCGCGCCTGCATTTCCTGTGAGCGGTTGCTGTCGCGGCTCGAGGCAGGAATTGTCTGCAGCCTGTGCTGGTCGCGATTGCCCCATCTGCCGTCGCCGCGATGCGAGCGGTGCGGGCACCCGATTTCGACCGGAAGCTGCCGCTGGTGTGATCTTCTCCCGCCGTTCGTTCGCGCCGTGAGGTCCGTATGCTGGATGCCGGTCGAGCCGGCCTCGAGCATCGTTCACGCGCTGAAATACGAAGGCTGGGCGGCGGTCGCGGATGAAATCGCGGAGCGGATGAGTCGGCTCTCCTGGCCGCCGGACGTGGTCGACGAGAGAGCGGCGCTCGTGCCGATTCCGCTCGCATCAGCAAGAAAGCGCCAGCGTGGCTATAATCAGAGTGCGCTAATCGCTCGCGGGCTTGGACGGCGGTGGCGCATTCCTGTATGGGAAGATGTCGTCGTCCGGTCGCGCGAGACCAGCTCGCAGACAAGGTTGACACCTGAAGAAAGGCTGGACAACGTTGCGGGTTCGTTTCGCACCGGTGAGCAACAGCTCGATGAATTGCGCGGCGCGCACGTCGTGATCGTCGACGATGTCGTGACGACCGCCGCGACTCTCAACACGTGCGCGAAGGTGCTGTACGAATCGGGTGCGCGGATAATCAGTTACGTGACTTTCGGCCGGGCTCACGCAAGCGGTGACCGGCTATAACCGAACGGAGTCAGAAGAATGGCAACAAGGATTGGCATCAACGGATTTGGACGCATCGGCCGTCAGGTCGTGCGGGCAGCGAAGGCGGAAGGCGTCGCGGATCTAGACTTCGTCGCGGTGAACGATCTCACCGACACGAAGACTCTGGCGCACCTCTTCAAGTACGACTCCGTGCACGGCACTTATCAGGGTGACGTCGAGGCAGGGAAGGATTCGATCGTAATTGACGGCGACGAGATCAAAATCCTTTCCCAGAAGGATCCTTCCATGCTCCCGTGGAAGGAGCTCGGCGTGGACATCGTCCTCGAGTCCACGGGTCGCTTCACCGACGCCGATGGTGCACGCAAGCACATCGCACAGGGCGCCAAGAAAGTGTTGATCTCCGCGCCCGCCAAGGGCGAGGACATCACCATCGTCATGGGTGTGAACAGCGACAAGTACGATTCGGCCAAACACACCATCGTGTCCAATGCCTCGTGCACAACGAACTGCCTGGTGCCGATGGTGAAGGTCATTCGCGACAACTTTGGGTTCCGTCACGCGTCGATGGTGACGATC
>PKVB01000046.1 GCA_003131365.1 Gemmatimonadota bacterium | reverse complement strand
CCTTGTCGAGAATACGGAGCACCACCTTCTCGCCGAACAATGTCGGGAGGGTGGAGACACGAAAATCGATGACCTTGCTTCCGATCTTCAGTTTGATGCGCCCATCTTGCGGCACCCGGCGCTCGGCGATGTTCAAGCTCGCCATGATCTTGAAGCGGGAGATGANNCCGTCGATGCGGTAGCGCACACGGAGTTCCTTCTCGAAGCACTCGAAGTGAATATCCGAAGCGCCTCTCTTTAGCGCGTCGGTCATGATGGCGTTGATAAGCTTTACGACCGGCGCTTCGTCGACAAGCGAGGCGCCATTGTCAGCCGTGTTTTCGTTCTCGCTCTCGAGGATCTCGATGTCGTCCTCGACCATGTCCGCGAGGAGGTTCTCCATCTGCGCTTCACCCGAGGCGTAGAACTTCTCGATCGCGTTGCGCAGAGTGAACTCGCCAGCGATGACCGGGAAGATGTCGAGGCGGGTGATGAACTTGATGTCGTCGAGCACCGCCATCGCGCTCGGATCGGACATCGCGATTGTCAGGGTGCGACCGTCACGCTTGAGGGGAAGGACATTGTGCTTGAGCGCGAGCTCGCCCGGAATGAGCTTCGCGATGCGCGCATCCACCTGGAACTTTGCCAGGTCGACGGCGGGCATCTTGTGCTGACGTGCGAGCATCCTGGTGAGGTCGGTTTCCTTCACGTAACCGAGCTTGACCAGGTTATAGCCGACACGCGTGCCATTGTGTCTTTGCTCAGCGAGCGCCTTGTTGAGCTGGTCCTGGGTTACCAGGCCCTCTTTCAAGAGTAGCTCACCGATCCTAGGCGAATTTTTGGCGGCAGGAGCTGTCAAGGACGCGTGTCCCTCCGATGAGGCTTCCTGCGTGCTTTTGGCAGTTCGGATGGCCTGGATATCACACTGTTGGAAGGACGCGGGACAAGCGAGAAGGTTACTATGGAGTCGAGTTTTCCTACCATAGATGGGCCGATGCCTTTTACGCGTTTCAATCCCTCCATGGAGCCGAATGGACCGAAGGAGTCTCGGTCAGCAACGATGCGCCTGGCGANNCTCCTTCTCGCTGGCGACATCGAGATCCACCGGTCCGGCAGCCTTCGGAGGTGCCTTCTGCTTGGGTTCCCGCTTCGGCTTTCGGAGGCCGGAGCGCCGAGCGGAATCCGCCGCTTTTATCTGTGCTTCAAGGGCCGAACGCGCTCCGGAATCGACCGGGGAATGGCTACGGAGGGTCCGAAAGGCGCGGTTTGAAGCCCCGAGTACCAGAACAATCGAGAAAAAGAGGAGCGCCTTGCGCTCGGCAGGGGTCGGCATGACTCGACCCTAGCGACAGCAGTTCCGGCTACGTTACCGAAGGGACGCGGCTCGGAGCGTACTCTTCCATCGAAGTCGTAAGGAGCAGGGTTGCGAGCACAAGAACCCCCGCCAGCACGAACGGAACGCCGAATCCCAGATGATCCATCGCGACGCCAGCAGCAAGCGGGAAAATGACGCGCGAGACACCGCCAAAGGTGTGCTGGACCCCCATGTACAATCCCCGGTGCCGCGTGGGAACGACTCTGGAGAGCGTGGCCGTTACGCACGGAAAGACGAACGCCGTGCCGAGGGGCATGAGGGTCAGGGCAATCAGCAGCGTTAGATAAGAATGTACCGCTGCAACGGCGGCCAATCCAAGGGCAAGCAACACGAGTCCGAGCCGGGTGAGTCGCGCTTCTCCCAGCCACTCGATCATGCGTCCGAGGATTCCTGCGCGAACAATGACACCCATTCCGCCGAGGTACATAACGAAGTAGCCGACGTTGGACTCGGTGATGGGAAGGCGGTTGGCGAGAAGCAGAGGTAGCGTCGGTGCCGTGCCGTAGAAAGCGCCGATCGCAATGGCGTAGATCCAGATCAGTCGCGGCGCGGGCTCCTTTGGGCGAGCGATTACGTTCCACACGGCGCCGGCGCTGGTCTGGTGAACGACTCCATGCTCGCCAGTCTGGGCTGCCTCTTCGCGCGACTCGCGCAAATAGATCGCGGCGAAGACGCTGACGAGAACGCAGAAGATCGCGGACGCTATTCCAGGCGCGTGACGGCCCCAGTGAATGAGCGCGGAGCCGATCGCTGGGCCTACGACGGCGCCGAAGCTGGTGGCGGCTGAGAGCCATCCAAGGCTCTTGGCGCGATCCCTGGGATCGCTGGCGTCAGCGACGTAGGCCTGCACGACGCCGATCGTTCCGCCGCCGAGCCCCTGCACGACGCGCGAGAGTAGAAGCAGCCAGAGTGTGCTCGCGTAACCGAAGATGACGTACGCGACCGCCGACACGAGGAGCCCGGCCAGGAGCGCGGGCCGCCGCCCATAGCGATCGGAGAACTTGCCCCAGAGGGGCGCGCTGGCGAGCTGGGCGACGGAGAAGGCGGCGATCAGGACCCCGACGATCGTCGCCGAGGCTCCGAGCTTGGTTGCGTAGAAAGGAAGGAGAGGGATGACCATCGCCAGGCCCAGCATGTCCACGAATGCCGTGATCATGAGGACCGTGAGCTTCCCTTTCATCTTCTACCTGCGCGTTACCAGNNTACCAGCGCGGTGGCGACGTCTCCAACAATCGCGAGCGACTTGGCGGAAATCTTGTCCATCGTGTCCTGCGGGGTGTGGTGCGGCGGATACGTGAGGTCTATGACGTCGATCACACGGAGCCCGACGTTGAGCAGCGGAACATGGTCGTCCGTTACGTCGCCGCCGCTCTCCTGGACGAAGACGTCCCCGTGTCCGAGATCCGCGGCAGTCTGCCAGACCCGCGAAACGACTTCAGGAGCCTGTTGAAAAGAGAGCATCTCATACGGGATGCGGAGATCCTTGTCGCCGATCATGTCCCAGAGAACGCCGTAGAGCGGCTTGTAGCCGGGCGACGGGAGGTGTGTCGCGAAGTATTTCGCGCCGATCAGAACATCCAGTTCAGGAGGCCCGAACTTGCCGTAGTCCTCGCCATCGGTGAAGAGCAGATCGACGCCGACATTCGGCTTCGTTTTCTTCAACACATCCGCCAGGGCGATGAACATGCCAACGCCGGAGGCCCCGTCATTCGCGCCCGGCACGGGCATCTTCCTTTCAGCCTCGGTTGCCGCGGACTCGGATATCGGCCGCGAATCCCAGTGCGTGAGATAGAGAACGCGCTCCGACAATTCGGGCCGGAATCGCGCCAGGATGTTGCGCAGCGGGAGCTTTTTTCCGTCGGCGGTTGTGTAGGTGAAGCCCTGGACTATCACGGTGTCCGCGCGAGCGCGCATCTGCCGGATGATCCAATCTCCGGCCTGCTTCGCGGCCGGGGTCCCCGGCACCCGGGGGCCGAAATCAACCTGCGCCTTCGCGTAGTTGTAGGCAGCGGACCCGTTGAACCCGGTCGAAGTCGCCGCCGAGGTACTTTGCGCGGCGCTTCCCCCGTTTGCGTCTCCCTTGCAACCAACCACCAGGCACAACAACAAAATGATGAGCATTGATCTCACTTGAATTCCCCAGCGTAAAACTGCAGATGCATCACCGCACTGAGCACTGTCTGCGTGAATTGGCGGTTAAGGTTACGGTCGAAGCTCTCGACGCGCGAGATCACGAAGCTCGACGAAATGTTTTCGGCGACATCGGTATCCGCGCTCATGCTGAAGGCGCGCCGTCCGTTGTCCGATAGCCGGCTCTCCCCCGTGACCGCGAGCGGATTGATGACGAAATTCTGCCCCTGGCTCTTTTGGTAGCTCACGCGCGTCCGCAGATCGCTCCGCGCGTTCCAATCGGCGGGGAGCCCCCACGGCTTTGAGACATCGATACTGAAGTCGGAGTTGTCGCCGTTGCTGCTCAACCCCGGCTTTGCATCTAGCCGCTTGGAAAATGAATACCCCACAGTGCTCGCGAGGGGTCGGGCTCCGGCGAATACGATCGAGCCGCTCAGGGGAAAGGTCCGAACGCGCAGCTGGCCTCTGTCGTCGATCACCTCGTCAAGCAACGGCTGGGTGCCGTTGAATTGTCGCGTCTCCATGACACGCGCGTTTGCTCCCAGGCTGGAGATGACGGACTGGAGCCCAATCGGCCTTCCGGTCCAGCGAAACGAAACATCCGGAAACGCGATCTGCGTTCCGTCGACGATGTCCTGCCCCTGGTCGATCCTGCGGGTCCAGTTTCTGGTGTTGATGCGCTGGTATCTGCTGGCGAGGCTCGCGCCGAACGGAAGGTTCAGCGATTGGTTGACGGAGATCTGGGTTACCAATCCGACACTTGTCGCCAGCTGGCCGCCGAGCTCCCGGAAAGTGTTAATGCCGCCGAGCCCAAACTGATAGGCGAGAGGCGCCGCCGCCCCGCTCCCATCGTAAACCGAAAGAACGCTGCGATTAAAGTTGATGTCCACCGGCTGGAGGCCGCCGAGGAATCCACGAAGGAAGCTGTTGCTGTCGGTGTGAAGCTTGACTGCGCGCGGGAGATCCAGCGTCAGGCCGGCGGATGTCGTCTGCGAGTTGCCGAGGCGCCGGGGAATGCGGAACGCGCCGGTTGTGTCGCCCTGTTGCGCGAAGCTAAGGGTGTTCGGGTCCCGCAACATGTTGTACGAAGTGCCAAAGTCCAGCCTCGGCCGAAACCACGCCGTGATGGGTGGAGAGATGTTTATTCCGGCCTGCATCGCGCGCTCACGCTCGAGTCCCGTGTCGGTGCCAAGCACTCGATCGCGATCGCTGGCGGCGATGAGTCCGAGGGGTGAGTCCGTTCCGTATCCGCGCAGATCGCGCACCGACGTGATGTCCCAGCGAACCGACGCCGCCTTGAAGGGACGGAACACGAGGCTGCTGCCATTGCTCCAGGTGCGGGTCCTTCCTTTGACGGGGCGCGCGGTGTCGTCGAGCGCGAACGCCGGTTTCAGGAATGAGACGCGATCGTCGTGTCCATTGGTGTAGGTGCTGGTGAGATGCAGCTCGGTCGGCGACCATCGCGCGATGTCGGGAAGCAGCGCGCGCAACAGGTTGAAATCGACTCCCACCACCAGGCTCTTCGCCTTTCCGTCCTCGTATTCGCTGCGCGAAACGCCTGTCGTGTACGATGAGTTGAGCGCCAGGTTGTTGAGAATGGGCGACCACGCCGAGCCAGTCGATTGCTTCGTACGCCGCAGGCTCAGGGTCATCGATGTTGCCGCCGAGCGAGGCGTGCGCAGCCCGTCTATCGCGTCGGCCTCGATGTCGGACTGCGTGATAAACAACGGGTCGACTGAGGCCGATGTGTAGTTGAACGTGAAAGGGATGGACAAGCCGAGGGATGCCGGCAGCAGTTTCTCCAGGTGGAACGCGGAGCTGAAGTCCAGGCTGTTGTCGGTGAGGTAGCTCGGCTNNTGCCTGCTGGCGTTGATGCGAACGTCGGC
Source organism: Gemmatimonadota bacterium (assembly GCA_003131365.1). Taxonomy (GTDB): domain Bacteria; phylum Gemmatimonadota; class Gemmatimonadetes; order Gemmatimonadales; family Gemmatimonadaceae; genus UBA4720. Next base: position 7,537 of record PKVB01000046.1, on the reverse strand, counting down.
GAAGTCGCTCGCGACGATCGTCAATCCAACCTGCCCGGCGAAACCGGTCGCGTTGACGACTCCCGCCAGCCTGATGTCATCGACCCAGACTTCCAGCGTGTCGCCGGGAAGTATCGGATTTGCGCCCGGAGGAACGGGAAGCCGGAGCATTCCTACGGCCAATTCCTGAACGGCGGCAAGGTTCGGAGGGGTCACCCCCGGATCCAGCGTGTACGCGATGTATCCACTGTCGCACGCGGCGTAGAGCGAGTTGGGGGTTGCTCCGATTGGAAGTGGTGTGTTCGCGATCAGAACAGAGTCGAGACCAGCGCAGGTGTTGCGATGCAGTCCCTGTAGATACGCGTTCTGAATCTGCGCCCTTAGCGCGAACAGTCTCGCGAAGTTCACGCTTATCTCGGGCAGCCAAGCAGCCTTAGTCGTTCCCGAATTGATCGGGGTGCGATACATGTAGAAGTTGTTGTCGTCGCGGCCGATCTTGATGTAGAACTGAAGCTCTCCGTCCTGGCCCCAGCCGCTGCTCACGCCGCGCGCCCAGACGCGCAGCTCCTTGTAGCTCATGAAGTTTTTCTCGCCTTCCGGGAAACGAAAGTACGACTCCGCGCGGTCGAGGACGCCGAGATCGGTCGCGGAAAGCCGCAGGGATCTCTCGTTGATCTGGACGCGACCGGGCTGGAAAGCGATGGTCTTGCTCGTCGGCGCGTCGGTGATGCCAGGAGGCGATACGTAGTCGATGGCACCGCGCAGCCCTTTGTCTTGCGTGCCGACGACTCCGGATTGAACAGCACCGGTGGACGTCTGCGTTCCCGCAATTCCGTGCAGTGTTCTGTCGCTGACCTTGAGCCAGGGTGCGCCAGTGAGGCGCAGTCGCGCCAGCGGAATGGTGGCGAACTCATCGTCGGCCACTCCGTCGCCGGAGATCATCGTGATGCGGAGCGCCCGGGCGCGTCGCAGCAAGGGATGGCCGAGGGAGTCGTCAGGGGTGCGGAAAGGAATGCTAAAGAACTCCCAGCACACGTCGTCGTGTGGAAGTCTCGGCTGGCCAGCGAGCAGAGGCGGCTGGCTGCATACACCATCGCGCGTGACTTTCGAAGCGTCGGCAAGATTGACGACGTAGCGCTGCCATTGCTCCTGATCGCGCTCGGCGGTGGTCAGGTTGAGAACGTTGTCGGCGTCGATGTCTTCTTCGTCGAGACGGTTGTTGTGGACAGTGCAGTTCGCCTGCGAGTCGCCGAGAATCTGGCGAAGCCCGTATCCACCGAGGCACGTGCGGGCGAAGCGCAGCGTCGTGAACGACGGCGCCAAGCCCGGTATGGTGTCGTACTCGACGACCAATGTGTCGACGACATCGCCGGGAAGCCCGTTGTCGTTGCTCGCAGCGTTGAAGGCGCGGGAAAACGGATCGCGCTCGCTGTTGAGCGTGTCGAGCCCCTGAATTCGCTTGCCGCGATAAGTCGTGTCCAGCGAGCCGGCCACCGGACCGGGGCGAATAATTAGCGTGTCAGGACCGAACGAAACCGAGTTTTCGGAGACGTCTCCGAAATCGAAGACGAGCGTTGGGTTCTTCGACCGCGTGCTGCCCACCGGAATCTGGGCCCAGAACTCCAGGTTCTCCGCGCGCGAAATGTCGGCGCCGCTCGGGTTGAGGACGGTGCGGACGGAGCGCCACCGGCGCCCGGTGGGCGCGTTCGGGACCGCCCAGCGAAACGTTTTCGTGAGGTTGTTGACCTGACCGCCGATGGAGAGCGGATAGAGCGTGAGCCAGAGCAGCGGCTCTGGACCGGAAATGCCGGTGCCGCTCTGTGCCACCTCTTTATCGATCTGATCGATGCGGTACTGTATCCCGCGTCCGTCCGCGTCAGCACCATTGCTCTGCCACGCCAGCGTGGTGGCGCGCGTGAGATCGAAGACTGTCGGGCCGAAACGCGCGGGAATTGTCGTCCCCAGAGCTGGTTGGCTGCTGAAATACCATTGCGGGTCGGAGAGAGAGATCGGGAGACCGCCTTCGCCTTCGAATGATTCCAGATACGCCTGCTGCGATGCGCTCGTTTCGGGACGACTCGCGGCGATCTCGGCGGAGAAGGGCAACGCGGCGCCTTCCATTCCCGACAGCCGCCATTCGTAGGCGACGATGAGAACCGCCNNAACCGTCGTTGACCCGAACGGCAATTTGGACACGAGCTGGGTCAACGGATCGGCGTCGAAGTTGAAGAGTGCGCTCACACCGGCGACGAGCGAAGCGGCCGGCTCGAACCCGAGTGGCGGACGCGTGAAATTCGTGTGCTGGCTCTGGGAGATCGCGGTGACGTTGATCTGGCCGTTCGTCAGTGGGAGCTCGGCGGTGGCGCCGAATATCGAAGTGGGAGTCTCCTCAAAGACGGGATTCTCCTCGTACTGGACGGTAACCTGACGGGGCCGCGGAAAAAGCGTGTCGGGCCGGTTGAATGAGACCCGGCCGAGGTCGTAGTCCACGGAGTAGTCGGTGCCGCGCGTAAGTGGAATGCCGTCGACAAGCAGGCGCTCCGAATTCGGCCTGATCTGCACCGTTCCAAGCATCAACGCGCCGCCATCTCCGCCCCCCTCCGACTGCGCGCGCATCCGAATGTGATAGGTTGCCACGGGCCGCTGCGACGAGCGCGCATACTCGGGCGGTGTGGTGTAGATGGTGTCGTTGGTTGGATTGCCGCCAACCGCCATGCCATTCGAAGCGAAGGGCTTCGCCGACGGGAAGATGAGGAACTGATCACGGATCGTGTGCGCGCCCGGCGAGCCGAGACTCAGCTCGAAATTCGGGTCGCTCGGGCGTGGCCAGATTCGATTCTCGAGATCGAAGCTCGAGCTGTTGGTCGACTGCGCGAGGCCGAACAGCTTGAGGTAGGTGTCGGAGTTGCCGGCGACAGGCTTTTCCTGATCCTCGGCACTTCCGGTGACGATCTTGAGCGTCACGCTTTGCCGCCGCAGATCTGGACCGCCAAGGCGGTAGATGCTTCGAATTTCGCGATCGAACGCAGGATCGCCCGGCTGTACGTTCGGATCCCAGATGAGATTCGCGAACTGGTCTCGCCCAGGGTTGAACGCGAGGTCGGGCGTGCCGCCCGTCGCCATGTAAGTGGTGTCCCGGCCGTTGATGCGAACGCGGTACGCGACGACGAGCCGTTCGTTGTTGAGAGCGAGCGGACGCACCAGCGCGATCCAGAGGAGAGACGGATCGGCGTAGTAGTCCACGCCTTCGCGCAGGTATTCGTACACCTGTCCGCGCCGTGACCGCGCGTCGCCGATCAGGCGAAACTGCGGCCCGGCGGGATTTGGCGGCTGCCCGCCGATCAACAGGCGGTAGAGAAAAATCTTGGTCGGCCTCAGCGTATCCGGAATGGAAGCCGAGAGCTTCGCCATTTTTTTCGTATCGAGAATGTCGATATTCGGATAGGCGCCGCCGAACACCCGCGGATCGAGCGTAAAAAAGAAGCGGCGCGGCTCGAACTGGTAATCCTCGATCTTTCGGTCGATTGCCTGGAGCGTCCGGTCGCCGATGGTGAACACGCGGTCGCGGACGATATTTCCCTTCTGCTGCGCGAAAATCGTCTTCAGCCGCATCGAGCCGATCTTGGTAACCGCCTGGATTCCGTAGTTGCCGCTCGCGATTCCCGCCGTGATGTAGCGGGAGGCAGGCGGCTGGAATGTCACGTTGCCGATCTCGAGCCTCTGCACAAACTCACTGGGCTTTCCCTCGTAGTAGATCGAGATGTTGTTCGAAGCGTCGAACTCGCGTTGGGTGTCGTAATCGAGATTGACGTGCACCCTGTCGGCGACGATGCCGCCGGATTTGGCGGCGAACTGAAAATCCACCAGCGGCTCGTAGGCGCTGCGACAATTCGCCACCGGATCGAAGAGGAAAGTCGACGAGCAGAGAGCGCTCTGATTTTTTTCGCCGCGGAACTCGAGACGTCCGTCGATCTGAAGTCCGAGATCGGCGTATTCTCCGAGGATCGGCACGCGCTTCGGAGTTACGGTGGGCTTCGGCTTTGGCGGCAGATCGCCCGGATACGTCGGCGCGGGCCCTGAGGTGGCGAAGTTGCTGGTCGCGACCTGGCCCCACACCGCCTGGAGAATCGTGCGCATGTTCTGCTGGAACGCCGTCGCGCGCGCGGCTTCGATCTGCGCCTGTGCCTGACGGAACGACTCTCGGTCGCCGCGCGAGAGAACGGACGGAAGAACCAGCGGGAGTGTGTCGCGCCCGAGCCGGAGCCGGAGCGCGGGGGTTCCCGGCGTGCCGGTCGGCGGAGTCACCGGGGGTGCTGGAGTGATTTTCCGCGTCGTGTCCAGCGGATCCTGCGCGCGCGCGGTTCCGCCGGCCGCGCAAAGCAGCGCAAGCGCGACGAACGCGAGCGCGGCGCGGCGGGTTCCGCGCTCGATCGAACGCGCGGAACTCGTTGTCTGCGTGTCGCTTACCCATGAGCGCAGGGTATATTTCACACCGTGAAGATACTGCACCGCTACGTTCTAAAGGAACACGTGGGTCCGCTGACTTTCGCCATGACAGCGCTGACTTCGATCCTGCTGTTGCAGTACATCGGAAAGCATTTCGGGGAGCTGGTCGGCAAGGGGCTGCCGACGGTCGTGATCGCGGAGTTCTTCGGGCTGTCCGTGCCGCTCACCGTGGCGCTGACGCTCCCGATGGCTGTTCTCGTCGCGACTCTGTACGCGTTCAGCCGCCTGGCGGCCGAAAACGAGATAACCGCACTCAAGGCCAGCGGGGTGAGCCTGGTGAGCGTGCTCAAGCCGGTGCTGTGGGCGGCGCTCGGCGTGACGGTCGTGATGATCGGGTTCAACGATCAAGTCCTCCCCAGATCCAATCATCGGCTGGCAGTCCTGCAGCGTGACATCGCGCAGAAGAAGCCGACGTTCGGACTGCGCGAGCAGGTGATCAATGAGGTCAGTCCCGGAAAGCTCTACCTTCGCGCGGGACATCTGGACGAGGCGTCGAACATGATGCGCGAGGTGACGATCTACGACATGGCGGATCCAACGCGCCGCCGCACGATCTTCGCAGACAGCGGCAACATGAGGATGAGCAAGGGGTTGACCGACCTCGAGCTTACGCTCTACAACGGCAACATGCAGGATGTTCCCACCGCAAATCCGGACGAGCTGCAGCGGTTGTACTTCAACGTCGATCAGATTCGAGTCCGCGGCGTGGGAAACCAGTTTCAGAAGACGACTGCCGACGCCTACAAGAGCGATCGCGAGATGACCGTGTGCGAGATGCAGCAGGCGCAGGACAAGGCGCGCCGCGATCACGAAGACGTCCGCAAGCTTTTCGAGACAAAGCTGGCCGCGCTCAAGAAGGCGAAGGCGACGCTGAGCAAGGATGTGCTCAACGCGAACACCGGCGTTCCCTGGGACATCGGGCTCGGAAGGTTGTACTGCAACGGCATGGCGCTGCTCGCGCCGAAGCAGGCAAAGGCGCAGGGGGTATCGACGACCCCGAGAGTGATAGTCAAACAGAGCGCATCGTCAACTTCGCAGAGCGCGTCGTCGACGGCGGCAATTTCCCCCGCAACGGGCAGACTGAGACCAGCATCGTTGACCCCCGATGTGAACAAGGGTGACACTCAGGGACAGACGGCCAGCTCGTCCGATCTCGTCCAGATCGATGGGTTGAGGATTCGACTTCAGGACGACGCGCAGCTCATGAATTCGTACGGAGTCGAGATCCACAAGAAATTCGCGCTCGCCGTTGCCTGCTTCGTGTTCGTCCTTCTCGGCGCACCGATCGCGCTGAGATTCCCGCGCGGCGGCGTGGGCCTCACGATTGGGGTCAGCTTGTTCGTGTTCGCGCTTTATTACGTGTGCCTGATCGCCGGCGAGTCGATCGCCAAGCGGGGATTGATGCCGGCCGTGGTGTCGATGTGGATGGCAAATGTCATCTTTGCGCTGATAGCTCTTTGGATGCTGACCAAGATGGGACATGAAGGCGCGACCGCGCGTGGCGGCGACATGAAGGACATGATCGGGGCGATCAGGGGATCGATCCGCTCGAAGATCGGGTGGAAGGATCGCAGGGTTCGGCGCGACAGAGTCGCAGCTTGAAGAGAATGGTGCGGGCGCTCGACCGGTACGTATTCGTCGAGTTCTGGAAGATCTTCGTCACGACGGCGCTCGGATTTCCGATCCTCGTCAACATCATCGATCTCACGGACAACCTCGACAAGTACCTTGCCCAGCAACTGTCGTGGGGTCGCATTGCGCTCAGCTATCTGTACTGGCTTCCCGACTCGATGTTCATGGTGTTGCCGGCGGCGGTGCTGTTCGCGACTGTGTTCGCGATCGGGTCGCTGACCCGCCATTCGGAGATCACCGCGGCAAAGGCGTCCGGGATCAGCTTCTACCGCTTCATCGCTCCGATTTTCGTGGGCGCCGTCATCGCGACCATCCTCGGTCTCATACTCGGCGAACTCGCTCCGATCACCAACAAGAAGCGATTGGAAATTCTGGATGCAAATCGTGTGAACGTCGGCAACGATCGCTACAACTTCGCGTACGCCGCCGACGGCGGGCGGGTCTACAAGATCGGCGCACTGCATCTGCTCGCGCCATCGATCGAAGGGATGGTAATCGAGCGGAAGGGCAATGGTCCCGGGTATCCCTCGTATGTCGTCACGGCCAGCATGGCGCAATACAGGTCGTCGAAGGGATGGGTGCTCCAGAAGGGGGCCATGCACGTGATCCCCGACACCCTGCACAACATGACCTTCAGCTTCGACTCGCTGATCGACCGTCACTTTACGGAGCCGCCGAAGCAGCTGACGCTGGCGCAGAAGGCGCCGGCAGACATGGGCTTTCGGGAGCTCGGACGCTTCATCACGTCGATGGAGAGGTCGGGAGCGGAGGTGAACGAGCTGCGGGTGGAGAGGATGCTCAAGATCGCGATCCCCGTTACGTGCATCGTGATCCTGCTGTTCGGCGCGCCGCTGGCGACGAGCACGCAGCGCGGCGGCGCGGCGTATGGAATCGGACTTAGTCTGGCAACGACCGTGATCTTTCTGATGCTGATCCAGCTCACGAAAGGCATCGGCAGCAAGGGAATCATACCCGCGGACCTGGCAGCGTGGCTGCCAAGCATCATATTCGGCGTGGTGGGAGCCTTCCTTTTCGCGCGCGTTAGAACTTGATCCGGGATCCGCTCCGCCCTTTTCGCAAGGTTGGGGAGTGGGGTTACTTCCTGCGGGACATCGGCATCGCCTTCAGGGATCCGGCAACCTACGGGCGGGAGACGATCCGACAGATGCGGAACATCGGCGTCGATTCGGTGCCTCTCGCTGCGATCGTGGCGGCATTCATCGGCGCGGTCACCGCGTTTCAGACGAGGTATCAACTGTTCGGAGGCGTGCAGCTCTCGGTCGTAGGGCTGATCTCGCGCCAGTCGATAGTCCTCGAGCTCGGTCCGCTTCTGACGGGCCTGGTGTTGACGGGGCGCGTTGGAGCGCGCATCACGGCCGAGGTCGGAACGATGCGCGTGACCGAGCAGATCGATGCGCTG
>PKVB01000135.1 GCA_003131365.1 Gemmatimonadota bacterium | reverse complement strand
TCCCTCACGGTAGAGCTTCCCCGAAGTTCTGCCGTTGAATCAGGGTTTCCCTGATGCAGTGGCAGCAGGGTGCACCGCTAGCGTTAACGCGCTGCGCGAATAGCGCGCAACGAGTCAAGTCGTTCCTTCACTAACACGGACGGCTCCATGGGCGTTCACCGGATCCACGGTGGTTTCAGGGTCAGCGTTGTTTCCGCACTACTCGCATTGGGTCTCGTCTCCCGCGCGCTGGGCGCCCTTCCAACTGGCGAAAGCCGACACCGGAGTCCGGTAACAGCAGTAGGTCGCGCCGAGGCAGTCCCCGGCTTTCCCGCCAGCCACACGGTGGCTCCGGCTTCGCTCTATGCAGCTCTTGCGAAGATTTTCGTTCCGAGCTTTTCGCGTCAAACCGGACTGGCGTGTAGCGCCTGCCACTACCAGTTCCCGCAGCTCACTCCATTCGGGCGGATGTTCAAGCTCAATGGCTACACACTCACCGGCCTGCCTACGATTGGCCAACCCGGCGACAGCGTCGGTCGGGAATCACTCAAGCTGGCTACGATTCCGCCCTTGGCTGCCATGGTCGTGACGGGTCTGACGCAAACTTCCCGGGCCCAACCGGGAGCGCAGAATGGGACCGTGAGCTTCCCTCAACAACTCAGTATTTTCCTCGCGGGACAGATCACGCCACACGTCGGAATATTCACCCAGTTCACTTACGCGGCAGCCGATGGCGGGATCGGCATCGACAACGTCGATCTGCGCTGGGCGAAGCATGTGACCGTAGCAAACCGCGACATGCTCTTCGGTTTCACCTTGCACAACAATCCGACCGTCCAGGATCCGTGGAATACTGCGCCCGCATGGAGCTTCCCGTTCATGAGCTCCGACGTCGCTCCATCTCCCGCGGCGAGCACGCTCATCGATGGCGCGCTTGGCCAGCAGGTAGCGGGGCTCGGCGCCTACTCGTTGTACAACGACTTGCTGTACACCGAGCTCACCGCCTACAGATCCGCGCCGCAGGGCGCAACCGAGCCACTCGACGGGACCGCCACAAACGTAACGAAGGGCGTAATCCCGTATTGGAGGGTCGCCCTACAGCACGCCTGGCCCTCCACATACGGGATGATCGGAACGTACGGCTTCGCGGCGCGCTTGTATCCGCAGGGCGTGAGCGGGCCAACGAACAACTACACCGACGCGGCGATTGATGCGCAGATCGAGCATCAGGCCAAGATCGGCATGTGGATTGGACGAGCGGTGTTCATTCACGAGAGCCAGACTCTTTCCGCGTTTGCTGCCGCGGCACCACCAGAGGCCGCAAATCTGCACGAGACGCTTTCCACGTTTCGGACCAATCTTACGTTGGAGCCGAGCCTGCGCTACGGACTGACCGCTGGCTACTTCCAGACTACGGGCACGAGCGACGCCGTAATTTTTGCTCCGGCATCCGTCACTGGCAGTCGCACGGGGAGCCCCAACTCGAGAGGAGAAATCGGAGAACTCACGGTCAACCCATGGCAGAATATGCGATTCGGACTTCAGTACGTGTTCTACAACATGTTTAATGGCGCATCAAACGATTACGACGCCGCCGGCCGCAAGGCAGCGGACAACAACACACTCTTCCTGTATTCGTGGCTGGCGTTTTAGCAGGAGACGTCTGCGTTTCGATGAGCGAAAGGACACGTCACAACCCGGAGAAGTGAGATGAAATACAGCGGCGCTCGATTCGCCAAGTGGGGGATGCTTCCACTGCGGATTGTGGTGGGACTGGTGTTCCTGATGCATGGGGGGCAGAAGTTCTTCGTGTTCGGCATCGGCGGAACCGCTGACATCATGGGAAAGCTGGGACTTCCACTGCCGCTCATCTCCGCGGCAGTTGTCATCACGGTTGAAATGCTTGGAGGATTGGCGATCCTTCTCGGGGTATTTACCCGATTGGCTGGCGCTCTGTTGGCATTTGAAATGGTGGTTGCCATACTCGTCGCGCGACTTCATGGTGGCTTCTTCGCTCCATATGGCTATGAATTCGAGCTCACCCTTCTCGGCGCGTGCCTCACGTTCGCGTTGAATGGACCGGGTCGAATGTCGGCCGAAGAGATATGGCACCGATCTCCGACGGTTTGATGCCGGCGATTGGGATCCGGGGCCTTTGCGCACGGCAATGAAAACGCTCCTGCTGGCGGTGGCGATGGTGATGTTCGCCGGTGCCGGCGCACTCGCGCTGCATCCACAGGGCGCGCAGCAGCCCGACACGAGCGCGATCACCCCGGCAACGGTGGAGCTTGGTCGGGCGATCTTTCACGGCCAGGGGACATGCTTTGCCTGTCACGGCCAAAAACTCGAAGGGACACAGATCGCTCCGACTTTGAAGCCGCACGCCTGGAGAGATGCCAAGAACGGCGAATTCGCGCAGATCTACCGCGTGGCAACGCACGGCGTGCCGTCTACTCTTATGGTTGCTTACCCCGGCGGAATTACGCCCGCGCAGGCGCTGGCTGTGGCGTCGTACGTCTGGTCAGTCAGCACGGGTAAAGTGAAACCCTAAAGAGCTCTCGACCGCGGGTGATATCCCCTCAACCCACCAATCCGGGGGGCATTGGACCGGCAGTAAGGTCAACACCCGCGCTGGAACAGGGAAACTCTGACAAGAAATCAGCCTTAAACTGACTGAGCTCCCTCCTCATTGTGTCGAGATTGAATGCACCGGGGCGCATTCGCGCCGCGAAATACGAGCGTGCAATCACAAGGAGTCTGCATGTACAAGGTGATCATGGTCCCGACCGACGGATCGGGGTTCGACCGCGAAGCGATCCGGGTTGCACTCAGGATAGCGGAACGTTGCGACGCGAAGATCCAGCTTGTGCGCGTGCTCGGAACGGGCTCCTTCTTCGGGATGGCAACGGCAGCCGATGGCCTGGCCGTCGCAGCCGAGCTCGTGGTCAGCGAGCGTGACAGAGCATTGAGCGAGCTCTACGCGCTGGCGGCAGAGTGCCGGGCTACATCGAAAGCCATCATCACCATCGATTTGCACACCGGGCCGGTCGCCGAAGTCCTCGAGGGGTACGCTCGACGTCACGACGTCGACCTGATAGTAATCAGCACCCACGGACGCAGCGGCATTGCCAGGTTCACGCTTGGAAGCGTGACGGACTCGCTGATACGCCATACGACGATTCCCATCCTGGTCGTGAAGCCGCCGACGAGCTATCTGAATCCGCAGATCAATGAAGCATTCAAGCGCATCGTTGTACCGCTCGATGGATCCACGCTGGCCGAGCAGATTCTTCCACGCGTAATGGCGCTGGCGTCGATCGAGGAAGCCGAGATCACCCTGCTCAACGTTCTCATTCCACAATCGCACACGCAGAAGGAGATCGTCGATCCCAGCCTGCCCTGGTGGGACAAGGACATCGCGGCCGCGCGGTCATACCTCTTCGGCATCGCCAGCAAGCTCCGCCGGAATGGCATGGCAGTGACGACAGATGTCGTCATCGGCGAGAACATAGCCAGCGCCATTGGCGACTTTGCTGGCCGGCAGCGGGCCGATCTGATTGCGATCGCGACGCACGGCCGCGGCGGGTTCGCCAGAATGCTTCGTGGCAGTGTCGCTACCGCCGTAATGCATTCCGCTAGTATGTCGATGCTCGTGCTCAAGCCGGACAGCGTCGTGGAAATGCAAGAGTCGCCGGCCAAGGATGGGGTCAGGGCGGATTTGATTCCCGCCTGAGCGCGAAGGTTGTCCTCAATCAGATACTATTAGTTAGTGCCGCTGACTCCGCACGTTGAGAAGCACTTTACCTCGAGCGATGCCGTACGCGACGTCGTAATCGGGATGTCCGACGGGTTGACGGTGCCGTTCGCCCTGGCCGCAGGTCTAACCGGGGCGATCGCGCAGTCCCGCCTCATCGTCACCGCCGGTTTCGCCGAGATCGCAGCCGGCTCGATTGCAATGGGCCTCGGAGGCTATCTCGCGGCGCGGGGCGACGCCGAGCACTACGCACACGAAGTGGCGCGCGAGCAGGATGAGATCACGCGCATTCCGGAGGCAGAAGCGAAGGAGGTCGCCGACATTTTCCGAAGTTACGGGCTCTCGGATGGCGAGAGCTCCTCTGTCGTTCAGTCGCTCCGACAGCGACCGCAAGACTGGGTGGCATTCATGATGCGCTTCGAGCTCGGACTCGAAGAGCCGCAGCCGAGTCGCGCCTGGAGGAGTGCTCTGACGATCGCGCTCGCGTATGCGGTGGGCGGAATCATCCCACTCAGTGCGTACCTGTTGCTGCCGGACGCGCGCACAGCCTTGCGCCTGTCGGTGATCGTCACACTCATCGCGCTGGCCGTCTTTGGCGGGGTGAAGGGAAAGTTCACCGGCGTCCCCGTTTTGCGGAGCGCGCTCCAGACGAGCGTGATCGGAGGGCTTGCGGCTGTTGCCGCATTTGGAATCGCCCGCTGGATTTCCTGAACCTGGAACGGAGGAGTGTTTTGGGACATCTTGAATCGTGCATTCACTCGTCCGCCGCTACATCAAGACCGCCATCGCGTTTTTGGTCCTCGGACTCGCGATCGGAACCAGGATACTGATTCGACGCGAGATATTCCTGCGGTCCCCAAGTCTGTACGAGGTAAGTGCGCACACCCACGCGATCCTGGTGGGCTTCGTGATGATGATGATCCTGGGCGTGGCGCTCTGGCTCTTTCCGCGCGCTGAACGCGGTGAGCAGCAGTATGATCCGAGGTTGGCCGCTGTTGCTTACTGGCTTCTCACGATCGGGACGGGCGGACGTATCGCGGGCGAGCTGGCGCGGGGGTACTCCGCGGCCCTGTGGCTGCGATCGGCCGTCGTAATTGGCGGCCTCGCGCAGTTCGCAGGAATTGCTTTGTTCTTTTTTACGATGTGGCCGCGAATCCGCTCCGCCGGAAGCCACATTCGAGAAGCGAAGGGCGAGAAGTTCTAAAACTCAATTCGGAGATTGCCATGACGACCGCACTTCCGACGTTATCCAAACTTGCTGACAGCCCCGCCACTCGCCGAGAGTTCCTGATCAAGGCGTCAGTGTTGGGCGCGCTCGCGCCACTCGCTCTGGGCGCCTGCGGCAGTGACGAGTCGGAACACAAAACCGGGGAGCCCGCGGGCTCGAACGCTGCCATCGCTCCGCAGGCCGGGCCGGGAACAGCCGTGCGCAATCCCGACAGCAAGCTCGACACCGGTGGCCATGCCAATATCCATCAGTCGACAACCGCGACCGCGAAGGGCCAGAACGTAGCCTTTCACCAATTCGATCCGACGCTTCCGCCGGTTGCGCGCGAGCGTACTACGCGGCTCGAGTTCACCGCTCAAGAAGTACCGATCCGCATTTCGGACGATACCGTCATCTCGGCGTGGACATTCGGCGGCGATATTCCGGGGCCCATGGTGCACGTGAAGCAAGGCGACACCGTCGAGTTTACTCTCACCAATCACGGATCGATTCCTCACTCGATGGATTTTCACGCAGCGCAGCTCGATCCGAAGGTCGCTTTCCGCTCAATCGCTCCCGGACAATCTGTGTCGTATACGTTCAAGGCACGGTATCCGGGGGTGTACTTGTATCATTGCGGAACTTCCCCGGTCCTCATGCACATCGGCTCGGGAATGGTCGGAGCGGTGGTGGTTGATCCAACCCCTCCGCTGCCACCGGCGAAAGAGTTCGTCCTCGTGGAGAGCGAGTACTACCTCGGCGCGGCGGTCGCCGGTGCGATGCCGTTCGACTACACGAAGATGCTTGCCTTACTGCCGGACTATGTCGTCTTCAACGGGCGTCCAAGTCAATACATAACCGCGCCGCTCAAGGCACGAGTGGGGGAGCGCGTGCGATTCTACGTTGCGAATGCCGGGCCCACTCACGCCTGCAATTTTCACGTGGTCGGAGAGCAGTTCGACACGGTTTACCTCGGTGCGCCGCCGGGCATTCCGCTGCGCGGCGTTCAGACTTTTGCCGTTGCGCCCGGAGGCGGAATGGTGTTCGAGATGCTGGCGGACGTTCCGGGCGAGTTCGTGTTCGTCAACCACGGATTCGGCCACGGACAGAAAGGGGCGATCGGAATTCTCAGCGTCGAGGGCTAGGACTCGCCCGGCACGAGCGGAGGCCGCCGCGATGCTGGCGCCTCCGCGATCCGGCGGAGCGTCGTCGGCCCATCAATCGTGCGCCAGATGTTGAAGATGAATGCGAAAGCCCCGAGGGCGCTGAGCACACCCCCTGTCGCGAGGACGGGGACGCTCCGCTCTCCAACATGTGGCGCCATGACGAATCCTACGACCATCAACGCCAGCCCAACGTTCGAGAGCCACCAGTGGGCGCCAGCGAGCCTCTTGCTGTACAGCGGGTGCCCGAAAAAGCGTGGCACGACATGGTAAGCCACTCCAAAGATCATCATCGTGACAAATCCAAGGAGATTCATGTGCACGTGCGCCGGCCGATAAATGATCCACATTGGATGCGCGGCCATTGCGACACCCAGGGTGACTCCCATGCCGAGCCATGCCAGCGCCGACTTTATGAATCGTCTAACGAACCAGTCCACGTCAGTGAATGTAGCATTAACATGGCCGTGTCAGGGCTGGTTGCTGGGGAAGCTCGTCCTTCAGGCTGAGCAGAGTCATGGCGAAAGATTGCGATGACATTCGGAATGAGGAGTCGATGTTGAAGGCCGGCAGAGTTGTCGCCGCCTCAGCATACTGTCTAGCATCAATAGGGGAAAGCACAATGGAAATCAAATTCACTACTGGAAAGAGCCCTCTCGGAAGCGTGCTCGTCGCCGCAACGGACAAGGGAGTGTGTGTCGTCAGCCTGCGCGAATCCGACGCGGGGGCAGAGGACTACCTGCGCGCGCGATTTCCAAAGTCGGAGGTAACGCGCGACGATGTGGCGCTCAAGCGAGCACTCGATACCGTCCGGGAGCGAATCGCCGGTCGCAAACTCGACAGCGCACTGCCGCTCGATCTGCGGGGCACGGAGTTTCAGCGTGAAGTGTGGAACGAGCTTCTGGCAATTCCGGCCGGTAAGACGCGGACCTATCTCGATGTCGCGCAGGCGATAAAGCGGCCGAAGGCGACGCGCGCGGTGGCGCAGGCGTGTGGGGCGAATCCTGTTGCGGTCGTGGTGCCGTGCCATCGCGTCGTGATGAGCGACGGCTCGATCGGCGGGTACAGCGGGCTGCCCGGTGTTAAGAAGGCGTTGCTCGCGGCAGAAGGAGTGCAGGAGTTCGCGACGTCGGTCTAGTTACTTAGTACAAAAAAACGCTACTTCGCCTTGAGCTTGCTCCGGAACGGCCTCTCCGGCAGCCCAGTGTATACCTGCCGCGGCCGAGAGATCTTCTGCTCCTTGTCCAGCAGCATCTCCTCCCACTGGGCGAGCCAGCCCGGCATGCGGCCGATCGCGAACAGCACCGTGAAGAAGTCGGTTGGGAACGCCATCGAGCGGTAGATCAGTCCAGTGTAGAAGTCGACGTTAGGGTACAACTTGCGCGACGTGAAGTAATCGTCGGACAGCGCGATCCGCTCCAGCTCGAGCGCGATCTCCAGATCCTTGTCGACGCCGACGACCTTGAATATTTCGTCGGCCAGCTTCTTTACGATCTTGGCGCGCGGATCGTAGCTCTTGTAGACGCGGTGGCCGAACCCCATCAGCCTCCCGCCTTCGCCGCTCTTCACCGTCTCGATGAATTTGGGGACGTTCTTGACGCTCCCGATCTCACTGATCATGCGGAGGACCTGCTCGTTGGCGCCGCCATGCAACGGGCCGAACAGCGCGGCGACTCCGGCAGAGATCGCGGAGAAGGGATCGACGTGCGAGGAACCAACTCCGCGGACCGCGCTCGTCGAGCAGTTCTGCTCGTGGTCGGCGTGGAGAATGAACAGGATCTCGAGCGCGCGGGCGAACACCGGGTTCGCTTCATACTTCGACTCGCTCATGCGAGCGATCATCGACAGGAAGTTCTCGACGTACGAGAGCCGATTGTCGGGATACACGAAGGGAAGTCCCTTCACGTGGCGGTACGAGAACGCGGCAATCGTCGGCGTCTTCGCGAGCAGGCGGATGATCGAGATATTCCGCTCGGTCTCGTCGAAGATGTTGCGCGCCGACGGATAAAACGCCGCCAGCCCGGCGACGGAGCTGTTGAGCATCGCCATGGGATGCGCGTCGTAGCGGAAGCCCTCGAGGAATTTCCGCATGTTCTCGTGCACGTAGGTGTGAAACGTGATTTCGTGGATGAACTGGTCGTACTCCGGCTGGGTCGGCAGCTCGCCGTGGCGAAGCAGCCACGCGACCTCGAGGAATGTGGCATTCTCCGCGAGCTGCTCGATGGGATACCCACGGTAACGGAGTATTCCCTTGTCCCCATCTATGAAAGTGATGGCGCTCCGGCACGACGCAGTGTTCAGAAATGCCGGATCGTAGCTCATGAGCCCCGTATCGTCGGGATCGTTCGTCCTGATTTTCTTGAGCTCGGTGGCGCGAATTGCGCCGTCGGCGACCGGCACGTTGTATGTCTTGCTGGTGCGGGTATCCTTTATCTCTAGCGCGCTGCCTGACGGAGCAGCGGCGGGTGGCTTGGCAGAGGCCCGGGCGGGTGTCCCGGGGGCTGGCTTGGCGTTGTTTTTCTTGGGCGGGGCGGGTGGCGCACTCGAGCCGGTTTTCGGCATCCTGTTCTCCAGTTGATTACATCAAATTTAGCGCAACGCCGCCATGGGTGATAATCGAATGCATGTAACGGGGAGAGACTGATGGCATTCAATCGCAGGGTTACGGGCCCAATGCCTGATCCGAAGATCATGATGATCCCGATTCCGCCGCGGCGTTTTTTCATTCGCCGAATGCTCCACAACGCCGGGATCGCGGCCGGAGTGGTCGGTGGCGGCCTCCTGATCGGGATGACCGGCTACCACCGGCTGGGAGGCTTGGGTTGGGTGGATTCGTTTTACTACTCGTCGATGATCCTCTCCGGCGAGGGACCGCCGGTGGATCCGCAGGCACTCACCGGACCCGAGATACTGAACCTGCACCTCTTTGCCGGGTTCTACGCGCTTTTCAGCGGCGTGACATTCATCACGATGGTGGGTGTGCTCTTCGCGCCGGCGATTCACCGCTTCCTGCACAAGTTCCATCTGGAGATCGCGGCTCACGATGAGCCCGATGAGAATCCCTAGAGCCGCTTCACTCGTGTGACCTTCCATGTCCCGCCGGTGACGCTGCGTCCCGGCTGGGATGGAACGGTGCTGAATGTTCCCTCGATCGTGCGCGCATCGCGAAAGGATCCCTGAAACGTCGTCGTGACCGGACAGGCGCAATCAGGATCCGAGTACGGCTCGAGCGTGCCGCTCAGATTGCCGCCTTCCTTCCTGATGAAGTGAATCGTGAGCACCGTTCTCCCCGGCGCCGAAACATTAGTCACGAGCTCACGCTCGGCTGGCGACAGCAACGAGTCGGCGCGCGGAATCATCACGATGTTGCCGGACGCGGAGGACTCTCCCGCGCGGAGCGTGAAAGCGATTGTGCCCGTTCTTCCGGTTTGGGTGCTGCTGTAATCCCCACGCCATTCACCGACGAGTGGGTTGAGGTCGAAATCGCTGGCCGTCACTTCGGTCGACGGAGGGTGTGACGCGCAGGCAATGGCAGAAGCGGCAAGACCTGCCGCAATAATCGAGGAAACTCGTAGCATCGGTTTCTCCGGTTGAGACTTTCTCTCCATCACCCACAGATTGGCAGGTATTCGTTCGCTGGGCAAGGCGCGGGGGCAACACCGCCTACGATGCCGTCGCGGGCTCGAAGCCTTTTCGCTCCATGCTCCCCCAATCCTTTTTTCCGCGCAGGAATTTCCAGAGGCCACGGAGCCGCCAGTACACCGTCATCTGCCGGTAGCCGAGGTTCTCAACGAGCGCCCACCAGAAAAGGAGGGCACGGTCGCGGAATGTCTCGTAACGGTGGAAGCTCAAATCCTCGAGAATCAGCGTGAATGCGGTGAGCGCGGTGCCGAGTCCGTAGGCAGTGAGATAGAAGAGTCCGGCGAAGGTCCAGTCGACGGCGCCCGTCGCGAGCCCGAGAGCCAAAGCGATCAATCCGGCGGCCTCAATCACAGGAGCCAACAACTCTACGAACGCGTAATACGGGAAAACAAAAAGGCCCGTCACGCCATACCGGGGATTGAACAACATTCGGCGGTGTCTCCACAGCACGTCAGCCAGCCCGCGATGCCAACGATCACGCTGTCGTCCGAGCACCCTTGACGACTCCGGCACTTCGGTCCACGCCACTGGATCGGGAACGAACGCGATCTTTCCGGGGCCGCCGCGTTCGTACGAAAGCCTCTTCAGACGCAGCACCAGCTCCATGTCTTCGCCGACCGTGTCGTGGAGATAGCCCCCCGCGTTAACCACAGCGTCGCGTTGAAAAAGTCCAAAGGCGCCGGAGATGATGATGTTCCCGCCGAGCCGATTCCATCCGAGACGGCCGAACAGAAACGCGCGGAGGTATTCGACGACCTGGACTCCGGCCAGCAGGTTGGTTGGAACGGACGTCTTGACGACGCGGCCGAATTTTACTTCGGATCCGTTGACGACTCGAATTGTCCCGCCGGTCGCGACGACGTCCGTTCCGTAGAGGAAAGGGCGTATCATGCGCTGAAGACCGTCTGCTTCGATCAGAGTGTCGGCATCCATCGCACACACCAGCTCTCCGCGCGCGAAGCTGAGCCCAACATTCAGGGCGTCGGCCTTTCCTCCATTGTCCTTGTCGACGACAACGAGCGAGGGGTATGTCGAGGAGCGATAGAGTGACCGTACCGGCTTCGTCTTGATGCGCTGCTCGTAGATTGTTTTCACCGGCACCAGGTCGAACCGCTCGACGAGAACCTGGACGGTCCGGTCCTTCGATCCATCGCTTACCACGATCACCTCGAGATTCGGGTACTGGAGCGCCAACAGCGCACGCAGGCTCGCATCGATCGTCGCTTCCTCGTTGTACGCCGGCGCAAGAATCGAGATCGTCGGCGAGAGCGTCGAGCTTAGCAGGAGATGGCGGCTCTCGTCCGCGATGAGGAGCATGTGGCGGCGTAGCTCCAGCAACGAGCTGACGAGCAGGATCAGATACCACCCGTTGACGGCGAGGAAGTACAAGAGCACGATGAACTGGCCCTTGAGCAGGATCTGGCTGACGCCGGCCTGCAACAAACCGCTCATACTGACGCCGCCGCGGCGGGAAGGTCGAGTACCTGCTGCGCCATGTCAGACGCGAACGCGTCGTCTTCCTTGAGCGCCCGCCGCAGGAAGAGCACACCTGGTGCGCCAATCGATCGAAGAGCGAGACCTGCAGCGCGCCGAACCCTCCAGGCCGAGTCGCGCAGGCGATGCGCCAACAGTGATGCCGCCTTCCAGTGCTGCATCCGACCGAGGCCCTGCGCCGCAGCAGCTCTGACACTAGAGTCACCATCATCCAGCAGCTCGATCAGTCGTTCGGCCCCGGCAGCATCGCCGACTGCACCCAGCAGCTTCGCCGCCGCGATCCGAACGCCTACATCCGCGGTCCGCGACAGACGCAGCCCGGCCTGCCCGAAGGTTGGCCCCGCCAGTGATTCGGCGACGCGAAGGCCAGCTTCCGCCGCTCGCCCGGAATTTCTCTCCAGGAAAGTGGCGAGTGGCCCTGCCACGACGCTGCCCATGCGCAGGAGCGCATTCTGCACCGCAAAGCGCGCCTGCGTCGCGGGGTCCGCCAGCAAGGCCAACATGGCGGAGATCACCGCGACCGACGGCTGAGCGGCGGCCCATTCCGCCGCTTGTGCGCGCACCGCCGGGTGAGGATCCGACAGCAGTCGCTGAACCAGCGGATCAACTACATCCAGGCGCGACAGGATGCGAGCGCCGCGAAGACGCCGCGCCCAGCGGCGGCTCTCGCACAACTTCCGGGCGCGATCCACCACCCCCACCTGGAGCGCGACGAAACTGAGTCTTTCCTTTCCCGATCCGCTCAGGTGACGCGACATCTCGAGGAACGCGATTACCTGCACATCGTGCGGAAGCCGGCGGAGAGCTTCGATCTCCTCGACGTTCACGGTTCCCCGCGTCGCCAGATGCGCGAGCGACTCACGCGCTGTTTCGGTCAGGCGGGCGAGCCGACGCTCGTAGAAAAAGAGCCAGAGGCCGTGCGCAAAGAAGAGACAGACCGCGAGTACCAGGAGTCCGATCTCCACCAGCATTACTATGTTGAGGAGCTGCCTGCTGATCATGCCTGGCTCTGCTTCAACATCGCGCGGACCTTGTGCATGAGGACCGGAACGCTGAACGGCTTGGCGATGTGGTCGGCGGCGCCAAGCTCGAGGGCGGCGAGTACGTCGCGCTCGCCAGTGCGGGATGTCAGCATCACGACGCTGCTCGATCTCGTTATTTCGCCGGCCTTGAGCCGGCGCAGCACGTCGAGCCCATTTAGTGCCGGGATGTCGACGCCAAGCAGGATCATGGATGCCTGCACCTCCGGTGGGCTTCCGGTTAGCGCGGCCACCGCGGTCTCTCCGTCGGCAAACGTGGCGACGCGAAGGTTACGACTCTCCATTGCGTGCTGCAGCAAGGACACCAGCGATGTATCGTCGTCAACGATGGCGACATCCACGCGACGCGTCATCGGTCCGGTGGATTTCAACCCGGAGATGCCGATGCGGACGATGCCGCCGGTCGTTCTGACGCCACCGGACGCTCTGACTTGCTCGAGAGCCTTCAGTGCCTCCTCCCGCATCGCGGTGACGGAATCTCCATCCGTCTGGTACTGTGCAACTCCGCCGCTGCAGGCGACGTGAACCCTCCGTCCATCTTCCGAAAGAAAATTCTGATCGGCGATTTTCGACAGGACCTGGGTGAGCTTGATCGCGGCGTACTCCTTGGTGCATCCGTACATGCCGATCGTGAAATCCGGCCCGCCCCACCAGCCGACAATGTCCTCGGCGCGAAAGGATTTTGGCAGCAGCTCGCCGATGGCGCGCAACACGACATCGCCGGTGCCGCGACCGAACGTGCTGGCAAGGCTCGCGAAGGCGTCGACCTGAAGGACGGCGATCGAGTACGGATCAGATTTTCTCCGTGCCAGCCGCAGAAAGCGGTCGATTTGCTCCGTCGCTTTGTGCGCTATCGGCAGACCCGTCAGAGGATCCGTCTCCACCGGGGCGCGCCGGGCCTTCACTCCGTTGAGGCGGTTCTCGATGCGCATCATCAGCTCGGCCGGGACGAACGGCTTGCCAACGT
>PKVB01000193.1 GCA_003131365.1 Gemmatimonadota bacterium | reverse complement strand
CTCGCGCCGCGCGACATCGCATCGCGCGCGGTGAAGGAAGTCTGCGACGAGGGCAGGGGAGCGGGGGAATCAGGACTCGGGGTCTATCTCGACTTCGCCGACGCAATCAAGCGGCTCGGCGTCGACGTGATCAGGGAGCGGTACGGAAACCTCTTCGAGATGTACCAGCGGATCACGGACGAGAATCCGTACGAGGTTCCGATGCGGATATACCCGGCGGTTCACTACACGATGGGCGGTTTGTNNAGCGCGTTGATGCAGGGGCTCGCGGACGGATACTTCATAATTCCTAACACGATCGGGGACTATCTGGCGAGCAGGAAGCCGGAGAAGGTCGACACAACACACGCGGCGTTCAAGGCGGCAGAGGACGAGGTGGAGGAGAGAACGAAGAGATTTCTCTCAATCAAGGGGAAGCGGACGGTAGCGTCGTTCCACCGCGAGCTCGGCCAGATCCTGTGGCACAACTGCGGAATGTCGCGCAACGAGGCAGGGCTCAGGACCGCGCTCAGGAAGATTCCGGAGCTGCGTGAGGAGTTCTGGCACAACGTCAACGTGCCGGGTAGCGACGTCGAGCTGAACCAGGCCCTCGAGAAGGCCGGACGTGTCGCTGACTTTTTCGAGCTCGGAGAGCTGATGTGCCTCGACGCGCTGCATCGAACCGAGTCGTGTGGTGGACATTTCCGGGAAGAGAGCCAGACTCCCGACGGCGAAGCACTGCGCGACGACGAGAACTTCGCCTACGTCGCCGCCTGGCAGTTTGCCGGCGAGGGAAAGATTCCCGTTCTCAACAAGGAGCCGCTCGTCTTCGAGAACGTGAAACTGTCGCAGCGGAGCTACAAGTGATGAACCTCACGCTGCACGTCTGGCGGCAGGTCGGCCCCAAGGCTCCGGGCAAAATGGTGGTCTACCAGGCAAACGACATCAGCCCCGACATGTCGTTCCTCGAGATGCTCGACGTGGTGAACGAGAGACTCACGGAGCGCGGCGAGGTGCCGATCGCATTCGATCACGACTGCCGCGAGGGCATATGCGGCATGTGCAGCCTGATGATAAACGGCGTTGCGCACGGTCCGATGAAGGGAACCGCGACATGCCAGCTTCATATGCGGAGCTCCAAGGACGGCGACACGATCTACATCGAGCCCTGGCGGGCGCGGGCGTTTCCGGTGATCAAGGATCTAACGGTCGATCGCTCGGCGCTGGACCGGATCATCCAGGCGGGTGGATTCATCACGGCGCCAACGGGCGGCGCGCAGGACGCGAACACGATTCTTGTTCCGAAGGAGAGCGTAGAAAGCGCGATGGATGCCGCGGCCTGCATCGGATGTGGGGCGTGCGTCGCCGCGTGCCCGAACGCGTCGGCATCGCTGTTTACGGCGGCGAAGATCACGCATCTGGGACTACTGCCTCAGGGCCAGCCCGAGCGGTACCGCCGCGCGCTGGAGATGGTCGATCAGATGGATCTCGAGAATTTTGGAAGCTGCACTCTGCACGGCGAGTGTCAGGAAGCGTGTCCGAAGGAAATCAGCATGGACACGATCACCCGGATGAACCGGGACTTCATTCGCGGGCGCCTGATCGGCACCCGCGCCTAGCGCTCGAGAGCGGACGCCCGTCGGCGTTCGCTCCGAAGGCTCAAATCTTGGGAATGTGGTTCGGGTCGAGATGTCGGCGCTCGACCTCACGGTTCAGGCGGGTCTTCTCGCTGTTCTTCTCCGCCTCGTCGTGTTGCTGCCGCTCTTCGAACAAGCGGTGGGCGGCGTTGTGATGCGCAATTGACTTGGAGGGTTCGAGCGGATTGGGAGGGGCTTCCGGAGCGGTACCGTTACCGTTGCCTGAGTGCAGTTGTTCGAGGATCTTGCCGCGAGTCTTTGAGCCGTGCTGCCCCTCTGCGTGATCCTGAGGACCCTTTTGTACGCCGTCGCGATTTTGCATCAGCCTTGCTACCTCCTGATTACGGTTCGTCCTATAATGGCTTTGGCAAGCCGGGGGCCAGACTCCTACAGTCGCGGCAGCGTCACCCCTTGCTGTCCCTGATACTTGCCTTTCTTGTCCTTGTACGAGACCATTGGCTCCTCTTCGCCCTTGAAGAAGAGAACCTGGGCAATGCCCTCGTTGGCGTAGATCTTTGCGGGAAGAGGCGTCGTGTTCGAGATCTCCAGCGTCACGAATCCCTCCCACTCAGGCTCAAATGGCGTGACGTTGGTGATGATTCCACAGCGCGCATAGGTGGATTTACCTACGGTGATCGTCACGACGTTTCGCGGTATCCGGAAGTATTCCACCGACCGGGCGAGCGCGAAGGAGTTGGGGGGAACAATGCAAACGTCGCCCTCGAACTCGACGAACGATTTCGGATCGAAGTTCTTCGGATCCACGATCGAGCTCAGCACATTCGTGAAGATCTTGAACTCGGGTGCCACTCTCATGTCGTACCCGTAGGAGCTAACTCCGTACGAGATGACGCCCGTCCTTACCTGGTTGCTCTCGAAGGGCTCGATCATCCGGTGCTCCTTTGCCATGCGGGTGATCCAACGATCCGATTGAATTGACATTGATGAGGTGTGTGATTGCGTGGGGAAGCCGGAGTTCCGGCGAAGGGTAGGTTCCGGCGAGTGTTCGTATACGTTTCATTCTCAATCTACGATTTTCGCACGGGCACCGCCACCGAACGGGAGCCGTTGAATTACAAGATTGCCAACGGTAAATTCCCAAAAATCGCACAAGTGAAATTTTTCACGAAGTCAGAGAGGCCATGGCTCGCGCTTATTTCCCGGTTCTGATGCTCCTCGGTTTCGTGGTGATGAACGTGCTCCTCATCATCGGGGGCTCGGCGCTCACGATCCGCCGGCGGCCAACGCCCGTCAAGCAGCAAGCGTATGAATCCGGAGTTCCGGCCCTTGGCGACGCGCGCGAGCGATTCTCGGTGCGCTTCTATCTCGTCGCGATCCTCTTCATCATCTTCGACATCGAGACGGTGTTCATGATCCCGTGGGCGGTCTACTTCAAGCAGCTCTCCTGCTTCGTGCCGCTCGTGAACGACGTCTGCCCGGTTGGGAACATCTCCTTTTTCGGGCTGGGTGAGATGCTGGTGTTCATGCTGATCCTGCTTGTCGGCTTCGTCTACGTCTGGAAGAAAGGGGCATTACAATGGGATTGAGCACTCCTAGAGGTCGGGCACTGCAATGGGATTGAGCGCTTCGACCGAGCACCGCACCGTCTCGTATGCGCCCGAGTCGCAGGAAGGGTGGGTCACGACGCGTCTCGACTTCCTCGTCAACTGGGGTCGCGCCAACTCGCTGTGGCCGATGCCGTTCGGGACCGCTTGCTGCGCCATCGAGTTCATGGCGACCGCGGCGAGCGATTTCGACCTCGCGCGCTTCGGTATGGAGCGCATGAGCTTCTCGCCGCGCCAGGCCGATGTGCTCATCTGCGCCGGCCGCGTTCCCTTCAAGCTTGCTCCGATCATTCGGCGCATCTGGCAGCAGATGCCACAGCCCAAGTGGGCCATTTCCATGGGCGCCTGCGCATCGACGGGCGGGATGTTCGACAACTACGCGGTCGTGCAGGGAATCGACACGATCATTCCCGTCGATGTGTACGTTCCGGGCTGCCCTCCGCGGCCCGAAGGTCTCATCTACGGAATTCGCATGCTCCAGGAGAAGGTGAAGAACGAACGGTCCTCCGACGCGGGAATCCGCGACGAGATGGAGCCCGATCCCTCGAGCCAGCTCTACATTCCGCCTTCCGTGATCGACGAGCTGGGTGAGCCGTTCGGGAATTCCGTAAATCAGACCAGGTCCGGACTGTGACCCGATTCGAGGTCGTGAAGACCGGAGCGAACGCGACGGGCGGCCAGCCGGCAACACAGCGGAACGTTTCGCACCGCGGTGGCGAGGCCAATCCGTCGGCCAAGGCGCTTCAGGACAAATTCTCATCGGCCATCAAACGCGTCGAAGTGATCTGGGCCGAGACGGTCGTCTACGTCGATCCCGCGTCCGTTCATGAGATCATCATGTGGCTGCACGACGATCAGTCGCAACAATACGACTTCCTCAGCGACGTGACGGCCGTCGAGTATCGCGACGCGGAGGTGCCGATCGAGGTTGTCTGGCACCTGCGGTCGCTTCCGTACCGGCGTTTCATCCGCGTAAAGGCGCAGCTGCCCAAAGGATCGCCGCTCGAGATCGACAGCGTTTGGGACATCTATAAGTCCGCCGACTGGCTCGAGCGCGAGTGCTACGACATGTTCGGCATCCGGTTTCGCGGGCACCCCGATCTCCGCCGCATTCTGATGTGGGAGCAGTACAAGGAGGGTTTCCCGCTCCGCAAGGACTTCCCTCTGCGCGGGCGCTTCAGCCGCTCCGAGCAGCTGCGTCAGGCCCTCGCCCAGAATCCGGAAGCGCGTTACTCGATGGAGGAGCTCACGATCGCCGACGCGTTCGCGGAGCTTCCAGAGGACATGCGTGAAAGACTGGGCAAGGGCGAGAGGACGGGCGAGTAGGTGTCAAAGCGCACAGTGGAAGTAGAGCTCTCGACATCTGGTCTCGACGCGCAGGGACGGCCGCAGCGCATTCCCCTCGTAACCAACGATGGTGGAGCGGCGATCGCGCTCCAGCCGCCGCCAGGTCTGGAGCCGGATCTCGAGGGTGAGCACATGCTCATCAACATCGGGCCTCAGCATCCCGCCACGCACGGTGTTTTGCGCCTCGTCCTGGAGCTCGATGGAGAGACTGTCGTCCGCTGCATTCCGCACATCGGCTATCTCCATTGCGGGTTCGAGAAGATCGGCGAGTACCGCCAGTACAACCAGATAATCTGCTGGACCGATCGCGAGGACTATCTCAACTCGATCGGCAACAACGTGGCGTTTGCCCTTGGCGCCGAGCGGCTGTTCGGAATTGAGATCACCGAGCGGTGCAAGGTTCTGCGCGTCATCGCGTCCGAGTTGTCGCGCATCATGTCGCACCTCGTGTGGCTCGGCACCTTCTGCATCGACATCGGCGCGTTCACGCCCTTCCTCTGGGCATTTCAGCGGCGCGAAGAGATCTACCGTCTGATCGAGAAGTGGGTGGGCGCGCGGCTGACGACGTCCGCAACGCGAGTCGGCGGAATGGCCGCCGACATTCCGAGCGGATGGATGGACGGGCTCAGGCAGTTCATCCGCACTTTCCCGCACACGCTGGATGAGATCGACCGCGTGCTGACGAGAAACGCGATCTGGGTCGGCCGCACCGTCGGACTCGGCGTCATGACGCCGGAGGAAGCGATCAACTGGGGACTTTCGGGGCCGATGCTTCGCGCATCTGGCGTCGACTACGACGTGCGCAAGGATTTTCCGTATCTCGATTACGAGACCTACGACTTCGAGGTGCCGGTTGGCACGAACGGCGATGTCTATGATCGCTACCTCGTGAGGTTCGAGGAGCTTCGCCAATCGCTGCGCATTCTTCAGCAGGCAGCCGACCGCCTTCCCGACGGCCCGGTGAACATCGACGATCCGCGCGTCATTCTTCCTCCCAAGTCCAAGGCGACAAGCGAGATGGAATCCATGATCCATCACTTCAAGGTGGTGATGGAAGGTCCGCGTCCCCCGATCGGTGAATCGTATGTCGCGGTCGAGAGCCCCAAGGGTGAAAAGGGCTACTATATGGTATCCGACGGCACGGCGAAGCCGGTGCGCTGGAGGATTCGTCCGCCGTCCTTCGTCAATCTCGCCGCCATACCAAAAATGGTTGAAGGCCATCTGCTCTCCGACGTCATCGCCATCAACGCCAGCATCGACATTGTCATGGGAGAGATCGACCGTTGACACCTGACCTCGTCGGCGATCTGGAATCTCCGGACTATGCATCGCACGACCGTGCGGCTCACGGGCCGTACACTCCGGTTTTCACCGGAGATGTGAAGCGCGAGCTGGACGAGCTCCTCACCCACTACCCGACGAAGATGGCGGCGCTGCTTCCGGCGCTCTGGATAGTGCAGCGTGTGCATGGCTGGGTGAGCGAAGAGGGAATGGCTGAAGTCGCCGGCCTGCTGGAACTCACGCCCGCCTATGTCAAAGGCGTGGTGACCTTCTACACGATGTACCACCAGCATCCGGTGGGGAAATATTTCATCCAGGTGTGCACGACATCGCCGTGCGGCATCTGCGGCGCGGAAGATGTCGTCAAGGCGCTTGTTCGTGACACCAACACTGGCGAGCTGGGCCTCACTTCTCCCGACGGCCGCTTCACCGTGATCGAGGTCGAATGCCTCGGCGCCTGCGGGTTCGCTACGCCGGTGATGGTCAACGAAGAGTTCATCGAATCAATGACTCCCGACAAAGTCCCCGAACTTCTCGCACGGCTCCCATAATGGGCTACCCGCACCATCCCAATCCGAGGGAAACGACGGTTCTCTCCAAGCACTTTGGCGAGGCCGATGCGCGCACGCTCGACGGCTGGAAAAAGCGCGGTGGCTACAAGGCGCTCGAGAAAGCGCTCGGAATGCAACCGGCCGAAATCGTGAACATCGTGAAGGAGTCCGGCCTGCGCGGAAGGGGAGGAGCGGGATTCCCGACCGGCATGAAGTGGTCGTTCATGAAGCCGGGCGATGGAAAGCCGCATTATCTCTGCTGCAACGCCGACGAATCCGAGCCGGGAACGTTCAAGGATCGCGAGCTTATGCGCTGGACGCCGCACGCGCTCGTTGAGGGCTGCGCGATCGGCGCTTACGCGATCGGAGCGGAGACTGCCTACGTCTACATCCGCGGCGAGTTCACCGAGCCGCTCCACTGGATGGAGCAAGCGGTGAAGGAAGCCTATGCCGCCGGCATAATCGGCAAGAACGCGATGGGAAGCGGAAAGCGGATCGACGTGCACGTCCACAAAGGAGCCGGCGCCTATATCTGCGGCGAAGAGACGGCGCTCATGGAGTCGCTCGAGGGTCGTCGTGGGAATCCACGGATCAAGCCGCCGTTTCCCGCGGTGTCGGGCGTCTTTGGCATGCCTACCACGATCAATAACGTCGAGACCCTGATCGCCGCCGCTCCGATTCTCATGAACGGCGCCGACTGGTACAAGAAGATGTCGCTGTCGAATCCGAAGAGCACCGGCACGAAGCTCTTCTCCGTCTGCGGCAACGTGCAACGTCCAGGCACCTACGAGGTCGTGATGGGCTTCCCGTTCAAGGAATTCCTGTACGATCTCTGTGGCGGCCCGTTGCACGGCCGCAAGTTCAAGGCGGTGATTCCGGGCGGGGCGTCTGTTCCGATCCAGACCATGGACGAAGCCGAAGGCACGCTCATGGATTACGAGGGCTTCGTTGCCGGGGGATCCATGCTCGGCTCCGGCGGTGTAATCGTGATCGACGACGCCCAGCCAATGGTGACGGTGATCGCGCGCCTCGCGCGTTTCTTCGCCCACGAGAGCTGTGGGCAGTGCACACAATGCCGCGAGGGAACCGCCTGGACCACCAAGATTCTCGAGCGCATCAGGGACGGCGAGGGCACGGTCGAGGATCTCGACACGCTCCTCGACATCGGAGAGCAGATGACCGGCAAAACGATCTGCGTGCTCAGCGATTCGTGCGCCGTGCCCGTCATCTCGGGCATCAAGAAATTCCGCGGAGAGTTCGAGGCGTTGATCCAGGGCAGGCGCTTTCATCCTGTGACAGCGGCGGTGGCGTAATGGCCGACAAGAAAATGGTGAGCCTCACGATCGAGGGTCGGCCAGTCAGTGTCGCGGAGGGGACGACAATCCTGGAGGCGGCGAAGACCGCCGGGATTCTCATTCCGCACTACTGCTATCATCCTGGACTCCCGATTGCCGGCGTCTGCCGCATGTGCCTCGTCGAAGTCGAGAAGGCGCCCAAGCTCGCCCCTTCTTGCGCCACGACCGTGGCGGAGGGACAGGTCGTCCGCGTGTATTCCGAGAAGTCGCTCGACGCGCGCAAGGGCGTGCTCGAGATGCTTCTTATCAATCACCCTCTCGATTGTCCGATCTGCGATC
>PKVB01000005.1:9504-10377 GCA_003131365.1 Gemmatimonadota bacterium | reverse complement strand
TGTTTCTCAAACATCGAACTCACTACTTTCGGATCGCAAATGTCTCCGCGCACAAACAGATAGCGCTGATCCGCGGCTAGCGAGGCCAAATTGGCCGGATTGCCTGCATAGGTCAGCAGGTCCAGATTGACGACGGGTGAGCCGACGGCCTGAAGCCAGTTCAAGATGAAGTTGGAGCCAATAAAACCGGCCCCACCTGTGATTACAATCGTTTCCTGGGTGCGTTTTTTCACGACCTTCAGTATATGATACAAAACAAGCGAGATTCGAGCCTGTAGACCCTTGTCCTGCCCTTTTCGCACCTCTTCAGACAAGGAAGTTCAGCAGTCCGGTAATTTTTTCGTTATATTAAAGAAAGTCAGTGTAGTCCCGGACGCGGCGGCACCTGCTCAGGCAAAACATCTTGATCAAGGTCTTAGGCGATTTCCCTCAGCTGGGATCGCGCCGTGGATGTGTCTTTCAGAACAAGTAAGCCAATCTGNNGGGCCTTTATCATCCGCAACATGAGCACGATGCCTGCGGCATGGGACTGGTCGCGAGTATTCGCGGCGAAAAAAGCCACGAAATTATCCGCAAGGGCCTTGAGGTGCTGATCAACCTCACTCATCGCGGCGCCGCCGGTTGCGACCCGCAGACTGGCGACGGCGCGGGCATCCTGATTCAGATTCCCCACGCCTTTTTTGTCCGCGAATGTGGTGAACTCGGCATGCAACTTCCTGAACTGGGCACCTACGGCGTCGCCATGTGCTTCCTTCCCGTGGAAAGGCACAGCCGTTTGCAGTGTGAGGGCGTCTTTGAGCGCATCGCTCAGGAAGAGGGTCTCACCGTCCTCGGCTGGCGCGATACCCCAGTCAACGGCGATGCGGTGGGCCG
>PKVB01000005.1:0-9472 GCA_003131365.1 Gemmatimonadota bacterium | reverse complement strand
GTCGCACCATCATCTACAAGGGCCTGATGCTCGCCCCGCAGATTGAGAAATTCTATTTCGAGCTCGCTAATCCTCTCGTTACCAGCGCCCTCTGTCTAGTCCACCAGCGTTTCTCCACCAACACGTTCCCGAGCTGGAAGCTTGCGCACCCTTATCGCTACGTTGCTCACAACGGCGAAATCAACACCATTCGCGGCAACGTCAGTTGGATGAATGCCCGCCAGTCGGTGCTGCGCAGCCCACTGCACGGTGAACATATAGACAAGCTCTATCCGGTCATCATGCCCGAGGGGAGCGACTCGGCTTCGCTCGACAACGCAGTCGAATTTCTCTATCAGTCCGGACGTTCCCTGCCCCACGTTATGGCCATGCTCATCCCCGAAGCTTGGGCCGGCAACCCTGACATGGATGAAGAGAAGCGCGCGTTTTACGAGTACCACGCGTCGCTGATGGAGCCGTGGGATGGGCCGGCGGCCGTGGCTTTCACCGACGGGCGGCAGATCGCGGCGATGCTCGACCGCAACGGGCTCCGGCCCGCGCGGTACGTCGTTACCGCGGACGACTTTGTGGTGCTCGCGTCCGAGGCGGGGGCGCTCGAGATCCCGGTCGAGAACATTCGCGCCAAGGGGCGGCTCGAGCCAGGGAAGATGCTCGTCGTCAACACGACGCAGGGGCGGATACTCGACGACGAAGCGATCAAGATGGAGCTGGCGTCGGTGCGGCCGTACCGGAGGTGGGTTGCGGAAGGAAAGGTCGAGTTGGCGACTCTCGTCTCGGAACTGCAACTGCTAGAAGAACGGGATCCGAGATCTCGACTGCAACTGCGAGAAGAACTGGATCCGAGATCTCAGATCAAAGAAGATGACAGGTCTGAGACACTGCATGACGACCGTGCTCTATCGCTTCACGCTCGGCAGCGGGCGTTCGGGTATACGGCCGACGAGGTAAAGATGGTACTGGGACCAATGAGTGAAGCTGGTGAAGAGCCGGCGGGGTCCATGGGGAACGACACGCCTTTGGCCGTGCTTTCTCGGCGTCCGCAGCTCCTCTTCTCCTACTTCCGGCAGATGTTCGCGCAGGTGACGAATCCCGCGATCGACCCGATTCGCGAGCAGCTCGTGATGTCGCTGTCGATGAATCTCGGGCCGCAGAGCAATCTGCTGGATGAGACCGCCGAGCATGCGAAGCAGCTTCACATCGGGCAACCGGTTCTCACCGAGCAGGCGATGTCTGCACTGCGCAGTGTGACTGATCCAACTTTGCGCGCGGTTACTCTTCCGGCGCTCTTCGCGGTTGCCGACGGTACTCGTGGGTTGGAGTCGGCTGTGAACGCTCTCTGCCGCGCCGCCAGCAGAGCGATTGCGGACGAATGCGGGATCCTCATTCTGAGTGACCGCGAAATGAGTGCGGACCAGGCTCCGATCCCATCGGCGCTCGCGGTCGCGGCAGTGCACCATCATCTCATTCGCGAGCGGCTGCGTTGGCGTGTAAGTCTCGTCGCCGAAACGGGCGAAGCGAGAGAGGTCTCGCATTTGGCGCTCCTCGTCGCCTACGGCGCGAGCGCGGTGCACCCGTACCTCGCTCTCGAGACGGTCGCCGCGTTAGTTCGTCCCGAAGCAACCGGAGACAAACCGCACGGCGCCGCCGCCCAGGAGCGCTACGTGAAGGCGCTCGACAAGGGTCTTCTCAAGATCATGTCGAAGATGGGCATCTCCACGCTGCAGAGTTATTGCGGCGCACAGCTATGGGAGGCGGTGGGATTGAGCACCGCGCTCGTGGATCGCCATTTCGTGGGCACGCCGTCGCGCGTGGGCGGCATCGACATGGATCTGATTGCCGAGGAGACGCTGCGCCGACACGCATTCGCTTTTGAAGACGCATCGACTTCCGAAGACGCATCCGTCGAGCGGCTCGATCCCGGCGGCGAATACCAGTACCGAGCGCAGGGCGAGCACCACAACTGGAACCCGATGACCATCGCCAAGCTCCAGCACGCGACGCGCAGCGATAGCTACTCGACGTTCAAGGAATTCAGCCGTCTGGCGAATCATGAAACTCGGCAACAGTCGACGCTTCGCGGCTTGCTGGCTTTCGTCCAGCGAGACCCGGTACCGCTGGACGAGGTCGAGCCCGCGAGCGCCATCACGCGGCGATTCTGCACCGGAGCGATGTCGTTCGGATCGCTCGGCAAGGAGGCGCACGAGACGCTCGCGATCGCCATGAACAGACTCGGCGGTCGCAGCAACAGCGGCGAGGGCGGCGAAGATCCCGCCCGCTTCGGCACCGATCGCAACAGCGCCATCAAGCAGGTCGCGTCGGCGCGGTTTGGTGTTACGGCCGAGTACCTGGTCAATGCAAGCGAGCTGCAGATCAAGATCGCGCAGGGAGCGAAACCGGGCGAAGGAGGCCAGCTCCCGGGGCACAAGGTGGACGAGGTGATCGCACGGACGCGTCACTCGGTGCCCGGAGTGACGCTCATCTCGCCTCCGCCGCACCACGACATCTATTCGATCGAAGATCTGGCGCAGCTCATCTACGATCTCAAGGCGATCGCACCGAAGGCGGTGGTTTCGGTCAAGTTGGTCGCCGAGGCGGGAGTGGGCACCATCGCTGCCGGTGTGGCCAAGGCACGGGCAGATTTGATTTTGATCTCTGGGGACTCGGGTGGCACCGGCGCCTCTCCGCTCTCGAGCATCATGCGCGCCGGAAGTCCGTGGGAGCTGGGGCTTGCGGAGACGCAGCAGACGCTCGTGATGAACGGCCTGCGCGGGCGCGTGCGGCTGCAGACGGACGGCCAGCTCAAGACCGGGCGCGACGTCGTCGTCGCGGCGCTGCTCGGCGCCGACGAATTCGGCTTCGCGACCGCGCCGCTCATCGTCGAAGGGTGCGTGATGATGAGGAAGTGTCATCTCAATACGTGTCCGGTCGGCATCGCGACGCAGGATCCAGAGCTTCGCGCAAGATTCAGCGGCCAACCAGAGCACGTAGTGAACTACTTCTTCTTCATCGCCGAAGAAGTGCGGGAATTGATGGCGCGACTCGGCTTCCGCACGATGGACGAGATGATCGGCCGCGCGGACATGCTGTGCGCGCTGCCGCCAGCCGATCACGCCAAGGCGGCCACACTGGATCTCTCCGCACTCCTGCATCTGGCGATGCCGACGTCGCGCACGCGCACGGACCGCGTTGCGCGCCATCACGTCCGGTTGAGGCTCGACCATTCGGAAGAAGAAGAAGGGTTGAACAAAAAGCTCGTCCAGCTGGCACAACCGGCGCTCGAGAGTGGCGAACGCGTGAAATCGATGCTGTCCATCACCAACGCCGATCGCGCTGTCGGCGCGACGCTCTCCGGCGAGATCGCTCGCCGATATGGCGACACAGGTCTGCCTGACGAAACGATCTGCTTCAAATTCGCCGGATCAGCGGGTCAGAGCTTCGGAGCATTCGCGGCGCGCGGGCTTTCGCTGGAGCTCGAGGGAGAGGCGAACGACTATGTCGGGAAAGGCTTGTCCGGCGGGCGGCTGATCGTGCGGCATCCCCGCGCCGCGCAGTTCATTCCCGACCAGACGGTTCTCGTTGGCAACACTGTGCTCTACGGCGCGACATCGGGCGAAGCGTACATCGCGGGTGTTGCGGGCGAGCGCTTCGCAGTGCGGAACAGCGGGGCGATCGCGGTGGTGGAAGGAGTCGGCGATCACGGCTGCGAGTACATGACTGGCGGAACGGTCGTCGTGCTCGGCCGCACGGGCCGGAACTTCGCCGCGGGAATGAGTGGCGGCATGGCGTTCGTGCTCGACGAGTTCAGCGAGCTGGAGCAGCAGTGTAACATGGGGATGGTGGAGCTCGCGCACGTGACGGACTTCGGCCAGCTCGAGCTACTGCGACGCCTGGTGGAGCAGCACGCGCGGTACACCGGCAGCGCGCGCGCGAAACGGGAGCTGGGGCGGTGGGAGCGGTCGCAACGGCTTTTCGTCGCCGTCGTGCCGACCGAGTACCGGAAGGCGCTCGAGCGTCGCGCCGATGCGGACGCTGCCAACGCGAGCCCCGCGGCGCGGCGCGGGCTGGTGATCGGGGAGGCTCGTCGTGGCTGATCCGAAAGGATTTCTCACGCTTCGCCGAGCGACGGCGGAGCGCCAGACGGTGGAAGAGCGTGTGCGCCACTGGGGTGAGTTTTATCGTCCCGTTCCGGACGAGGCGGTGCGCACTCAGGCCGCGCGCTGCATGGATTGTGGAGTGCCGTTCTGTCAGGGCGACAGCGGCTGTCCCGTGCACAACATCATCCCCGAATGGAACGGCCTCGTGCAGCATGGGGAATGGCGCGAGGCGCTCGAGTCGCTGCATGCGACAAACAATTTCCCGGAGCTCACGGGCCGGCTATGTCCCGCGCCCTGCGAGTCGGCGTGCGTGCTCGGTCTGGTGAACGAGCCTGTCGCCATCCGGCACATCGAGCAGACGATCGCGGATCGTGGCTTCTCGGAGGGCTGGGTGGTGCCGCGTCCGCCGCGAAGAGTGACGGGGTTCAAGGTCGCGATCATCGGCTCCGGACCCGCGGGCATGGCTGCCGCCCAGCAGCTCTGCCGAGCCGGACACGCAGTTGTGGTATTCGAGAAGAACGAGCGCGCCGGCGGACTTCTTCGCTACGGAATACCTGAGTTCAAGCTGGAGAAATCGGTACTCGATCTCCGTCTCGGTCAGCTCGAGGCGGAGGGAGTCCAGTTCCGCAGCGGGATCGACGTCGGCGAGGACATCACCGTCGAAGAGTTACGCGCGGAGTTCGATGCGGTGTGCGTTGCCACGGGAGCGGGTGCGGCGCGCGATCTCGACGTGCCGGGCCGAGAGCTGGAGGGAGTGCACCTCGCGATGGATTTTCTGACGTCACAGAACCGCAGGCTGTTTGGTGATCCAGTTCGCGGAACGACGAGCGACGCCCGCCAGAATGCGATGCTCGTGCACGATGTCACCGACGCGCGCGACAAGCGAGTCGTGATCATCGGCGGCGGTGACACCGGCTCGGATTGCGCGGGAACGTGCGTTCGTCAGGGGGCGCGCAGCGTCAGGCAGTTCGAGCTTCTCCCACAGCCGCCAGTTGGTCGCGCCGCGAGCACACCGTGGCCGCTCTGGCCGATGCAGCTGCGCACCTCGCACGCGCATGAAGAGGGTTGCGATCGTGATTGGAGCGTCGCCACCACCGCGTTCTCCGGCGAGGACGGGAGAGTGCAGCGGATTCACGCCGCGCGTCTCGAGAGGCAGCTATTCGCCGACGGGCACACCGACTACGCGCGGCTGCCGGGGACCGACTTCCAGCTGGAGGCGGATCTGGTACTGCTGGCGATGGGGTTCACCGGCCCAATACGGAGCAGGTTGCTGGTGGATCTCGCCGTCGAGCTGGACGAACGCGGAAACATCGCAACCGATGGCGCGCACCGCACGAGTGTACCCGGAGTCTTCGCCGCCGGCGATGCGCACCGTGGAGCATCACTCATCGTGTGGGCGATTCGCGAGGGCCGCGACGCCGCGGAAAGTGTCGATCGGTGGTTGCGCGCCGAAAAAGCCTAGACCTCGCCTTCCAGATCGATCATTGGCTCAACGCGAGCCGAGTTGGAGGCGTCTTGATCGGCCACGGCGTCGTCACAGGGCAGAGTCCTGCGCCGAAACGGTGGATAACCGCAAGGAAGCGCGGCTCGTCGTGCAGCAAATCATATGGAGGATCGCAACCGATCGGAGTTTGGCCGAGACCGGACTGCGTCATGCGCTCGAAGACATCGAGCGCTTTCACCCGGTCCCCCACCGCCAGATTCGCAAGCAGAAGGTCGGTGTCATGAGCATCTGAGCTGCGAGTCAGGTCGTGATAGAGCTTAGTCACCTCGGCCCATCGCCCGCTTGCGGCGTAGCTGAAGATCAGGTATCCGCGCGCTCCAGGTTGGCCGGGCTCGCGAGCGTAGTTCCGCTCCAACACCAGGGCACCCTTTTCCGGCTGACGTGCGAATACGTAATCGAGCCCCAGGACTTTTTGGGCGATCGCCAATGTCGAGTCGAGCTCGATAGCACGCAGACTCCCGGCAA
This sequence comes from Gemmatimonadota bacterium, assembly GCA_003131365.1. Taxonomy (GTDB): domain Bacteria; phylum Gemmatimonadota; class Gemmatimonadetes; order Gemmatimonadales; family Gemmatimonadaceae; genus UBA4720. The sequence goes on along the minus strand of PKVB01000005.1, from coordinate 3,409 downwards.
TCGCTTCGGGAAACCGCCGGTTTTCGTACAGCGCATGGGCGACCTCGGAGGCGATGATCGGCGACAAGGGATCGAGCGCTGCCGCGCGTTGCTCCTCTGAAAGAGCCTCTTTCGCTCGGCCCAGCATCAGGAGATTGTCCCCATACCATTGATGCGTCGTCGCATCGTCCGGCTGGAGCTTCAAAGCGTGTTGATACTCGGGATCTGCTTCTTTAAGGCGCGTAGCATACGATAGTGCGTTGGCGAGGGCGAGGTGCGCATCTCCCAGGGAAGAATCAAGAGCCACAGCGATTTCGGCGTTTTTCAAGGCCAGAAACCCCGTTGAATCCAGCGGCACCCGGGCGAAGTTCCCCAGGATGCTGTATGCCATGCTCAGCCCGGCTCGAGCCCGTGCAAACTTTGGATCATTCGTCGCTGCCTCAGTGAAGTAAGTGATCGCGCGCCTCAGGCCCGATTCCCCTCTCTTGGCGAAGAAGTACCTGCCCTTGAGGTAGAGCTCGTAGGCGGGAAGATTCTTGGTCGGCCGCTCGGCGAGCTGCTCCTGCTCCCGGGTGCCGAGTGCCACGCCGAGGGCGCCGGCCACCTGCGTGGCGATGCTGCCCTGCACCTGGAAGACGTCGGTGATGTCGGCATCGAAGGTCTGCTGCCACGTTCCGGCGCCAGTCGCCACGTTGATCAATTCGGGCGCCACCTGCAGCCGCCCCTTGCCGTCGGGATTGCGTACCCAGGTCACGGTCGAGGTGAGGAGGTACTCCACCGCGAGTTCCTTGCCGATCTCCTGCGGCGATTTCTTCGAATCGCGGTATTGATCCGAACTTGTTCGGGCGGTGATCTGGAATCCGCCCAGGCCCATCAGCTTGCCGCGTACCTGGTCGGTGATGCCGTCCACGATGTAGGCGTCCGCTGCGGCGCCGCGATTCTCGAACGGAAGCACCGCGAGTCGAACCCCACTGCCGGGCTCGGTTCCGCCGGGTCCCTTGATGATCAGCGCGGTCACCACGATGGCCCAGCTTCCCAGTCCGAGCATCCCCCCCAGCGTGGCGTTGCGCCAAGTGAAGAGACGGGCGAAGCCGGGCGTTGCCGCACCGCCGCGGCGGCGGGATTCCAGTCGTCCCGTCAGGGTCAGGACAACAGCGCCGATGGCGAGCAATGCGACGGCGAGGTACAGCACCCACGTCGGCAGCCCCCAGCGACTCACCAGTCCGTAGAAGACGCCAAGGGTAATGAGCGAAGCGAAGCCGAAGAGCCCCCACACCCGCGCCGGTGACGGTCCGCCAGTCAGCGCCGTGGAGGTAGTGCGGTCACCACTCTGGATGGAATCCGCGGAGCGGCCCAGCGCATCGGCGAACTGTTGCGCTGTCTGCCACCGGTCGGCGGGATTCTTGGCCAAGGCCTTGGAAACGATTGTGTCGAGAGCCGGAGACAGGCCCTCACGCGTCGTGGCGAGGGCGCGGGGTTTCTCGGTCATGCTCCGCATGATGATGGCCTGCGGCGTCGGCCCGTTGAAGGGCGGCTCGCCGGCAATCGTTTCATAGAGCACGCAGCCCAACGCGAAAATGTCGGTGCGCGCATCCACGTTGGGCGAACCGCTCGCTTGCTCGGGACTCATGTACTGCGGCGTACCCACCGCCATTCCGGTCCGGGTGATCGCCGTCGCGTGGACGCCTGCCACCCGGGCGATGCCGAAGTCGGCCACGAGCGCGTGACCAGCGCTCAGCATGATGTTCGCCGGCTTGATGTCGCGGTGGACGATGTTCCTGCCATGCGCATAGGCCAGCGCCTCGGCCACTTCACGCGCGATTCGGACTGCATCCTCGACCGGCAGCTCATTTTCCCGCTGGAGACGGTCCTGAAGAGACTCACCCTCCACGTACGGCATCACGTAATAGAGAATGCCGCCGGCGGCACCGGAGTCGTAGACCGGCAGGATGTGCGGATGGGACAGCTGTGCCGCAATCTCGACCTCTCTCAGGAACCGCTCGGCGCCGAGCGTTGCGGCCATCTCGGGGCGCATCACTTTGACCGCGACCTTGCGGTGGTGCTTGGGATCCTCGGCCAGGTAGNNCTGATACGTGGCGGCGAGCGCCCTGCGAACTCGCGCCACCTCACCCACGTCGGTGGCGCTCGTGTGCGGCCCGGTCCCCGCTTCAGGGGGTGTGGCCGTTCCGCAACGCAAGCAGAACAGCGCCCCCTCCGGCAGCGGCGTGCTACAACTGGTGCAGGAGCGCACCGGCGCGGTCATTCAGGTGCCCTTCGGACGGGAGGGATTTGTTCATTTGATCGTGAGGATGGCTCTAAGATGCGCTTCTTGCCGGGAGGACACAAGACGAATGCGTCACGAGAACGGATCCTCCACGCCCAGCGATTCGCGGGCGCCGAGACCGACGAGGTGGCTATCGCCCGCTGAGGTAATTCCGGATCGCCGCGAACTGGCTGGAGCCGTCCAGACCTGCCTCGGCGATTACCGCCGCGCCCTGCCCGCTGCCCAGGAAATGCCCGTCCCGGAACGGATATAGGGTGTGCGATCGGCCACGTTCAGACCGGACCCACCGGTCCATCGTCGGCAGTGTGAAGTCCGTGATGCCGATCGCCACGCGCGCGTGTTCCTCGGGAAAGATCGCCGCTCGCTCGGCCGCCGGCAGGAGATCGAAGAGTTCGGCTGACGCGACATAGTAGATGTCGAGATCCATTCCTGCGCGGTCGATCAGCGGCAACGCTTCGTTCACGAAGGCGTACGTCACGGCGCTCCCCTGCAACACCACCACGCCATCGCCCTTGCCACGCGCTGCGCGCAGCCGGTATACGCCGTTTGCTGCCGCCGATGCGGGCGCCAGGCCGAGCACCGCGCGGTTCAGCACTGTCTCGGCCGGCCGGGTGACGAACGGCGCGATCACCGCCGGCCGCTTGGCCAGCGCGGTCGATACCAGGAACCACAACTCCTGCGGATCCCACGGTGTCAGCGTGATCATCGTGCCCAGCGGGAAGTTGCCCTGCAACAGCTGAAGCGGCTGCGGATCGGCGTGGGTCGGANNTGCCGATCGCGTGCAGCCGCGCCGCGATGTGACCGAGTGGCGCCATGAAAGCGCCGTACGACGATCCGACGCCGCAATGAGTCCCGAAGGTCGCGATGCCCGACAGCACGGCAGCCATGGCGTCCTCGCAGATGCCGCCAATCGCCAGCGTCCGTGACTCGGTGTTGCTGCGCTGGTTGTAGAATCCCGGCGCGAAGCCCTCGGCGATCTTGTTTACGCTGGTCGAGCCGAGCAGGTCGGCCGCCGCCACCACAAAGGCTCCACCGCTCACCTTGTTGTAGTAGTTGAGCGTCATGGCTAGCGCATCGCGCAGCGTCGTCTTGCTGCCGGGCTTGAGTGCGACCGGCGCGGGGGGCTCACCGGCGGCGGCCGCCGCC
>PKVB01000062.1 GCA_003131365.1 Gemmatimonadota bacterium | reverse complement strand
GAAAAGGCAAGACGGCATACGATCGGCGCGACAACCTCGTCCTCGCCTGCCCGGCGTGCAACGCGCTCAAGGCCGATCAGCCATTCCTGGCATTCCTGCTGGCGCGAAGGGCGCGCGCGGCGAGCCTGGTGCGCTACGGAGGGCACCTGAGCCCGATGCTGCTCGACCTTGCGAGAGAGATTGCGGGACCGGAAGCGTCGGCGCGCGCGGAGCGGCTCCCNNCCTGGACTAGGAGCCCGCCGGCTCCAGCTCGCTCGTTCTTGGAGCTGTCTCAGGGGCGCTGTCCGCCGGGGGTGGGTTTTCTACCAGCTTCTTTACGCGCTTTTCACCGGAGCCGCGGGTCTTCCCTTTGAGTCTCGCCTTGATGAACCCCAGGACATCCATCTCGTGCTGACGAAGGGTCGGGCCCATCGTCTTCCGCTTGTTCCAGTGGCGCTCCGGCAGCGGGGGTAGAACCGACCCCTCCAGATATGCCTCGATGAGCACAGGGTGGATGTAGTACTTGCGGCAGACGCTGCGCGTGTTGCCGAGCCTCTTGGCAGTCACATCGACCGCCGACACGATGTTCTTCTCCGCTTCGCGCTTGGTCTTTGCCGGTCCCATCGCGCGCAGCGCCTCAGCCACGAGCATCGTTCCGGCCCAGGTGCGGAAATCCTTGGCTGTGATCTCGCGTCCGGTGACATCCTGCAGGTATTTGTTCACATCTTCGGCGTCGACTTCCTGACGCTTGCCGTCGTCGTCCAGGTATTTGAACAGCTCCTCGCCGCGGATCGCCTGACAGCGCTGCACAATGCGCGCAATCCGCTTGTCGGTGACCGAGACTGCGTGCTGAATCCCGCTCTTTCCACGAAACTCGAAGCGAAGCTCCGATCCCACGACGGCAACGTGCCGGCGGCGGAGAGTCGTAAGCCCGAAGGACTTGTTGGACTTCCTGTACTCGTCCGATCCGATTCGAATCAGTGTGGTTTCGAGCAGCCAGACGACGGTCGCCATGATCTTGTCGCGGTCTAGCCCCTCTTTCGCGATGTCGGTTTCTACGCGCTCGCGGATCTTCCACAGCACATCGCTCAGCTCGAACATCCGCTCGAACTTGGTACCGTCGCGGTGCTTGCGAAAATGTGGGTGGTAACGATACTGCTTACGGCCGCGGCCATCGCGGGCAGTCACCTGAAGGTGTCCGTCTTCATGCGGGCAAATCCACACGTCGGTCCACGCCGGGGGAATCACCAGCGACTTGAGTCGATGCAGGGATTCGCGCGACCGGATCACGACGCCATCGGGGCCCACGTACGTGAAGCCGCGGCCGTGGCGCTGGCGGCGAATTCCCGGCATCGCATCGGTGACGTACCTGAGACCCGCCGCTGCGGCGGACCCCATGTATTCGTGAGAGACAGACTGGCCCAGCTTTCCTCCTCGAACTCGCGCGCTCAATGCTCACGCCTCATGCCGCGAGACGGAGAGGCGGGGCGTCCGATATGGACGAGACGACGGCGGGGTGGCAACCTTTTCTTGCGCCGCGGACCGCTCGACCGCTCGTATGGCCACCCGCGGCTCGGAGTCGATCCCGGTCTGGAGCGGCACGCCCGTCGATCGCACCAGTAGCGAGCGCTCGTTCCCGACGTCAATTTCCGCGTAGAGGACGCGCTCGAACCCAGGCAGGATAGATGGCCAACTCGAAGCACCAGGTCCGTTTTCCAGGACATGCGGCACGTCGACATGATCTGGCCGCTCTGGAATCTCTTCGACGTAATCCCGGAGGGGCGAGGGGAGAAATGGGGTCCGAAGCTGTCGTACTAGAATCATTTTTTCGCGACTTTGCGCCGCAAGGAGCAGCAAGATGAGGATAGGCCTCGTCGGAGCAGTAATCGTTTCGGTAGTGTTGTCGGGGTGCCAAGCCACGGAGGAGAATCCGAACCAGGCAGCGCTGCTACAGCTCCTGGAAAACCGCCAAAAGTGGAACGCAGAGGCGATTCATGACTATTCCTTCGACTACGACCGGATCGCCAACATTTTCAAGCATCCGGTTCACATCGAAGTGTTAGGCGGCAACGTCAATCGGGTCACTGACCGCGCTACTGGCGCGGTCTACTCGAATGCGGGAGTTCCGACCGTGGATTCCCTGTTCGCGGAAATCGAGCGAGCCATACCTGACCGCAAACGAAGCGTATCCGCAGAGTACGACGTTACTCTCGGCTATCCGAACGCGATTTCGCTGGGTTCGAACATTCCCGATATGGGCACCACCGAGAGCATTACGAGCTTTCAGAAGACGACCTGAACGCGTTCTGCGTCGCTGCCGGCAACGTGAAATAGAATGTGCTGCCGAGTCCGACGTGGCTCTCCACCCAGATCCGGCCGTTGTGCCCTTCGACAATTCCCTTCGCGATGGCGAGGCCGAGTCCGATCCCGCGACGATCTGACGTCTTCGCCTGCCAGAAGCGCCCGAAAATGTGCGGCAGTTGTTCCGCCGGGATGCCCGGGCCCGTGTCGATGACGGCGAATCGCACCTCTGCGTCGTGGCGCTCCGCGCACACCGTGATCAGCCCGTCCCTCGGAGTAAACTTGACCGCGTTCCCGACGAGATTGGACAGCACCTGCTGAACTCTCGCCGCGTCGGCGAGCACGAGCGGCAGATTCTGTTCGATGTCGGTCTCGAGCCTGATCGTGCTACCCGCCGCCAGCGGACGAAGCATGTCGATCGTGTCGTTGATGAGAAACGCGGGGTCCTCCGGCTTTAAATCCGTCGTCAGCCGCCCCGACTCCATCCGCTTCACGTCCAGCAGGTCCTGAATCATCCGGTTCATGCGGTCGGCCGCGCGGCGTACGATCTCCACCTGCCGCCGCTCCTGCACCCGCTCCACGGGCGTGGTTTCGAGCATCATGCTGACTGCCATCGTTACCGTGTTGAGCGGGTTTCTGAGATCGTGAGCTACGACGGCCAGCACGTCGTCGCGCGCTCTCGTTGCCTGCTCCGCCTCGTGGAAGAGACGCGCGTGCTCGACGACGATGGCCGCCCGCCTCGCCAGGTCGGCGGCCAGGGACAGATCGGCGATCTCGTAGCGCCGTCCCGACCCCGAGGTAACCAATGTCAGCGCACCAAGTGGCTTCCCCGACGTAACCAGCGGGACGCAGATTAGCGACCGCGGCGCTAACGCCTCGACGACGCGCCGTTGCTCCGCCTCGGCGAATGACGCGCGGATGAACGCAGGCGTTATGTCGGCCTCGAGCACCGGTGCACCCGTGGCCATGACGCGCATCAGCGGATGCCGGGCAGTCAGCGCGCTCTTCGGAAATGTCGCGACTTCCCTCAGCAGCTTCGATTTCGTCGGATCGACGTGCGCCTCTCCTATCCGCTCGAAGCTGTCCTCGGCTTCGACGATGTCGAGCGCGCAATAGTCCGCGAGCGCGGGGACTGCAAGGCGCACGAGAGCGGCGAGCGTAGTCTGATAGTCGAATGAAGCACTGAGCACGCGGCTCGCTTCCGCCAGCAACGACGCACGCTTCTGCGAGTTCTCGGCCTCCGCGCGCGCCGCCTGCTCCTGCGTAAGCGCGCGCTCCCGCTCATCGGCGCGGAGGCGCGCCGTGATGTCGCGAAAGCTCCAGACGCGCCCCACCGGCACGTCGTCAATCCGCTGCGGCTGCGAGTACCGCTCGAAGGTGCGTCCATCTTTTAGCTCGAGCACGTCGTAGCTGGCCTGATCGGGATCGCGGTACAGCTCGCGCACCTTGACCATGAAGTCTTCGGGGTAGACAAGCTTGTCGAGTGCGGCATTGATTGCTTTCTGATCGTCGCCGCAGGCGAAAATTTCGGCCGGAATCTCCCACATGTCGGCCATTTTCTGGTTGAAGCTCAGGATCTTCCCGTTGAGATCGACCACCAGAATTCCGTCGGCGGTCGATTCGAGCGTCGCCCGAAGAAGGGACAGGGACCTGCTCGCCGCGCTCTCAGCGTCGCGTCGCTGCGTAATGTCCTCGATGAAGCCGACCAGGTACAAGGGATCGCCCGTGACAGAACGAACGATCGACACCGTGAGATGAACCCAGATGACTTCGCCATTCTTCCGGATGTAGCGCTTCTCCATCTTGTACTCTGGAAGCTCCCCCGATCGAATGCGCCGGATGAACTCCAGGCTGGCTGGGACATCTTCCGGATGCGTGAGGTGCTCAACCTTCAGCCCCAGGATTTCTTCGCGCGAATAGCCCGTGATCTCGCAATAGCGCTGATTTACGGAGANNGATGCCGATTGCCGCCTGCTCGAACGTGGCGAGAAGGAGATGGCCTGGCCCGCCAAGGGGCACAGCATACTCCGCCGTCCAGCCCGGGACCGCGGAAGACGGGGCAAGTATCGTGGATTCTGGTGCGGACCTAGCGGGCTGCATGCATCTCCATCCTGGTGATTGACCACCCCTCGGAGAGCGCGCAAAACCGGCGCGGCTCACGGGTCTAATTTCGCATCGCGTACGTTTTCGGAACAGAAGGAGTTTCGTTACGTGCCCGCAGGCTCAATCCAGCTCGTCGAGGTCGCGCAACCGGGGGATTTTCCATGCGGTCACTCCGACTACCCCGAGGGTCATGAGCCCGCCGAGGATCACCGAGCGGACGGTTCCCAGCAGCTTCGCCGCGACACCCGACTCGAATGACCCTATCTCGTTCGACGAGCCGATGAAGATCTGGTTGACCGCGGACACGCGCCCGAGCATTTGTGGCGGAGTGCTTATCGTCAGCAGCGTCGATCGGATCACGACGCTCACGTTGTCGACCATTCCGCTGATAAAGAGAAGCGCCAGCGAGGCCCAAAACCACCTCGACAACGCGAACAGAATCCAGCACAGGCCGAAGGCCGCAACGCAGATGAAAAGTGTCCGTCCAGCCCTTCGCAGCTTACGGTGAACGAGTAGCAGCGAGATGAGCACTGCCCCGGCCGCCGGCGCGGCGCGGAGTATTCCGAGCCCCTGCGGACCAACGAGGAGAATCTCCGACGCGAAGATCGGAAGCAGCGCTGGCGCTCCGCCGAACAGCACCGAAAAGAGGTCGAGAAGTTGCGCGCCAAGCAGCTCGGGCTGGGTCAACAGGAAGCGAATCCCGACCGTGAGATTCTCGGCAATTGTCAATTCCGTGGCGACCGCCGGCAGGCGGGTGTACGCAATCTGAGCGAACAGAAAAAGCGCGATCGCGCACAGGATTGTCTCCACGATGTAAGCCAGCCGCGCGCCGGAGAACCCGTAAATCATTCCGCCCGCCGCGGGGCCGACGACGGCAGCGAATTGCCAGAGGGACGACCGCCACGTGATCGCATTCCTGTAGGTCTGGCGCGGAACGATCTCGGCTCCGAGCGCGGTCCGGGCCGGCTGGAGAAAGCTTCTCGCGAGCCCGCTGACGCAAACGACTGCGTAGATCGGGATAATCGTCCTCGCCAGGAGGGCCCGGCCGTAGATGGTCAGAAGCAGGAGCGCGACACCGCAGCCGAGCTGGACCGCGATGGCGATGAGCGACAGCAGCTTTCGGTCGTGCCGGTCGGCGACGTGACCCGCGTATAGAGCCGCGGCAATGAAGGGCAGCGCTTCGGCCAGGCCGACCAGTCCAAGCGACAGCGGATCCTTCGTCAGGGCGTACACCTGCCACGCCACGACCGTCGCCTGGATCTGGGTTCCCAACGTCATCGCCACCAGGCTGGCGACGTACCAGAGAAACCTGGTGTTGCGCAGCGATATGTACGGATCGTGTCGCTCTGCCATTCCTCGCGCTTGGGGTCGGGACGCCGGATGATACTGAACCGGTACCGGCTCTGCAATCAATCAGATGTGGCGTCCGGCATGGCAGCGCGTTCTATTTGTTATGGCGGGAAATTCAGTGTCCCGAGGAGGCAATTGTGAGTACGGCAATCGCAGTGAAAGCCAGCGAGACAAAACCGGCGAAGTCGGAATTCCTTCCCTACTACGAGAGATACATCGCGCTGGTCCCGGACGGCGATGTGATCTCGACGCTCGCGTCCCAGCTGACCGAGACGCAGTCGCTTCTTCGCGTTCTTCCGGCATCGGTCGCGACCTATCGGTACGCCCCCGACAAATGGAGCGTGAACGAGGTCGTCGGACACCTGATCGACAGCGAGCGAATCTTCACGGGGCGCGCTCTCAGGTTTGCGCGGAACGATGCCACGCCGATCCCGGGCTTCGAGCAGGACGACTACGTTCGCAATGCCACGTTCGACGCGTATCCGCTGTCCGAGCTTGCTGCAGAGATGGAGACAGTGCGCCAGTCCACGATCTTTTTCTTCAGGCACCTGAACGAGGAAGCCTGGACCCGGCGCGGGCTAGCGAACAACGCTGAGGTATCGGTGAGGGCACTCGCCTACATCATCGCGGGGCACGAGCTTCACCACCGCGAGATTCTGCGCACGAGGTATCTCTAGCGGGGCAACGCCAGCGTGAAGGTCGACCCTTCACCGAGCCGTGCTGACGACCGTGATGCCTACGCCACCAGCACCGAGCTCACTCGCCAGTTGATTCCGAGGAGGGCGCTCGCAACCGTCGGATCGAAGTGACTCCCCGCCCTGCGCTTGATCTCAGCCAGCGTGTCGTCCATTCCCCAAGCCGGCCGATAGGGCCGATCGTGCGTGAGCGCGTCCAGAAAGTCTGCCGCCGCGACTATGCGCGCTTCGAGCGGAATGGCCTGACCCGAGACGCGGTCGGGATAACCCGAACCGTCCCACCATTCGTGATGGCTGCGGGCGATTCGCTGCGAGAAGCGGACAAGCTCCGAGCGGCCCTTCGAGAGCATTCTCGACCCGATCACTGTGTGGGTCTTCATGATCTCGAACTCTTCACCGGTAAGCGGACCTGCCTTGAGCAAAATGTTGTCCGGGATCCCGACCTTGCCGATGTCATGCAGTGGCGCGGCGCGCCTTATCAGCTCCACCGTCGTTGACTCGACGCCGATCGCTTCGCCTAGCATTGCCGAGATCTGCGCTACCCGCTTGGTGTGATTGCCGGTGTCGTCGTCCCGGAATTCGACGGCGGCGGCGAGTCTCTCCAGAACCTCGANNGTGTTTCGGCCGCGAAGCGTCAGGTAAAGGAAACGTGTTTCGAGGAGGTTCCGGATCCTGAGCAACACCTCACCCGCATCGAAGGGCTTGCCGATGAAATCCTTGGCTCCCAGCGCGAGAGCACGACGCTTGACATCAGCGTTGTCATCCCCGGTAATCATGATCACGGGGACATGCTGGCCGCCCTTGTGGGCGACCATTTCCTCCAGCACATCGAACCCGTCCTTGCCGGTCATATGAAGATCGAGCAGGACGAGGTCAGGCTTGAACTGTGAGTGAATGGTCATGGCGTCGGCTGAAACGGTCGTCGACGCGACATGCTCGTATCCTGCTTTCGCCAGGATTCGTTCGAGCAGACGAATGTTCTCCTCGTAGTCGTCGACGATGAGTATCCGGCCTGGCTGCGCGACGCCTGACTCCTTGGCCCGCTGCACCTTGGTCCGCTCCATCATGCGGTGGTAGTTGACGGCTTGCTCAGCACTGCGCGCACGGCCGCACATAGCGACTCGGCGGTAAACGGCTTTTGCAAGAAATCGGTTTCGGACGTCCGGATCCCGCGACGAAGTATCTCGTTGTCGGTATATCCCGACATGAACAGGACTCTCAGTCCCGGGCTGAGCTCGTGCAGCTCGTCGACCATCCCGCGTCCGCCGAGGGTCGGCATCTCGACGTCGGTGAGAACGAGGTCGATCTCGCCTACTTGCTCGGCTGCAATGCGGAGCGCCATGGCGCCGTCTGACGCCTCGAAAACGTGGTAACCGGCTTCGGTGAGCACGCGCTTTCCCAGCTTGCGCAGCGATTTCTCGTCGTCGACGAGCAGAATGGTTTCGCGGCCGGTCGGTTTTCCGTGCTTCAAGCGTCTGACCTTCGACGACTTCGCTTCGGTTGATTGACGCGCGGCCGTCTCGGCAATCGATTCCTTCAACGGAGATCCGGGAAGCGGAACCGAGCTCGCGCCTCGATCGAGGCCGGTCGCCTGCGGCAGAACTCGTCGGCNNGGTGATTGCTTCCGCACGTTCGGCGGCCATTCGAATCTCGCCGGCTTCCAGCGTCGAGAGCTTGGCTTCGCCCAGGCTTGCCTCGATGATATCCGAGTTCATGCGGATGACGGTGAGGAGATTGTTCAGCTCGTGCGCGCCGCGGCTCGCCAGGTCAGCGAAGGTGTTGAGCTCCTGGGTTCTGATGGCGAGCGTCTCTTCGACCGGGCGTCCCGCCGAAAGGTCTTCGATCGCGAGGAGAACCGTGTGATCGGCGTGGTCCACTGAAGGGACGAGTCGCGCGCTTAGCCACAGGACTCCTCTGCCTCCTTCCTTTTCGTCGTGAACTAGCTCGAAGTGATCCGACTGCGGCTCGCCTTGGAGAACAGTCTCCAGCATCGGGCGAAGCTTCTCGTCCCAGNNAAGGCGAAACATGGTGTAGAAGGCTTTGTTGGCAGCGCGCACGTTGAGCTGAGAGTCGAGCACCAACAGCGCTTCGCCTGGGGTAGAGGAGCTAGTCATTCACACGACTGAGGCAGTGAGGAATGGAACGCTATCCGACCTAGTAGGACGACTTGATGGGGGTTGAGTATCGAATCACGCCTGGTACCGGCGAGCGCAGAGCTGGTTTCGGAGGCCGTCTCAAGCGGCGCTAAGGGTTTCTATCGGTTGTCGGAGGGTGCGCCTGGCCTTCGATGAGGCCTTGGCGCTGGTAACGTGTGACTTCGAGCAATGACGACGACGCCGAGACCAAGGGCCATCTCGCTTCCGAAAACTCCCGCCTTCTGGCCATGCCGCAATTCCCATGGCAAAACGAAAAATGGCTCGCCCAAAAAGGACGAGCCATTTACTCGATCAGCGCCGCGTTTACGCCGGCTCTTCTATGAAGGAGTCAGGTGGCGTCGGAATCGGATCCGACAGGTTGTAATCGTCGGACTCCATCGGGATGACCTTGGACGGTGTCTCCGGACGTGGCGGCTGCTCCGCCGGAATCCCGGTCACCGCCAAAACGATGCGGCGGTGAATCGGATCGACCTCGAGAACTCTGAGATCCAGGTTCATCGTCTCATAGACGATGTCCGCCGGACTGTTCACCGGCTGTCCGAAATTGAGCTGGCTAACGGGAACGAAGCCTTCGATGTCGTTGCCGATATCGACGACCACGCCCTTGTCCATCAATCTCACGACCTTGCCGCTCAGCTCAGTGCCCACCGGATAGGTCTCGCCGATCCTGAGCCACGGATCTTCCGTCGCCTGCTTCAAGCCGAGCGAGATGCGCTTGTTCTCGNNAGGTTGCGAACCTTGCCGTTGAGACGGGTGCCGACCGGATACTTCTCCGGCAGCATCATCCACGGATCCTGCTCCGTCTGCTTCATGCCGAGGGAGATCTTCTCCTCGTTCGGATCGACCTTGAGCACGACTGCTTCGATCGCTTCACCGATCGACACCAGCTTCGACGGGTGGCGAACGTTGCGCGTCCAG
>PKVB01000217.1 GCA_003131365.1 Gemmatimonadota bacterium | reverse complement strand
CCAGGTCGATGCTTGCCATCCGCTGACTGCCCGGCATCGGCATGATGAAATACACATTCGCGATTTCGAACAGCACCAGCAGGCTGATGCCGAGGTAGAAGAGCTTTCTCATGCCGTCAATTACTCAACGGAATCGCCTTCTTGGCAAGCCGTGACCAGAACCCATTAGACCAGCTCCGCCGGCAGTCCCAGGAAAGCCCCGAATCTTCGTACTTCCGCGGCTATTGCGCGGCGCTCGTCGTCACCGAGCGTCGTGAGCAGCTTCAGCTGGACGATGGTCGTCTCGCCTTTGAGGACCCGCGTCCATCCGCCGACGAGCACGGCATTCACGCGTGGCGCCGTGAGCGCCAGCATCCAGCGAATGTCAGCGGCCACCACGAAATGCCATGTCGGGCGCAGAACGTGGGTGCGCAGAATCACGCCCTCGTCGAGCTCCTTCTCGACCATCGCGTCCGTCGCGTTGCGCGTCCGTTGGGCGACGCCCCACTTGGCCGTGGAGTAGTCCTGAGCCTGTACCGCGCCGAACAGCCGGACTATTTCACTCGGCTTGTTGAGCGTTTGCCTGCTCAGATGCTGGTTGGCGAGTCGCTGACCGCAGATGTCCAGTTGGGCCACGCGCGGAGTCAGAGTTCGGCGCTCACAGTCACCCTGTGAGTTGAAGGTACCGTTCCACATTCTTCGCGAGCCGCCGGGAGGCGAGATTCGCTTCGAACAGGTGTCCGCGAAGGCTGTGAGTATAGCCCATGAAAAAGAGGCCGGGGCGACTTGTCGGTTGTCCGGATGGATCGACCGGCTCTTCAGAATCGTTCAGCACGTCCTTCGTCTCCAGAAGGTCATTCAATCCTGAGCTGAATCCCGTCGCCGCGATGATGGCATCGAATGGTTCTGTGCTGCCGTCCTTGAAGACTGCGCCTGTGGCAGTGAGACTCGCGAGCGCGGGGCGGATTTGAACCAGACCCTGCTTCAACGCTGAGATGAATCCGACATCAATGACAGGAACCCGTCGCGCCGAGTACGGCATCCATTTCGGCGTTTGGAGGCCGAGACGAGTGAGGTCGCCAAGAATCAGTCGCGCGGTCAGTCGTGCGAACCGGTCAGCGATCGCGTCTGGCAGGAAGCTCAGAAGAATTCCCGTTCGCTGGACCGGCATTCCGAACGGATCGCGCGGAACGATCGGGGGCGGCGTGCGGATGCTGAGAGCTACGAATGCAGCTGCATTCTCGGCCAGATCCGTCGCGATCTCGGTGCCGCTGTTTCCGGCGCCGACGACGAGCACTCGCTTGCCCCTGTACGGCAGCGCGTTGGTGTAACGCGAGGAATGCTCTAGGGATCCCTGATAGGTTGCGCGCCCGTCCCATTGGGGCAGAATCGGAATGCGGTACTGCCCAGTCGCGACAACCATGACGCGACATTTCCATTCACTACCGGCAGTTGTGGCAATCCATGACGATGGCGTCTCCGACTCCATGCGAATCCTGCGCACGGGACGGCTGGTTTCGACGCGGAGCTTGAGATGCCTCGCGTACTCGCCCAGGTACGCTACAAACTCCTCGCGCGAGAGATATTTCTGGTAATGGCGAGGAATGGAGTAGTGAGCAAGCCCGGAGAATCCGCGCACGGTATGGAGATGGAGTCGGTCGTATCTCCGTGCCCACGTACCGCCCACCTGCTCGTCCCCCTCGAGAACGACAGATTCGATGCCACGTCGTTTCAGCGCGCCCGCGGCCGACAGGCCCGATGCTCCTCCTCCGACGATGACGACAGTGGATTGCGGCAGGAGAGTTACCTCAGTAAAAGATCAGCTTCACGCCCGCGACGACGAGCACCACCGAAAGCAGTTGCCTCAACAGCGGTGCGGGCGCTCTCTTGCTTCCATAGCTCGCGCCAATCCAGCCGCCGAGCACGGCCGCTGCGCCCCAGATCGGAATGTTGGGAGGGAGCTGCGCCACGCTCGAAAAATGGCCGAGCAGGCCGGCAATCGAATTCACCAGTATGAATGGAGCGGCGACGCCCGACGTCGCTCTCGTTTCAGCCCATCCCATGTAAAGGATCAGCGGACTCAGAAATATTCCACCGCCGACGCCAGTGAGGCCTGAAAGAAATCCGATCATCGCTCCCGCCACGAGCGCGGCCCAGAGCGGCGGAAGATGCGAATCCTTATTGAGCGGCCTGAGCGCTGAGCGGAACATCCACACCGCTGCATAGAGAAGCACGACTCCGACGACGATCTTGTACCAACGCGCCGGGAGCATCACGACGCCCCCCACGAACGCCGCGGGAATCGATGCTATCGCAAACGGCCAGAGAAGTCTCCACGAAAACAATCCGGCGCGGTAGAACTTGAAAGTCGCCACCGACGCGACCAGGATGTTGAGAGCGAGCGCCGTCGGCTTCATAACGGTCGGCGCAAGGCTGAAGAGACCCATCACCGCGAGATAGCTGGACGCGCCACCGTGCCCCACCGACGCATAGAGCGCGGCGCCCACGAAGAACAGAGTCGCGATGATTAAAGTTTCTGAAACAGGCATTTGCTTTAGACGTATATTCTGTTCCTGCTCTCACCCGTCCCCCGCGAAGCTACATGACCGAATACGCCATCGACATAGTGAACGTCACCAAACGCTACGCCGATCACACGGCGGTGCGCGATCTGACGTTGCGCGTTCCCAAGGGAAGCGTGTACGGACTCCTCGGCCCCAACGGCGCCGGGAAGACGACCACGATCCGGATGATCCTCAACATCATCGCGCCCGATTCGGGGAAGATTCACATCTTCGGACGCCCGTCGAACGACCCCAGGATCACCGAGCGGCTAGGTTATCTCCCGGAAGAGCGCGGACTCTACCGGAAGATGCAGGTGCGTCGCGTCCTGAAATTTCTCGCCGAGCTCAAGGGCGTGAGGGGTAAAGACGCGGATCACCGCATCGACGAATGGCTCGTGCGGCTGTCGCTCAAGACTCCCGAGAAGGACTGGGGACTCTCCAAGATCGACGAGCTCTCACGGGGCATGCAGCAAAAAGTCCAGTTCATCGGAACGTTGCTGCACGATCCCGATCTGGTGATCCTCGACGAGCCGTTCAGCGGACTCGATCCGATCAATTCGCAGGCGCTGAAGGATACCGTGGTCGACCTCAAGCACCGCGGCAAGACGGTAATCTTCAGCACGCATCTCATGGACAACGCCGAGCGGTTGTGCGATTCGGTCTGCATCATCGCGCGGGGCGAGAAAGTGCTCGATGGAACCGTCACCTCTGTGAAGGAAGAGCATGGGCAGCGGAATATTGCGCTCGCGCTCGAGGGTGATGGAATCTCCGGCGTAGCGGCGATATTGCGCGACCACTCGCTGGTGAAGCGCGCCGACGACTCCAACAGATTCTTCGAGATCGAGATGGCGCCGGGCGCCGATCCGCAGGCGCTGCTCAGGCGAATCGTCGAGTCGGGCGCCGCGGTGCAGAGATTCGAGATGATCCAGCCATCGCTACATCAGATATTTCTTCAGAAGGTCGGTGCCACCGGAGTGGAAGAGGGGATGACCGGACATGGCTAAGCTCTGGGCGATCATCAAGCGCGAGTATCTCGAGCGTGTGCGGTCGAAGTGGTTTCTGATCGCGACGTTTTTCGGGCCGATTTTCTTCAGCGCGATCATCATCGTGCCGGCGTGGCTGGCGTCGACGAGCAAGGCGACGACCGACGTTTACAACACGACGCTTCTGGATGCCACCAGCACCGGGTTCGGGCATCGGCTGGCGGTGAACATCGCCGTTGACACCACGATTCCCGGCAGAATGCCGGTAGTCAAAGTGGTGGCGCCGAGTGAGCTGACGCAGGCGGAGAGCCTGGCGACGCGGGAAGTGATGCGCAAGGAGAAGTCGGGTTACCTCGTCGTGGATCAGCAGACGATCGCGGGGGAATCAGCCCGCTACGCGGGGGCGAACGCGACATCGATCGCCGACATGACGCAGATCAAGAGCGCGATCCGGCAGACCATACTCGCGACACGCCTTCAGAACGTCGGATTGGATGATGCGAAGCTGAAGCAGATCACCTTCATCCCTCTCGACTTCAGCACCGAGCGGATCACGGAGCGCGGCCGCGCCGGATCGGGCATGGCGAGCGTGCTGTTCGGCTTCGCGATCGGATTCCTGCTCTACCTCTCGATCGTGATCTACGGGCAGACGATCATGAGCGGCGTGCTCGAGGAGAAGACGACTCGCGTTGCCGAAGTGGTGATGTCGAGCGTTCCGACCGACACGCTCCTCGCCGGAAAGGTCCTCGGCGTCGGCGCCGTGGGACTGACGCAGCAGATACTCTGGATCGCCACGACTTACGTCTTGCTCAAGCTCAGAGCGCCGATCATGGCGAAGCTGGGCGCGCCGACGGTGAACTTCTCACTCCCCGATATAACCCTCGGGGCGGGAGTTCTTTTCCTGTTGTTTTTCCTGCTCGGATTCATCTTCTACTCGTCCCTCTACGCCGCGGTCGGATCATCGGTGAACAGCGAGAGCGAGGCGAGACAGGCAGCGAGCCCCCTCATGATCATGATCGTGAGCACGGCCGTGTTCATTCAGCCCGTGCTGCTGAATCCAACCGGAACGACGGCGCGCGTGCTATCGCTCATTCCGATCTCGTCGCCCATCATTATGCCGATCCGCATGGCGGTGACGGGGGTGCCAACACTCGAGATGGCGGCGAGCCTGGGCTTCCTGGTGATCGGGTGCGCCGCCGCGCTCTGGCTGGCGTCGCGGATTTACCGCGTCGGGTTTCTCATGTACGGGAAGAGGCCCACCATGAAGGAGATGGCGAGGTGGGTTTCATACGCGAGGTAGGCGCACGGAGCAACAAGAAAAGGAACGGTCCTGCACCTTCGCTCAATCCATTATCTTTCCTTTAACAGTCATTCGCTAAAGAGAGGCTACAAGATGTACGACGAAAGATTCGTCACACCGATGCGCCAGGAACTGACGCAGCTCGGCGTTGAAGAGATGCGTACGGCCCAGGAGGTCGATTCGCAGTTGAAGGACGCCCATGGGACCACGCTGGTAGTGGTCAATTCCGTCTGCGGATGCGCGGCTCGCAACGCGCGCCCCGCTGTCGCCAAGGCGATCCAGCACGACACCAGGCCCCACAAGCTCACGACGGTTTTCGCGGGGCAGGACGTCGAGGCGGTGCAGAGAGCGAGAGGTTATTTCACCGGCTACGCGCCGAGCTCACCGCAGATCGCGCTGCTCAAGGACGGCCAGCTCGTCTACATGCTCGAGCGTCATCAGATCGAAGGGCGCACCGCTGACGACATCGCGAAGGATCTCACGCGCGCGTTCGACAAGTACTGCGAGGCTAGCACAGCGGCGTAGGAAAGTCCGTAACGGCAACTGCTAACTGAACGGGATCCGAGATCTGAGAAGCGTAGATACCAGAGTTTAGTAACTACGCTGCGACGTATCTGAGTGGCGTTATGGCACAGGCGGTCGGTTGTAACAGGATACGCGCCGGATACGGTCAGAGCGCGGTGACTGCTTTCTGAGATCTGTGCCTCTGAGATCTCGGATCCCGTTCAGTTCAGTTTCCAGATCTCGGATCCCGTTCAGTTCAGTTTCCGCCTTTTATGTACGAGGCGCCAGAGCTAAAGCTCGTCTCGCTTCCGTCTCTCGATGAACGGCTGTCCGTCGGGATGAGTCTTCGGCTCGACCTCTCTGCCCGTCTCCTTGAGCACGCGGCCGCGGATGAACGACACCGTAACGCCTAGCAGCAGCGCCCACACGCTCACGCCGAGCACGCGCCAGAATACCACGTTGGTCGCCATTGCCTGCCAGTCCATGAACTCGGCGCGCGCGGTTCCCCACGGCTCGCGGTGCAGCGCGATCAGCACGAGGCTCACCGTCATCTCGCCCACTGTCTCGAATACCGCGAACAAAGGCGCGCGCCACGGCCACTCACGCACGGGGAATCTTCCGAGGTGGAGTGTCGCCATCCCCAAGAGAAAAAGAGTCCCCAGCACCAGCGACGCGCCGAGGAAGGTACTGGTCGCCTCGCCGTGGGTGAGAACGACGGCGCGGAAGAGACGCATCACGACGCCCGTGATCAGCGCGAGCTCGATGGGGGATCGCGCAATCCTGGTGAACGCTGCCGGCTCCTCGAGATCCCATTCGCTCGATTTGAACAAGTGGCGGCGCTTCTCGACCGAACCTGGCTTCGTCACGGCTTCCAATGTAACTCCCGCGGGGATAGCGTCCATAGATTTTCCTGCCGAGTCACAGGGAGAGCAGTAGTCTCGCTACGATTCGACGCCGACGCCCGACGATCGGTAACTATTTGATCCAGTGCCCGATCCTGCTCCATCGAATGTCCGTGATGTATGGCATCGGACGGTCGCTGTCGTCGGCGTTGTACGAGTAGTACACGAACAGCGGCTTCCCTCTCACGTTTTCCCTCGGGACGAAACCCCAGTAGCGGCTGTCCTTCGAGTTGTAGCGGCTGTCGCCCATCATGAAGAGCCTCTTCGGAGGAACGATGATCGGTCCCCAGTTGTCGAGCGTTGGCTGCGACGGCGCGGAGCCGAAACGCGACGACTGGAGGCCAACTTTCTTCTGCCAGTCGAAGAGCGGACTCACAGCGGTACCCATCACGGAATCCGGCGGGGCAATGCCGTATCCCTGCCGCTGCGCGATCCCGTTCACGTAGAGCAAGCCCTTCCGCATGTAGAGCGTATCGGCAGGAGTGCCGACCAGCCGCTTCACGAGTGTCGGCGTTGGGTCGTGTCCCAACTGGTCTTCGTCTGCCTGGTACGGCGAGACGAACACCACTACGTCACCACGCTTCGGGTCACGGTACGCCGGCAGGCTCGCGCGGCTGAACGGCACGTGCGCTCCGTAGATCGCCTTGTTGACGAACAGCCAGTCTCCGACGAGGAGCGTCGGGATCATGCTGCCGGAAGGAATGCGGTACGCCTCGACGAGGAACGCCCGGAGGACGAGGAAGATCGCCAGTGCACCGACGATCGACTTGATATTCTCCCAGAGATTGCGGAGCCGGGACTGCTGTGAAACGGGGCGCGCCTTTTGAGCGCGCCCCGCGTTAGACGTAGTTGCCAAGGAGCTTACGGGTTCCTGAGGTGTTTGTTGACGAGTCTGGTCATCTCGAACATGGAGACCTGACCGCGACCGAAGATCGGACGGAGGTTATCGTCGGCGTTGATCATGCGGCGGTTCTTCGCATCCTGGAGACCTTTCCGCTTGATGTACTGCCAGAGCTTCTTCGTGACTTCCGTGCGCGGCATCGGTGAGCTGCCAACCACGTTGGCGAGATCGCTGCTCGGCTGCATCGGCTTCATGAACGCCGCGTTGGGCGTGCGCTTCTTGCCCGAGGATTTCCGGCGGCTGCTCTTCCGAGCGCCTTTCTTTGCCGCCTTTCTAGATGACTTTCTGGCCGAAGATTTCCGGGACGAGGACTTCTTCCTTCCTTTGCTCTTCTTTTTCGCTGCCATCTTGTCTCCTTGTTTGGTGATCGGATGCGAGTTGGTACAAGAGAGTGAAACGCCGTCCGTCAGCGACGCAAACTATGGTCCCGCGAGGCGAAAGCAATAGGGAAAGTAAAGAGTTTCCCTATGAGAAACACGAAATCTCAGAGGGAAAAACGACATTTTGGGCCCCGATGAGTCGGGTGGTACCCTCATTTTCCAGCAAATTCCTCCAGGAGCTTCACCATTTTGACGTCGTACGGGTCGGGCGAATCGTCGTCTTCAGCTATCTCGTAATTCTGCTGCGGGGTCTCGAGAATGAGAGGAACATCGCTGCTGCGGCGGTCATGCATGAGCCACTCGAACGGCTGCTTCCCTATGTGCCCTTCCCCTATGAGAACGTGGCGATCCTTGTTCGATCCCAGCTCTCCCTCGCTGTCGTTCAGATGGAAGAACGAGGGCGGCTCGCCGGCGGCTTCCTCGAATTCGTCCAGCACCGCGGTGAGCGCCTGCTTCGATACGGTGATGTCGTAGCCCGAGGAGAAGAGGTGGCAAGTATCGAGTCCGTAGCCGGTTCTCGCCCGGAGAGATTCGGGAACGCCGGCCAGGATTTCTTTCACCTCCTGCGCCGTCTTTCCCATCGTCTTTCCAGCGCCCGCGGTGTTCTCCACGAGGAGGCGGGTGCCCGACTCGATCGTCTTGAGCGCCACCGTGATCGCCCTGGCGATGCGCTTTGCCGAATCCGCGCGATCGCCCGTTCCCGCTGAGCCTGGGTGAAAACACACAGCACCTACTCCGAGGGCGCTCGATCGCTCCAGCTCCTTGGTGAGGCCCGCGCTGGCCCGCGCCCACTTCTCGTCGTCCGGCGTCGCGACGCTCAGCACGTACGCCGCGTGCACGACGACATTCGCAGGCTTGATTCTGGTCTTCGCCAGCGCCGTCTTGAAACGGGCCACTCTCTCCGGCTTGATTGTCGACTTGTCGCCGTAGAAGCGGGGGATGGCAGTGAAGAGCTGCATCGCGGTCATCCCCGCGTTCCCCGCTCGGAGAACCGCCATATGGATGCCGCCGTTTTCGATCGTGTGGGCGCCTATGTATCGAGTCATGCCGCTCGCCGTGAAAGTAGTCTACCGCGCGCTGCTCTGGAGGGGCGGGCAATCCCGGGTGTTGCACCAGCGCGCGCCGACATTGATAATAGAGAAGTCTCCCTCGGCTGGCTGTTGCGAACTGTCATTTCCTTATTGCCTGTCTGCCTGGCTTCGGCAGCGCTTCACGCGCAGACGGAAGCCCGTGCTGACATTCTCACCGGACGCGTCACGGACCTGACCGGCAGGCCCGTCGCCGATGCTCAGGTCGGTGCGACATCGCTCCGCTCGGGTCGCACGCGCTCGTACACCACCGACGAAGAGGGACGTTACAAGATCTTCTTCCCCGAGACGGCGCCCCGGTACGTGCTCCAGGCGAAACGCATGGGGTTTGCGCCCGTGCAGCGGACGATCACCCGCCACACGAAGGATCCCGAGCAGATGACCGTCGACCTTCAGCTGGGTGGGACGCCACTCGCGCTGTCGATGGTCGAGATAACAGGAGGCTCCGACGCGCCGCCTCCGCGCGAGACCGAAAAGGCCGCTGGGATCGATGCCACCATTCCCAATCCGGTCGCCGAGATTCTCGGCATGAAGGACACGCTGCACTTGAGCGCGGTTCAGATCCTCGGGCTCACCGATGTCGCCGATACGCTACAGGCGAAGAACGGGCGCATCTACAAAAACATTCGCTCGCTGCTCTCGAAGTCGCAGGAGGCGGGTGACGTCACGCAGATGGCGGGGAGCGTCGCGATGATGCTGGAAGAGGCATCGGGGAACACGGCGCGCGCCGTCGCCGCAGCGGAATAGCTCCTGCGGGCCGAGCAGTGGGCGATACTGCCTCAGGTCATTCGCGATCACCCAGAGAGCGGCGACCCGAGCGCGGCAAAACAGTAAGCGCTAACGCTGAGCGCTTCGCTCAGCGCCAGATTCCATCACGGTACCCCACCCGCTCCGCACTGCCAGCTGAATCGTTGGGCGTTTTCCACCAGACTCTGATTTTGTTGTGGTCAAGCGCGATCCAGGGCGCGATCGCCGGAACGTCGTCGGGGGTCGCCTGTCCGCGCTGGTCGAAAATGTGTCCTGTGACGCGCGAGAGCACGATCCCGATCCTGGGCGTGGTAGAATTTGGATCCTCGAATACAACGACCACGCTGTCGCCATGCGCGGCTACGCTGGCAATCGAAGGTGAATTGCCGTAAACGACTGGAACCGGCGAGTGAAACATTCCGCCCTTGTCCATCGAGTGCGCGAAGAAGACGCCGGCTCCATCGCTCGCCTCGATGAAGTAGACGAGATGCACGTAACCGCTTACCTGATCATAGAAAATTCCTGGAGCTGGACGAGCGCAGCCGCGACGGCCGCGGTCCCGCGACTCGACTTCCACCGGGGGCTGCCAGGTCCCGCCCTCATCTCCGGAGCGCTGCATCGACAGCACGACGTCGCTGTCACTCCGTGACGACCACCAGGTGCGAAACAATTCCTTGGCGTCCCCGGCAGTGCGAATCGAACGGATGCATGGGGCACTCGTCCCGGTGATCGCCGGCAGATTGGCGCTCATTGCCGCGCTCCGTGCATCGGGATCGCCGAGCTGGGACTGCCGATACGAAACGTCGCCCCACTCCACCGGCTCGTTGACGCAGCCGGCGAGAAGGAGCGCCAGCGAGTATTTCAGAGCGCGATTTCCCATCCGCGCACTTTAGCTCCCGGCGGCGAGCGAGAGAAGCCCGGCGCGCTTCAGCTCGCGGCGTCGCCTGAGAGAAGCCCGGCAAGGTCCGCCCTTCGTCACTAAGCTCGCGCCCCTGCCTAAGGGGTTCGTTTTGAGTCGACGGGCCGTATCTTTCGAGAGTACTTCCGCATGTCATCTCGAGGAATTCATGTCCGCCTCTGCAGTCAAACCCGGCCGTTCCGGCTCCTCCGGCGCCAGCCCGCGCAAAACCAAATCAACCAACGGCGAGCCCAGCGCCCAGAGCGCAGCTCCCGAGACTCTCCCGCGAGCTCTGACCGGATTCAATGGCAACCGCCGCGTCCCGCCCCCGGTGAACGAGCCGGTCAAGAGCTACGCGCCCGGATCTCCCGAGAGAGCGGCGCTCAAGGAGCGCCTGCGCTCGATGTCCGGAGAGCAGATCGACATTCCCAACATCATTGGCGGCAAGGAGGTTCACACCGGTGAGCTGGCCGAGTCGGTGATGCCCCACAATCATCGTCACGTACTGGCCCATTGGCACCGCGCCAGCGCGGCGACCATCGATCAGGCTATTACCGCGGCGAAGGAAGCAGCAAAAGACTGGGCGAACTGGGCGTGGGAAGATCGCGCCGCCGTGTTCCTCAAGGCGGCCGAGCTGCTGGCGACGACGTGGAGACCGACGGTCAACGCCGCGACGATGCTCGGCCAATCGAAGACCGCGTACCAGGCGGAGATCGATTCGGCGGTCGAGCTGATCGATTTCTTAAGGTTCAATCCACACTACGCGCAGAGCCTCTACGACGAGCAGCCGCTCAGCGACCGCACGATGTGGAACCAGCTCGACTACCGGCCGCTCGAGGGATTCGTGTACGCGGTGACACCGTTCAACTTCACGTCGATCGCGGGAAATCTTCCGACAGCGCCGGCGCTGATGGGGAACACCGTCATCTGGAAACCGGCGTCGAGCGCGATGCTGAGCGCGCACTACATCATGAAGCTGNNAGCTGCTCGAGGAGGCGGGACTTCCTCCTGGCGTGATCAACTTCGTGCCGGGTGATGCTGCTCTCATCTCCGACCGGCTTCTCTCGAGCCGCGATCTCGCCGGCGTGCATTTCACGGGCAGCACCGCCGTCTTCAACAACATGTGGAAGACAATCGGCGCCAGCATGTCGCGCTATAAGTCGTATCCGCGCATCGTCGGGGAGACGGGCGGCAAGGATTTCATCGTCGCGCATGCGTCGGCGGATCCGGTGGCTCTCTCTGTCGCGATCGCGCGCGGAGGGTTCGAGTATCAGGGACAGAAATGCTCCGCCGCGAGCAGGGTGTACATCCCCGAATCGATCTGGCCCGAAGTGCGCGACCGCACCGTTGCGATCATGAAAGAGCTTCGCATGGGCGACATTACTGATTTCCGCAACTTTATGGGTGCTGTGATCGACAAGAAGGCGTTCACGAAGATTGGCGAATATCTCGAGCACGGTCGCAAGAACGCGAAGATCATCGCCGGAGGAGTCGCGCGTGGAGAGGAAGGCTACTTCATCGAGCCGACTCTGATCGAGACGAAGGATCCCGGGTATCGCCTGTTGTGCGAGGAGATTTTCGGACCCGTTGTTACGGCGCACGTCTATCGCGACGACAAGTGGACCGAGACTCTCAGGATCGTGGACGAGACTTCGCCCTATGCGCTCACCGGCGCGGTATTCAGCAGGGAGCGTCAGGCGATCCGCGAGGCTGCGCTCGTGCTTCGCAATGCTGCCGGCAATTTCTACATCAACGACAAGCCCACGGGCGCGGTCGTGGGACAGCAGCCATTCGGGGGCGCGCGCGGGTCGGGTACCAACGACAAGGCCGGGTCGAAGCTCAACCTCGTGCGCTGGATCAGTCCGCGGACCATCAAGGAGACATTCTCGCCGCCGCTCGACTATCGGTACCCGTTCATGGACGCAGAGTAGACACCGCAGAGTGGCTTCGTCCGATTGCTACCAGGGCGAAAGAAATCGCCCGAAGTCTCCATGAATGGTGATCGCCGGAACGAAGAGAATGTTTCCCTTACGAATTCGAAGCGCGGAATGGTCGTAGAAAACGCCAAGCTCGGGTGAGATGCCAGCTTTAAGCGAGCCAATCCTAGCGCCAAAAAATCCACCGAGCGTTGGCGAATCGTGAACCGCGCCCTTGTTGATGGGAATCACCTGCATCGCGCGAAGCCCGCCGTAGGGTGTAAAGCGGTCGTTGTCTTCGGCCGACGTGATCAGTGTGGCTTCCAGATGCAGGTGATCGCCCCAGTTCACAAGTCCGCCGCCGATCATGATCGCGGTCGCCGCGCCGGGGGCCTGGGAAACCCCGTTCAGCCGTCGTTTATAGTTGGCAACGATCCCGCTGAAAGACGGAGCCCGGACACCAATGTCCGAACGGTCATCCAATCCGAATCGGACTTCCGGATCGACTCCATAGCGCGGGAATGAACGCTTGTCGACGGAATCGTCCACGGAATTCGGGACGACATACATGGACATGCTGTGAACGGTCGTTCCAACTGGAACGGGTTGCGCGGTGCTCCCCACGGTAAGTGGTATGCAGCCGGCGGTGTAGACGATCGACAGCGCGGCTCCAGCACGAGCTACGAATTTCAATGTCATGAACGATCCCAGGTTAGAGGTGCGGAATGCAACCTAGGATCGCCGGTCATGCCGGTCTTTACGTCAGATTACGTAGTAGTCAGCGCGCCTGAGCGCACGAAGTGCGAAGGAACGCTGGACTAGAACCGCGCCTTTACGTACAGGTTGGCGCGCACTGATTTCTCTGGATAGATCCCCTTCGCGAGATCGATGCGAATCAATCCATCCATAATTGAGGCGCCGACGCCTGCTCCACTGAGCGGCCGCCCCGGATGCGAGAAGTTCGTGCGATCGCCCGCCCAGCCGAGATCCCCGAACACGATCTTGCGGAATCCCGTCGACCTCGTGCCGAACTCAGCGCTGGTCATCCAGAACGAATCCCCAATCTGCGCGCCGGCTCTCTGACCACGCACCGTCTGTACGCCGCCGAGGAAGAACTGCTTCTGAATCGGCAACTGACCGGCCGAGGTACCAGCTCCAAGCGTCAGCGCTCCGTCGAGCAAGTGGCCGATTCCACGGGACAGAGTCGTCTGCAGCGAGCCGCGCGAATAGTCGAAGGTTCCTGTTCCGCCCTCGAGCTTTATATCAGTCAGTGCGCGGAACCCGTGCGGATCGAGCCCGTACGACGAGTGGTGCCCGACCGCCAATCCGACGATCTTGCCATTCACAGCGTTGATGTTCGTGAGGTCGCCCTTCACTCCGCCCGGATGTGCAATCGCGAACTCCGTGTGCACCGTCGCATCGAACTGCTGCTCGGCGAACAGGCGCCAGTTGTTGATCATCCCATAGTCCTTCTCGCCCTTGAGCTCCGCACCCCACGTCCGGTAATAGAACCCTTCGTCACGCCCGAAGAAGAGCGCCGACACCGAGCTGCTGAAGCCGAGCGGATCACCCCAGTCGTTCGAAGCGACCAGACGGCGATAGACACCGACTCCGATCTTCCGCCGGCCATCCGTCCGGTCGAGCGATAGCTCGCCATTGGGCGACAGGTCTGCGACACCCAGCCTGAAGAGAGCGTGGGCAGAGTACCCGCCTCCGAGCACATCATCGACCGCCAGCGCGCTAGAGAGTCCTTCGATTCGATTGAAGCGCGTGAACGGAAGTCCCCACGAGACCGTCGGCCTCTGCGGACTGAACCCGGGCTGGGCGCCGAGTGTCAGCGCCTCGGACACAAGTGCGTCACGCTCGGCCGTTCCGAAAACTTGCTCGCCTTCGTCGTAAATCGATTTTGGGAGCTCGCTCGAGTGAGCCAGCGCCACGGTATCGCACGGAACTCTGACCAGAATCTGCAGGTCCTCGTCGCGGTTGTGGTGGGTGCGGACGCGCTCGGTTCCCTGCTTGCACTCGTTGCGCCGAAGCTCTCTGCGTGCCGCGCGAGAGACCGAATCGCTGGCCGTGTCCGTCACTGCAATGGTGATAGCGAGCATCGGTTCGGTTCCATTCACACTCTCGTAGGAGTAGCGCTGCTCGAGCTTGAACGGAATGTGCATGAAGCTCACCTGAGCCTCGCCCTCGATCGTCTGCGAGCGCGGTAGCCAGAATCGCCCCTCGTGCAGGCCGTACTCGACTGTGATGGCGCTTACGTTGGCCCGCATCGGCGTGATCATCGGCTTCACCCAGCGCGGGATGTCGTCGTCTGGATCGTGCTCTTCCTCATTCGCTTCCTTGGCGACAGCCATGATGTCCATCTCCTGCGCCATGCGATAAACAGCGCGCACGAGGTGGCCTGAGGCCGCGTCGAACCAGAGCGAGCCGACCGCGACGTTCCACTTGGGCTGCCGCGGGCGAATGCGGAGCTCGCGCAGCTGGATGCGCTGTCCCCCGGGAAGCTGGAACTCGACGGAATCTCCCGACTGGTACGTGTAGTACGCCTCGGCACCGGTTGCGAGTGGATGAATTACCTCGTTCTCGCTGACGTCGGCTTTAGCCATGTCCGAGCCGATCCAGAGGGTTTCTCGCCCGGGAGCGTAAGGAATGTCACCGTCATTGCCAAGGTCGATGTCTCCCTTTCCGATGCCTTCGATCATTGGAAGAACACTGCGCCGCCCTTTGACGTCGACGATCGCGCCTTTGCCACGCTGCCACACCACGTGCGACGCTTGCTCGCTCCGCATCAACAGGCGGTCACGCCCGATCCGCGTGAATCCCATTCCGACCGACATTCGCTCGTACGAGTTTGCATCGTAGCCCGTGAGCGACGAGTCCTGGGAGAGTCTCGCTTCGCGCGCACGAAGCAGAAGATCGCGCGCGCCAGGGTCCTTGAAAGCGCTTGCCATAATCGCGGGCGTCACTGGCAGCCGTTTGGCAAGTCGGATTTCCCTTCGCACCGAGTCCCTGACCCGCTCGTGGGCATGCAGCGAATCGCGTCGCGCATCTCTACGCACCGCTATCGAATCCAGCCTCCGCACCGCCAATGAATCCGTTCTCGCCCGCGCCACGCTGTCCTGATTGTCGCTTCCGATGCGAATCACGGCGTGGGACTGCGCGAATACGACCGCGGCGAGGAGTGCCAGCATTATCTAGTGGCCCGTCGAACGTGGAATGACGAAGGAGACGCCCAGCTGCCAGAGGACGAGATCAGTCTTGCTGTTGCGCGGGTTCAGCGTGATGGAGCCATCGGGGTTGTCGGTGATGTCGCCCTTTTTCAGATACGTCGCGCTCGCGCCATAGTGGTATCTCGCTCCAAGATTGAGCGCGCCGATCGATTTCCCGAACGGAATCATCACGCCGCCGCCAAAAATCCAGGCGTGGGACCAGTCGTCGAGGTTGGTCGTATTTAGCACCGCGTCCGAATTGCCCGTCCCCGAGATCGACGACTCCGTCCAGAAATAGGTTGCCCCTATTGCGGCGTTGGCGTAGGGACGGAACCAGCCGTCAGGAACCTGTAGCTGGGCGCCGATGGAGCCGAAGCCGATGCGATTGTCCGTGTTGAGATCCACCGAGAGACGGCCCGAGATCGGAAACCCTATCAGCTGCTGTTCGTGTCCGTACTGAACGCCACCCAGGTCCGCGCGGAGGTTGAAGTAGCCTTGGGGATCGAGCCTGAACATTCCCGTCAGATCGAACCCGTAACCGTTCGGAACGTTGTTCGCGAACTCGCCCTTCGGCTGCGAGATTGTGAGATCGGCGCCAAACGAAAAGCGTGAAGGAACCTGATCGCCGTAAGGGGCGATCTGCGCATCGACGA
>PKVB01000042.1 GCA_003131365.1 Gemmatimonadota bacterium | reverse complement strand
CGCACGTCGGCGCCGAGGTGCGTGAGCGTCTCGATGAGGACGGCCGTCTGCACGGTCATGTGCAGCGACCCCATGATCTTGGCGCCGGCGAGAGGTTGGCTGGCCTTGTACTCCGCGCGCAGCGCCATCAGGCCGGGCATCTCGTGCTCGGCGAGACGAATCTCGTTGCGGCCGTACTCGGCGAGCTCGAGATCCTTGACCTTGTACGGCTCCCGTCCTGCTTCGATTGCCGCGGTGAATGCGTTCATCGGTTCTGCGATCGTGGCCACTGTGCGCTCCATTTGATGGTCTGCGTGTGCTTGTTAGGCGGTTTTCCTGAGCGGAACCGCGTCCGCTTTCTTGCGTGAGCTGCTCTTTGCCGCCACCGCGCTCCGTTTGCCGGAAGCGGTGAATAGCATCGGACCTTTGGCGTCAGGATCAGCCGGCAATCCGTTGTAACGAAGACTCTCCAGTCCCGCCGCCTGCATCCAACCGCCAAGCGTGCCTGCATCGAATCCCTGCCATTGGTGCCCCATAGTCTGCCGCAGGTCCTGCCGGTCGTGTGGCATCATGTCGAGCACGAGCAGTCGTCCCCCGGGCTTGAGCACACGAACGGCTTCCGAGATCACCCGCGCCGGATCGGTGACGTAGTGGAGCACCAGGAACAGGAGCGCGACATCTACCTCTCCGTCCGCGAGTGGCAATGCCTCCAGGCGTCCGTTTCGGATATCTACGTTCTCGACTCCATGGAGCCGCTTTCTGGCCGCAGCCAACATCGCACCCGATTCGTCCACGGCGATCACACGCTCGACGAAGGGCGCCAGAGATTGTGTGATCGCTCCGGTGCCGCAGCCGAGGTCGGCGACCGTCCACGACTCATCGAGCAGGCCCAGCAGCGCGACGTCGGCGCGGCGTCCGAACAGCTCGAGCCGCATCCTGTCCCATTGGCCAGCGGAAGTCGAGAAGAACTGCTGTGACCGCGTGCTCCGTTCGGCAAGCACGGCCTGCGTGCGCCGCGCGTCGTGGTCGGCAGCACTCGTGTGCATGACCTCGTCACGCACGATGTGCCAAAGGCGGCGGCTTGCCGGATCCAGAGAGTCGGACGCGATGCGATAGTGGCGACTCGTTCCTTCAGCGCGGGCTTCAACCCACCCTTCGGCGCTCAGCATTTTGAGGTGTCTGCTGATCGTGGACTGGGGCAGCTGAAGGATTGACCGCAGCTCGTTCACGCTGAGCTCGTTCCGCTCGAGGGCGAGTAGGAGCCGGCTCCTCGTCGGGTCGGCGAGGGCGGTCATCTGCCCGAAAAGGGCGGGGGCGGTCAAATGGTCAATCCGTTCATCCGGATTAAAGGTTATAGCAAACTGGGCACGAAGTCAAGCTCTGTCCGGCCCCCTTTCCGGACCCCTATCTTCCCCGAATGATTTGGAAGTCTTTGCGGATCGGCTTGGTGTTTCTGGCCAGCGCGTGCGCGCACCACCCGCGAGCCGACCGGCTTTATCTGGATTGCAACCAGGTGGGCTATTGCACCGATCAGTTCGGACATATTACCGGGCCGACGGTTGTTGCTTCGGAGTCGGATTGGCCCAGTTACGGCCGCACTCCGTACGGCGAGCGCCACTCCCCGCTCCATCANNGTCTCGAAGCTCGAGGTAGCTTGGCGCTTTCACACCGGCGAGGGCGCGCCAGAATTCTCGACCCGCTCGCCGACCGCGCTCGAGGTCACTCCCCTGGTGTTTCGGGGGACCATGTACCTGAGCACCCCACTCGGCAGGGTCTTCGCACTCGATCCTGTCACGGGTGCGCAACGCTGGGTCTTTGATCCACAGATTGATCGCACTACCCAGTTCGGTGATTTCACCAATCGCGGCGTAGCGCTCTGGCTCGATGACGCGGCCGTCGTGGGCTCGCGCTGCTCGCTCCGGGTTTTCGTGGCAACCATCGACACGCGGCTGATCGCACTCGACGCCGCGACCGGCTCGCCGTGCGCGGATTTCGGAGCCGGAGGAACGGTGCGGCTCCGCGAAGGATTGAGAAATCAGCCCGCGTTCACCTCGGAGTACGAGGAGACGTCTCCGCCGACGGTGGTGGATGGCGTGGTGGTCGTCGGGTCGGCCGTCGCCGACAACAACCGAACCGACGCCGCGAGTGGAGAGGTCCGTGGATTCGATGCTCGAACGGGCGCGCTGCGCTGGACATTCGATCCCGTTCCACAGAACAGCGCCGATCCGGCGTCTGCCACATGGATCGGCCCCAACGCGCACCACAGCGGCGCCGCCAACTCGTGGACGGCCTTCGCGGCCGATCCTGTCCGCAAGATGGTCGTCATCGCGACGAGCTCGCCGAGCGTGGACTACTTCGGCGGCGAGAGAAAGGGACGCAACGAACACGGGAATTCCGTCGTCGCGATTCAGGCGGCCACGGGCAACGTGCTGTGGCATTTCCAAACGGTCCGACACGATCTCTGGGACTACGACAACGCATCACCGCCTGCTCTTGTCACCATCAACATCGGCGGCCGACCAGTTCCCGTAGTTCTTCAGGGCACCAAGACCGGCCAGCTGTTCGTGCTCGATCGGGACACCGGCGCTCCGGTGTTCCCTGTAACCGCGGGCGCAGCTCCTTCGAGCGACGTCGCCGGTGAAGAGGCGTGGCCGACGCAGATCATCAGCTCCGGCCTGCCGCCGCTCAGTCCGCAGACGCTGACGCGTGATCAGGTCTGGGGTGCTACCGCGGAAGATCGCGATGCGTGTCGCAAGCGCTTCGACGAGCTCCGCTACGACGGCATCTTCACGCCACCGAGCACGCGCGGCTCGCTCATCATTCCGTCGAATGTGGGTGGCGCACACTGGGGTGGCGTCGCGTTCGACCCGGCTAACGAGGTCGTCGTGGTGCCGACGAATCGCATCGCGGCGGTCATCACGCTGATTCCGCGCGCTGCGTTCGAGGCAACGCGCGGCCGCGCGACAATTGGCGAGCGGATCGGCACCGAATACGCGATGATGCACGGCACTCCGTTCGTGCTGAAGCGCGAGCTGTTTCTCGCACCGTCGGGAGCTCCGTGTACACCGCCGCCGTTCGGCGCCCTCGTGGCCCTGAGCCTCCGCACGCGCCAGATATTGTGGAGCGTTCCCCTTGGAACGTCAGAAGGGCTCGACAAGATCGGCATTCACCTCCCGCCGGACATCCCCGGCGCGATCAATCTCGGCGGACCGATCACCACCGCCGGCGGATTGGTATTCATTGGCGCTACACTCGATCCCTACTTCCGCGCGTACGACCTGAAGAACGGTCGCGAGCTCTGGAAGGCGGCTCTGCCCGCCGGCGGCAAGGCGACTCCGATGACATATCTCGGATCGGACGGCCGACAATACGTCGTCATCGCCGCCGGGGGCGACGGAAAGGCCTGGGGTTGGAGTGATCAGGTGATCGCGTTTGCTCTTCCGCGACCCGCGCGCTGATATTCTTCAAGTGGGCCTGATCGCGCCCAGCTGATTTCAATTGCGTCTCAACGCGTAAAACCAACATCCCCGTCTTCATGACGTTTGAAAAGAGCATCCGCCGCCTCGATGAGATTATGGCCGCCCTCGAAGGAGAGCAGGTCGGGCTCGACGCGTCACTCAAGCTGTTCGAAGAGGGCATTGAGCTGCTGCGCGCCGCCTCGACCGAGCTCGATAAAGCAGAGACGAAAGTCCAGATGCTCCTCGAGAAATCCGACGGCGGTTTCGAGCTACGGGAGATGGATCTCTAGGGCAGTGCCGCCACGCTTCGAGGTAGATCGGGAGACAATCGAGCGGCGGCTGGATGAGATCTGCGCGGGCTACCTCTCCGATCTGCCAGTCGCGGTGGCCGATGCGATCCGGTATGGACTCAAGAGTCCTGGGAAGAGATTGCGCCCGCTTCTTCTTCTCTACGCCTATCGCGCTGCTGGGGGCACGGACGACGCGAGCCTCCTCGCGTGCGCGCCCGAAGTGATTCACTCCTACTCGCTGATGCACGACGATCTACCGTGCATGGATGACGACGACATGCGCCGCGGCCGGCCGACGGTGCACAAAGTTCACGGCTCGAGAACCGCGATACTGGGAGGCGTCGCGATGATTCCGCTGGCGGTCAAGGTGGTGCGCGACGCTGCTCAATCGATGCGATTGCCCCAGCAAGCGCGGACGAAGCTTCTCGAAACCCTGCTCGACGCCGGCGGAGCGCGGGGAATGATCGGAGGGCAGCTTCGCGATCTGGCTGGGGAAGGATTGGCCTTGTCGTTGGAGGAGCGGGAAGGAATTCACTCCGCCAAGACGGGCGCGTTGATAGTGGCCTCGGTCAGGATGGGCGGCCTCGCAGCGGGTGTTGGCCAAGCGCAGCTCGCCGCGCTGGAGCGCTACGGCCGCGCCGTGGGACTTGCCTTCCAGATAATGGATGATGTCCTCGATGTGACGTCGACAGCGAGCGTCCTCGGCAAGACCACCGGCAGGGACGCCGCACTCGGGAAAAGCACTTATCCCGCGCTGCTCGGCGTGGACGGCGCCCGGCAACGCGCTGAGGTCCTCATCGCCGCTGGTCTGGAGAGCCTCGGGGAGCAGAAAATGCTCACGCGGGAGCTTTCAGAAGTGGCTAATTTCATGGTTACCCGTACGTCGTGAATAACACGCAAGACATGTCAATCCTCGACCGAATCCACTCCCCCGCGGATCTCAAGCCGATGACGCGCGACGAGCTGCGCGCCGTCTCCGAAGAGATGCGCGTCCGTCTCATCGAGACGTGCTCACGGACGGGCGGCCACATTGGCGCCGGGCTCGGTGTGGTCGAGCTGACGGTGGCGCTGCACGCCGTGTTCGATGCGCCAAGGGACCGGATCGTCTGGGACGTGGGGCATCAGGGCTACCCGCACAAATTCCTCACCGGCCGCGCCGGCAAATTCGAAACGCTTCGCCAGGAGAACGGGCTGTCGGGATTCCTCAAGCGAACGGAGAGCGAGTACGACACCTTCGGCGCCGGACATGCGGGGACGGCTATATCCGCGGGTTACGGAATGGCCGTCGCCCGCGATCTCAACGGCGAGGACTTCAAGGTCGTCTCGATTCTTGGAGATGGAGCGCTCACCTGCGGGCTGGCGTACGAAGGTCTCAACAACGCGGGCGCATCGGAGCGCGACTTCATCGTCATTCTCAACGACAACGAGATGTCGATCGCGCCCAACGTGGGCGCGATGTCGAAGTACCTGACTTCGATTCAGCGGAACCCGTTGTATAACCGTGTACGGTCCGCGATCGGAGCCGTGATCGACGCCGCGCCGGGCCCGCTCGCCGGAGTAGGCACGCTGGTGAGGAAGTGGGAGGAGAGCGTGAAAACCTTCTTCACTCCAGGCGTTCTCTTCGAGGAGCTCGGCTTCCGCTACTTCGGCCCAATTGACGGTCACGACATCGACGCGCTGATGGATACCTTCGCGGCCGTAAGAGACATGAGCGGACCGCGTCTCATTCATTGCATCACGCAGAAAGGGAAAGGCTTTCCAGCGGGCGAACACATCGAGAAGTGGCACGCGCTGCCGCCGGGACACGATCCGGCAACCGGTAAACAGCGCAAAGTTTCCTCCGCGAATTCGGCATACACCGCGGCTTTCGGACAGGGCCTGGTCGAGCTCGCGAATGAGAACCCGCGACTCGTCGCAATCACTGGGGCAATGCCGAGTGGAACGGGAACCGCCGCGTTCGCGAAGGCGTACCCCGAGCGCTTCTTCGATGTCGGAATCGCGGAAGGGCACGCGGTGACGTTCGCGGCCGGTCTCGCCACCGGGGGAATCCGCCCAGTGTGCGCCATTTACTCGACGTTTCTCCAGCGCGCATACGACAACGTCATTCACGACGTCGCCATCCAGCACCTGCCGGTCGTGTTCGCGATGGATCGCGCCGGCGTCGTCGGTGAAGACGGTCCCACCCACATGGGGCTCTACGACATCGCCTACATGCTTGCCGTTCCCGGTATGGTCGTCACCGCGCCAAAGAACGGCAGAGAGATGATCGCGCTGCTCCGGAGCGGACTCGAGTACGACAAGGGACCCTTCTGTCTCAGGTATCCGCGCGACGCCACGCCCGACACCGTTCCGGCGGCGTCCGACATCGAGGCGGTTCCGCACGGCTCGTGGGAAGTTCTCCGCCGCGGCACCAGCGCCAGCCGTGATGCGGGCAAAGAAGTCGCGATCCTCGCGGTCGGGACCATGGTACTTCCATCGCTTGCTGCTGCGGACATCCTCGCGGATGGCGGTGTGAGCGCGACGGTGGTGAACTGCAGATATCTCAAGCCCTATGACGCGAGAGTGCTGGCCGAGATCGTCGGCGATCACCGCAACATTCTGGTGGTCGAGGAAGGAACCGTCGTCAACGGCTTTGGAGCGCGCATGGCGGCCGTGATCGCGGAGATGGATTCGTCGGTGAGGGTGGTGGCGCACGGAGTGCCGGACGAATTCGTGGATCAGGCGCCGCGCGCGAAGCAGCTCGCGCTTCTGGGGCTCGACCCGCGCGGGATCGCGCACCGGGCGAGCGATGCGTTCGGATTGGGGAGCTCGCGGGGCACCCACCTTCGTGCCGTCTGATGCGGCTTGGCGTCATCGGGCATCAGGGATACGATGAGCTGCCTGAAATTCTGCGCACGCTCTTTCGCGTTGCGCCCAGCCTCAAGATCGAGCCGCTGCTCGAGCAGGGCCTTCACGAGATAGCAGGGAAGGGTGCGCGTCTCGAGGATGCGCAGCAGCTCGACGCGCTCGTGACCTTGGGCGGCGACGGGACTCTGCTCCGCGGCGCGCGCTTTCTCGACGGACGCGACATTCCGATACTCGGCGTGAATCTCGGGCGTCTCGGATTTCTCACCAGCTGCCTGAGCAGCGACTTCGAGCCCGCGCTCAGGAATCTGGCGAGCGGGGATTACGTTGCCCAGCCGCGGATGGCTCTCACCGCCCGTGTGATCAGCTCCGACGGCGAAGCGCGCAAGCAGTGGCGGGCGCTCAATGATTTCGTACTCCACAAGGGCGGCTTCGCCCGCGTCGTGCGGCTGAACGTCTTCGTCGACGGTGAAAGCATTGGCACCTACGCCGCCGATGGCGTCGTGATCTCCACTCCCACCGGGTCCACCGCCTACAGTCTTTCCGCGGGGGGACCAGTAGTGGTGCCGACGGTGGAGTCCATTATCATCACACCGATCTCTCCGCACACTCTCGCGGTTCGCTCCCTCGTAATCCCCGCCGACGCTGAAGTGACGGTGGAAGCAAACGAGACTCCGACGGAACTTCTGGTTACGGGGGACGGACAGGTCGGAACGAGCTTCGTGAAGGGCGAGAAGCTCAAGGTGAGAAGGGCCGACAATCCCGTTCGCATCATTCGCTTTCCCGGTGCGACGTTCTTCGAGCGAATGCGGGTCAAACTCGGTTGGGGAGGATTGCCCGACCGCGACCAGCCGTACTGATGCTGACAGAGCTGCGTATCCGGAACTTCGCGATCATCGAGCAGGTGACGCTTCCGCTCGGCGAGGGCTTCAACGTCCTCTCTGGAGAGACGGGTGCCGGAAAGTCCATTATCGTCGGAGCGCTGGGACTATTGCTTGGAGAGAGGGCGAGCGCTGATCTGATCCGCTCCGGAGCGGACAAGGCGACCGTCGAGGGCGTGTTCGACGTCGCGAAGCTGAAGGGAATCGCCGCGCTCGCTGACGACCACGGAATAGAGGTCGAGGACGACACGCTCGTCCTGAAGCGCGAGATCGCGACGAACGGACGTGGGCGCGCCTGGATCAATGGTGCCACGGTGACCGCCACGGTGCTGGCGGAGATCGGGCGCCAGCTCGTGAATCTGCACGGCCAGCACGACGCGCAGACACTGCTCGATGGCGAATCGCAGCGCCGGATCCTGGACGCGTTCGGCGGGGCCGAGCCGCAAGCAGTGCTTGTTCGCGGCACCTACGCGCAGCTCTCGAGCGTGCGCCGCGAGATCTCGAGCCTCTCGTCGCGCCGCGCCGAAGCGGAGAAGCGAGCGGACTATCTGAGGCACGTCGCGAAGGAGATCGAGGATGCGCGTCTTTCGCCCGGCGAAGATGCCAAGCTCCAGGACGAAGCGCGGGTGCTCGAAAACGCCGACGAGCTCCGCACACTGGCGAGCAGCCTGAGCGAGCTTCTCTCCGGAGAAGACGCCAGCGTGTTGAGTCAGCTCGCGGCGTCCCAGCGTCCGCTAACGTCTATAGAACGCATCGATCCTTCCGCGGCGCGGATGCAGGAGCTGTTCGACGCGGGTTTTTACGCGCTCCAGGAGCTGGCGCGAAGCGTGGAAGACTATGCGGGCTCGGTGGATCTCGATCCCGCGCGTCTCGACGACGTGCGCCAGCGCCGCGATCGACTCTTCGGGCTGCTCAAGAAGTACGGCCCGTCGCTCGACAACGTGATCGAGGCTGGCCGGTCCGCGCGCGCGGAGCTGGATCTGATCGACACGGCGCAGTTCGATCTCGCGAATCTCACCGCGCGCGAAGCGGACGCTCGCCGACGCCTGTCCGCCGAGGCTGAGAAACTCTCCGACTTGCGGCTTTCCGCGGCGAACAAGCTCGCCAAGGCCGTCGACGCGCTGCTGCCACCGCTCGGAATGCCCGATGGCCGTTTCACGGTGTCTCTCGTCGCGCGCGACGAACCCACGGCGGAAGGCGCCGAGGATGTCGAGTTTCGCGTCGCGCTCAATGTCGGGCACGACGATCGCCCGCTTGCGCGTGTCGCGTCAGGAGGAGAGCTCTCCCGTGTGATGCTCGCACTCAAGACCATTCTGGCGCGCGTCGATCACGTGCCGACGTTGATATTCGACGAGGTGGATGCCGGAATCGGCGGCCGCGTGGGCCTTCAGGTCGGCGACACGTTGCGCCGCGTGGCGAAGGAGCATCAGGTGTTCGCGATCTCGCATCTGCCGCAGATCGCCGCTCGCGCGCACCACCACATCGTCGTGGCGAAAGGCGCGAAGGGCGGCGTCACGACCGCCGACATCACGGTGCTCGAGGGAACGAGCAGAGTGAATGAGATTGCGCGGATGCTGGGCGGGGATCCGGAAAGCAAGGTGAGTCGCGCGCATGCCAAGGAGCTTCTGGAGACCGCTGCGGGGCCCCGGTAGTCCCGTCGCGGGTTCTTGTGGATGCAAAAGAACGGGCGGGAGGCGTCAGTAGCACAGTAAGGAGCTGTCAGTTCACTACGCCCAGACCGCACTATCGCGATTCGGAGTACAGGCACGCGGGTTCAGGCACTCTCACGCCACAGAGGCAAGTCCGGGCGTCGTGAACTGACAATCTGGCAACTCTGACGCCTCCCACCCCGTTCTTTGCTTTTGCAGTATCGCCTCTACTTCCTCCCGAACAACCTGAAGTAAAGCCTCAGCTGGATCTGATCGGTAAAGAACTTGGGCTGATTGCCGCCCGCCCCCTTCACCGTCTGCCAGTGCAGGTACTGAACCTCGAACGGAACCCTCGCATTCCCCTGCTCGAACGAATACAGATTCGAGAATGAGATTCCGCCGCCGAGTCGTTGCTCCGTCTGCGCGGTCTCGAGATCGAGGGTCGCCGCGTCGATCGTGATATCGGAGAATCCCGTCACCGCCGCCGGAATCGTGAAAGTCCCGGTGTAGTCATCCTGCTTCTTGTTGCGGTACATGTACCAGCCGGAGACCGCCAGGTAGTCGTTGACCACGATTCGAGGCGCCGTCTCGAACTCGAATGTGGTGCCGAGCTGCCGGTGGACCATCTGCTTGCGATAGAGCGGCGCGAGCTCCTCGTTGGGCAGGTCGAGGATCCGCATCTCCTGGTCGTCGGCGAACGGCTTGTTGTAGCGCACAATGAAGGACTGCCAGAAATGCTTTCCAAGCAGGACATCGCCGAACCACCTGCCTTCGACAGTCTTCGCTTTGCGACCTGTGCCAATGTCGATGAAGTTGTCGGGTGATTCGATCTGCGCGGTCGGGAGACGGAAGGCTACTCCGATGGAGGTGCGGAAGTTCAGGCCCTGTGGCGACATTCTCGCTGCGGTGTTGCGGCCGAAGGAATCGAACACGGAGAATTTGCCGCCGATATCGATGTCGCCGAAATGGGATTTGGTGTTCGTCTCCAGCGGGGCTGCGTTGATCCCGAACGCCGAGTCGGTCAGAATGGTCTGTGCATCACGCACAGTGAGCCGGCTCTGGGCGGCGAAGGGACCGTTCGTGGTAATCGGATTGCTGGCACCCAGAAAGCTGCTGTAGAGCGCTTTGAATGCCTGCACTCGCGCTTCGATCGCCAGCTGCGCATCGGTCCCGACGATAGGCACGAAGGGCGACGTTGTGTACAACCCGCCGTTTGCGCTGAACGGCCCGCCAAGGGGCCCGACGGCGCCGCCCGCAAACGCTCTCGAGTTGGCGATCAGAATCGCGGCGTTCGCCTGATTGGCAAGGAGCGTGGGACACGAGGGAGACGCGGCCGGGTTTGCCTGGCAGGCGGCGATCGAGCCTTCGAGCGCATTCGCCGCGTTTGTGAATTGCGTGTACATCGCCGAGTTCTGAGCGAAGGCCGCTGTAACTCCGAGTGCCGGGTTGAACCCGAGGTTTCCCTGCGTTTCGCTGGTGTTGACGTTGAAGAAGGCCGTGGCCCGCGTCTGGACATACGGCACCTGAATCCCAAGCGATAATCGTTTCGAGAGTCCCAGCTCGAATACCATCGGAAAGGCGGTGACCCGGTCGCGGAGGTTCACCAGGGTGTTGCCGAGCGTCGGGTTCCAGTTCGGATCTCCGATAAGGTTTCGGACTCCCGTCTGCAGAGCGGCGAGGTTCGGGAACTGCTTCACTCCAATCGTATCGAGGGTGAAGTCGACTCCGAGCGGCTCGAGGGCACCGTCTGGCCGACCGGGCGTGTCCATACCGTAACGCTCGTTGAACCAGCTCCAATTGCCGGTAATCTGGAACCGGAACGCGCCACGAGGCAGCACCAGGGCGTCGTCGCCAACGCCGAGCACGCGCTGGGCGCGTGCCGGATTGGCGAAAAACGCCAAGAATGCCAGAGCTACCGTTGAAACGTTGACCAAGAGACGCGGCATAGGTTCGGGGACGTTATCATGTCGTGCGAGGTTTTGGCAACTTGAAATTGCGAGACTGTCAGAGACACGCGCGCCGCTTGTTGGCGTCGTTTTTCACGGGTAGCTTTGTCACTGCTTGCGGGAATAGCTCAGTTGGTAG
>PKVB01000162.1 GCA_003131365.1 Gemmatimonadota bacterium | reverse complement strand
GTCGGCTCGTCGAGGAGCAGCATGTCGGGCTCCTCGAGCAGCGTCCGGCAGAGTGCGACTCGCCGCTTCTCTCCGCCGGACAGTGTATTCACGTCGGCATCGGCGGGCGGCAGGCGCAGCGCATCCATCGCGATCTCGATCTTCCGGTCCAGCTCCCACGCGTTAGCGGCGTCGATCTTTTCCTGAACCTTCGCCTGTTGATCGAGCAGCTTCGTCATCTCGTCGTCCGACATCGGCTCGGCGAACTTGTTGGATATCTCCTCGAATTTCAGGAGAAGGTCGCGCGTCTGCTTCACAACGACGTCCACGTTCTCTTTCACGTTCTTGGACTCGTCGAGCTGCGGCTCCTGCGAGAGGTATCCGATCCGTGTCCCCTGATGGGGCCACGCTTCGCCCTGAAAATCGGTGTCGACCCCTGCCATGATGCGAAGCAGTGTCGACTTGCCCGCGCCGTTGGCGCCGAGGACGCCGATCTTGGCGCCGGGATAGAAAGACAACCAGATCCCGCGCAGGATCTCCCGCGATGGCGGGACGACCTTGCGCAGGTCCTTCATTACATAGATGAATTGTGGAGGCATCCGTACAATTTACCGCACCGGGCAAGTCGTCCACATTGCCGGTGTGATTGTCGCCGGAAGCTAGTCCGGGCTCTTCGGGTCGCCCATCATCGCGTGATCGTGATCCATGTGGTCGTCGTGCCAGATGGATTTGAGGTCGTTCCCGGCAAAGGTGTTGGCGTGCACCATCCACCCGAACGCCTGCGGAATGAAGCGACCGTTCGCCGCATCGCACTCTTTCCTGGTCGCTACGCCCAGCGGACCAAAGACGGGGCGTCCATTCTTCGTTTCGGTCCAGCGGTCTTTCTCCCGCCGAGCGGGAATGCACCAGTTCACGTGCCGGTGCCAGTGAGCAACACTGAGCGGAACGCGCTCGTTGAGATCCTCTTCGGACGTGCCTTTCGAGGCCGTGTACATCGCGCCGATCAGGTGAAACTGCCCCCGTTCATCCTTCTTATATAGAAGTGAGGTCGGACGTGCCGGATCGAAGCCAAATTGGTTCCGAATCGCGTTCCACTTCTTCGTGAAATGGTACTGCGGCTGATTCTTGATCTGGGGCGCGAACATCTTGTAGCCATCGGCTTCGGCAACGCTTATGTCCTGGTACTTCGCGATCGCCTGCCGCAGCTCGTTGATCACGTGGGCGGATTTGGCTGAATCGGCAGCGGTAAGCGGTCGCGGGCTCGAGTACGCCATGTGCTTCGCCATCGCGGCCATCTTCCAGTCGTCACTCGCGCTCATTTCCATCCCACCCATGTCGGTCGAGCCGGGCGCCGCATGTGCCGCCGCTGTATCGGATTGGCTATGCGATTGTTGAGCGAAGAGACGTCCGGGGATCGCCAATGCCAGCATCGCAACGGGAATTAACCGCAGTTTTGAGGTCAGAAGCATACCTGTTAGACGATCCGCTGGAGCCGGGGTTAACCCCCGAAATCCGCCAATAACTTGTCCAGCGCCTCGGACACCCGCTCGTGTGGCAGCTGATGAATCTCGTCCTCGTTCCAGGCGATGATCTCGCCGGGCGTATTCCACGGCGCGTATTGCCGGTGATCGCGTTTGAGCAACACCAATGACGGCCTCCGGAATGCCGACGCGGCGTGCGAGATGCTCGTGTCCGGTGTGAAAACCATGTCCGACGTTCCCACCAGCGCGAATGCCTCGCGGAGCTGCGGGGTCCTCACCGGCAGCCCGTTCACCGCGGTCGCCACCTCGCTCACGCTCTCCCATTCGACGGGAAGGCCGATGACGATGATCGGCATGTTCGGCGCCTGTGCCCGCGCCGCCTGGAGCGTCGCAATGAATTTGCCGTCGGGCCAGCGCCTCTTGGGCTCCGACGCCGAAAGATTGACGAGCAGCCGTTTGGTGACGCCCGTCGTGGCTCCTGATGCCGGCCTCACCAGTTCTCGCGCTTCCTTCCACTGTTCCTCCGCACCGGCGTGCTCTTCATCGGCCAGAAATATCTCCGGCTGCCAGTCGACCGATTCGGGATCGACCCCGAATGGAACGGCGAGACGCTTGGAACCTTCGATGTAATGATCGACCCGATTCCATTCAGGGACGCACACATTGTAGATTCGCGGCTCCCTGTCGCCGCCCGCCCCAACCCGGAAGTGCGCCCTCCCAGCGTACATGAGAAGTGGAGTGGAAGTGAAAATCGGTGGATTGTTGATCCTGCCGTCCACCATCACCGTGTAACGCTCGCGCCAAAGCTGCCTGATCAGATCGCCATAGCTGCGAAAAGAATTGCGCTGGAGCACCAGCACTCTGCCGACGTATGGATTACCCTCCAGCACGGGCGCCGTGGTCGGCGTCGCAATCACATCCACTTTTCCGCCAGGCAGCGCCCTCGCGATGTTGCGGATCAGTGACGTCGCCATGATCATGTCGCCGATGCGCTCGTAGCGGATGAACAGGACTCGATAGTCAGAATTCGTCGCGGGCGGCAGAGTGGCTTCCCTGGGTCCCGGTAGCATCCGGCCCAGTATCCTCATCCAGGCCGTGCGCCAAACGATCTCAATCTTTCTTGAATCCACCGGTCAGGGGCAGCTCTAGGAGCTTTCGTGAAGGTTGTGGATCCCGGGTGTGATAGATCTGAATTGCGCTTATCACAAACGGTTCTGGTATTCGCGTCTTGAGCAGCTCACGAATCGCCTTCCCATCGAGAGACTGGTACAAGCTCAAGGTGGAATGTGGGCTAAAAGTGTACCGCGCCCGTGTGAACGGAAGCCCGCTCGTGATGATCCTGTCGTGGAGAATCCTCAGAGGGCCGTGCGAATCGACCGGCAGAACGAGGATGTTCGTCTGCATGAACCTCTGCGGAGCCTGGAACGAAAGCGTGATCGGCGCTGTGTCCCGCGTAATCGGCTCCAGCTTCTCGCGCATTTCCTCAACGGTCGCCGAAGGGGGTATGGGGCCAGCCCCTGAGGATCCAGTGAGAGTCAGGTGGGGCGGTTTATATCGCGACAGCTTCGGGTCGTAGCGTTCATTGATTGCGCGGACCTGATCCGCGATCTCGGGTGGCAGCTCCGCCAGTATGAAAATTCCATTCAGCGCCAAGTATTACTCGCGGTAAGAGCGGCCCCGACCATTAGAAGCGAATGGTAAAGAGGATCGGATTGACCTGGATCTGCGATCGCTTTCCTTTTATCAGCTCGCGATCGATGTGATTCCCGGGGTGGGAATGCGTGTACTTCACCACCTTTAGTCCAACGATCGTACCGAGCGCCGCTCCCGCCATCACGTCACTGGCCCAGTGCTGGTTGTTGTAGATGCGCGAGAGGCCCACCAATGTGGCACCTCCGTAAAACAAGGTCCCCATATACCAGGTCGCGTGGGGCCACCAGAATTGCGATTCGCGCGTAACCGTCGATGCGAATGCAAAGGCAGTGATTGTATGCCCCGACGGAAATGAGCGGTATCGATCGCCCGAGAAGCCCCTCCAAAGCTGGAAATCATGTGGGCTCCTGATATCGTAGAATGGACGTTGTCGTCCGGTGAGCATCTTTATTCCACCGCCGAGAATGTCGGCGAGCAGGATTGACTCGACGCCATGCAATCCGACCGCCTCGATCCGCCGGTTGCCACCCGCGCGGCCAATCAGATACACGCCCGTGCCGGCGACGAAGGATCCCGGGTCGCCGAGCAAGCGGAACCCCGTAGCGGCCCGCCTGAGGAATTCATTTTCCTGGGTACCCTGAAATTGAAGCCTGCTGGCGATTTGCATGTCTATGGGCGCGACCGCCGCTGTCCCAATCAGGAATGCGCCCAACAGCAACGCGTCTTTGCCGACGAAAAGCGGCGTCTTAGTGCTAATGGTATCCTGGACCTGTGCCTGCGCAGTGACTGCCAGGGTTACTGAAACCAGCGCGGCACAAACTAGCTTTGAGAACAAGTACGTCCCCTCTTGAAAACGTTGGTGAAAGGTTCGATCTCGTTTCTGGAATGCAAATCTCTTACCCCTTGTCAATCATGCTTCGAATCGCGATATCACCCAAATGCTGAACATCGATCTCACCGGCAAGCGCGCGCTGGTTGCCGGGGTCGCGGATGACGCCGGATTCGGATTCGCGATCGCCAAATCTCTCGCCGAAGCTGGGGCCAGGGTGTCCGTAGGGACCTGGCCTCCCG
Organism: Gemmatimonadota bacterium; assembly: GCA_003131365.1. GTDB lineage: Bacteria > Gemmatimonadota > Gemmatimonadetes > Gemmatimonadales > Gemmatimonadaceae > UBA4720. The sequence goes on along the minus strand of PKVB01000162.1, from coordinate 26,786 downwards.
CCCTCAACATCTTCATGAATCTGCTGGATCGCGGCAAGATGGATGAGTCGCGAAAGTTATCTGGCGGACAGCTTCTCGAATTCGAGAAGGTCTATCCGCTCGATGCCGCGTACGATACGCTCGCCGATGCGCCGGAAGACATTCGGGGCAGCAAGCGCTACAAGGACACGGGCGACTTCAGCATCGATGGCCTTGCTCGCCACATCGAGGCGGATTTCGGCAGGAACTCGATGGACATCGTGATCCACTCGCTGGCCAACGGTCCGGAGGTCAAGAAGCCGTTGCTGGAGACGAGTCGCTCCGGCTACCTCACCGCGATCAGTGTCAGCGCGTATTCGCTGATTTCGATGGTCTCACGTCTCGCTCCCCTCATGCGCAAAGGAGGCTCCTTCCTTTCGCTCACATATTTGGCGAGCGAGCGCGTGATTCCCGGATACGGCGGCGGCATGTCGTCGGCGAAGGCGGCTCTCGAGAGCGACACCCGTGTGCTTGCGTTCGAGGCCGGCCGTAAGTACGGGCTCCGCGTCAATACCATCTCGGCCGGTCCATTGGCGTCGCGCGCGGCGAGCGCGATCGGAATCATCGAGAAGATGGTCGCATACTGCGCCATTAACTCGCCACTCACCGAGCCGTTGCAAGCGGAAGAAGTCGGAAATGCCGCCGCGTTTCTCTCGAGCAACCTGGCAACGGGAATCACCGGCACCGTCATCTACGTGGACAAGGGATACCACACGATGGGGATGGCGCTCCAGGCAGGAGTCCCCAACCCCTGACGCTGCGGTCAGGGACTCTTCTTCGCTGCTGCTGCTGCTGCTGCTCTTTCCCGCTCGATTCTGATTTTGATTTGCTGCAGCCGCGTTTCTGACATACGTCCAGAAAGCTTGAACACTTTGCCTGTGGCTGTGTCTGCCCAACTGATCGTGGTCACTCCATTTGCGATGGCCACTGACGGGGCTGGTGTTGGGGCCGATGGAGTGGCCGATCTGGCCACTCCTGCCGCCGCGCTCTGAGGAGATGGCGCGGCAACAACTGAATCGACGCGCCCCCCTGACACAGTTGGTGCTTTTCCCGCCGCTTGGCGTGGCTGTGACGACATACCAACAGCAGTTGTGACCACAGACTCCAGATATGTGCTCGTCAACTCGGTAAGAGTGACCGTGTCTCCGGGCGCCACTTCGTAGAACGTTACCGTCGCGCCTGTTGTTCCAGAAGTTCCAACCACTTTGAGGAGCGGTTGCTGACTGGCATCGTCCAGAGAGTTGGCTCCTCTCAATCGTAGAGTGGTTAGCGACTGTGACGTGAGCACTGCCGAGTCGGCGTTCCCTGAATCCGAAGAGATTCTTTCGGCGACGGCTCCGCTTGCTTGCCCTACTGCTACCTTGTTCTCGCGCGCAGGAATTTTGGCCTGTATAACGGGAGCACGTGTTTCGGCCGAGTNNCCGCCAATGTTTGGGAAGCCGTCGACGTATCGGATGTCGCCACTTTCGCAGCCCCATTCTTCATTGAACCAGCACTCGTTTGCGAACTACCGAGTGCTTTGATTCGGGAAGGATCTGCTTGTACGCTGACTGGCGGCAGTGGTTTAGGTATTGGTGCCCAGTCCGGTTCCTCGCTAGTCGAAAAAACCGACACAGGCTTGTTACCGGTATTTCTGACCACCACAAGCGTCCCCGCCGCAACAACGAGTACCGTTGCCGCCACACGCAACACCCATGGATCGATGCGCTTCTTCGGCGCCGCTGCTGGTATCACTCCGCGCGGGGCATTGTCGAGTGCCGTCAGAATCCGCGACGCCCCCGCGATGAACCCGCGCGCTTCCGCCACGATGGCCGCGCACTCCGGACACTCTTTGACGTGCGCTTCTACGCGCGCGGCTTCGTCGGCGGCGAGCGCGCCGTCCAGCCACGAGTGAATCGTTCCTTCGTCAGGATGCTGCATTCTTTTCTCTCTCTTCCTGGCTCTTCTGCAATGCCTCATAGCTCTCGACCAGCCGGCGGCGGGCACGCGACAGCGTGGTCCCAACCGAGCCCGGCGACAGCTCCAAAGCTTCAGCTATCTCGTTGTAGTCCAATCCTTCTTCCCTCATCAAGAGCGCGAGACGATCTCTCTCGGCAAGACCATCTACCGCCTTGCGCGCCATTGCCGCTTCCTGAGCGCGCTCGAGCGTGGTCTCCTCAGGCTCGACCATTTCATCGCGCTCTTCCTCCGCCAGCAGTGCCAGATGCTTTCGGCGTCTCATGTCCTTCCTCGCTTCGTCCCTCACCAGATTGGTCGCCACCGCGAACAGCCAGGCGCGCTCGTTCTGTATCGAAGTCTGCCTCAACGCGCGAACGAACGTCTCCTGCGCTACCTCTTCAGCCCAGTCGCGATCCCCCAAACGCCGCGTCAGATATCGCACCAACGCGGCGTTGTACGTTCGGAAGAGTCGTTCGACGTCTGTCACTTGGCTACCAGCGATCCTTGATTAAAGCCATGTCGCGATCTGTTAGGCGCTCTTCGCCCAATGGGGTCAGCTCGATTGCCATGTTGCGGCCCGACACAATTGCGCGCTCACCAACAGAGAAGGATTCACGGAGCTCCGGCACCAGCTCGATCAACTTGAAGTACGCGTCCGAAAATGGCTTCACCCTCAGCACCGTGCCGGTTTTCTTGAAGCGCACATCGATCCACACGCTATCGCGCAGAACGAAAGTCGCGTTCCCTGCTCTCCGCACATTGGCGTCGTCTCTCATGCCAGACGCTGAGTCGACAGCGGCGGTGCTGGTCACCGTGCGCTGCGCTGCGGCGACTTTGGCGGCTTCGAACTGAATCGCGGCGGGAGCCCGGGCGACAGTGCCAGCTCTTGTCCGGGCGACAGTACCAGCTCCTGTAACGACCACCTGATCCAGCATCGTATTGGCACCTCTGATCTGTATGCGGTCGCGCATTCCTGGCTCCACCACCAGGTACGAGGAGAACTCGGTCGGAATTCCGAAGCGCTCGCCAAGATCCCTTATCTCGTTGTCGATCTCCTGCGATCCACCGTGCTTGCGTTTCTCGGCGCTCAGATATCCTACCCGCTGAGTGGCCCACAGTCTCGCCACGAATGGATTTTCGCGCGAGCGGTCGGGGAAGTTCACACGCGTGCTCCAGCTCACCGGACCACCCGTCGTCTGTCCGTCAAAGTGCAAAACGGCGTCGCCGCTCCCATCGTAGCGAGCGAGTATCACGAGATCCTCACCCGCAAATATGTCCACCGGTCCCGAGGGGTGCATTTTGAGAAGTCGTACACCATCGGCGCGAACCCGGACATCGGTCACGAGCGGGCTCGTCAAACGGCTCGCGACGATTCCGACCGCGCGCTCCACCGATTCCTCCGGACGCACGAANNTAGTGAAACGTTGAGATCGGCACCCACGCCAAAGGTGAACACCCTGCGCGTCCCGCGCTGCTTCGCGACGTTCGACGCAATCACCGACGCATCTCGTTCCCCCACAGTCGGCTGGCCATCGGTGAGAAACAGGACGATAGGAAGTCTTCCCGCCTGAACCGGAGCGGACAACGCCTCGTCGAGCGCGCCCGATATGTTGGTCGATCCCTCGGCGTCCAGCTGATCGAGATACCGCTCGGCCGCCCCAATGTTCTCGCGTGTCGCAGTCGAGAAATCGTTTCGGAACGTGCGCACATCGCTCGAGAAGTCGATTAGACGGAACCGATCCATTGGCGACAGCGTGCGCAATAGCTGCTTGCCCGCTGCGCGCGCCTGCTCGATTTTCTGGCCGCTCATGGAGCCGGACACGTCGATGACGAACGTCACGTCGCGGGGCACGGCGCGCGGACGGATCAAGGGCGGCGACAGCGTGATCAGCGCAAATCCATCGTCGTTGCCGGGCGCGTTCGCCAGCATCGAGATCGCGGCGCTGGTCGAGCGACGGATTGGGATGAGGAGCGTGACCTCTCCGCGCGCGTCCCTCACCTCAACCCGTCGCACGGATCCACGACTGTTCGATGCGAATGACCGGTCCCCGTAACTGTCGACAGAGCTCTCTGACCCGTAACGCTGCTCGAAGATCGAGTGCGTCGGAGAATACGCCGTTCCGTACATTGGGTCGTTGGGGTACGTCAGCACGAAGGACGTGCGTCCCCCTGGTTCCTGATTCAGCTCGCGCTGGTTCGATCGCATTCCACGGAAATAATCGACTCGCAAGGCATCGCCCTCTCGCGGCGCAACGGTCTGAAAGCGCACCACGACTTTCTTTTCCTCGCCCGGGGCGATCGGAAAGATTCTCGCGCGTAGCAGTCCGTACCCCATCCATTCGAGCAACGCAGGATCGCGCTGCCGACGGACGATCTCTTCATAGATCTGCCGCGCATGGTCGGCGCTCATTGTCTCGCCGGCGACCATCTCGCCATTGATCGAGAGCTTCAAATCCTGGAAGGCGGCGCCTTTCGGTAACGGAAACATGAAATCCGCTTCACCTATCCTGCTTCCGCGATTGACGAACGTCTCGGTGATCTCGTAGCGCAGCACGCGATCGACGAGATCGACGCGCACATCGCTGCTCTGTCGCACTACGTCGGGCGACGGAATACCACACACCGGCATCACGCAGGGTCTTCCCGGCGAGCACGGCGGTGGAACTGGACAGGGCCACGGACGCGGAGGACCCTCAACGATCTGTCCCGAAAGCAGAGTGGGAAAGCCGAGGGCGAGTACTAGAAGGAATGAGCGCATGAGACACCAGTAGAAGAAAGGTTCTACTGTGGGACGTGTGTCAGCTCCTCACTTGCACACTGGCACCTTTCTTTGGCTTTTGCCGGGAGCCGGGGCCCGCCAGTGGCGGTTAAGTGCTCCTTGGGGACGCTTCTTCCCCCTTCGTAGCACCCCGTGATCGGATCCCGGATCTTCGCTCAATGATCTCGCCATCCAACGCCGTGATGTAAATTCCCGCTTTATTTGAAGGGGAAAAGGTGGAGGGATTCCGGACCGCCGGTATTCATCACGTCACCGGTATCGCGAGCGATCCGCAGAGAAATCTCGATTTCTACGCCGGGATCCTCGGCTTGAGGCTGGTCAAGCGCACCGTGAACTTCGACGATCCGACCACATATCACTTCTACTTCGGCGACGAATCGGGACGCCCCGGCAGCATTCTCACTTTCTTCCCCTGGCCGGACGCGCGTCGCGGGAGACAGGGTGGCGGCCAGATCGCCGTCACATCGTTTTCGATCCTTCCCAGCTCCGTCGGGTTCTGGATCGAACGACTCATCAAGAAGAGAGTGGAGTTCGAGCAGCCCGTTGCGCGCTACGAGGACGAGCGCGTCATCGCATTCAAGGATCACGAAGGATTCATGGGCGAGCTCGTCGCGCATCCGGCGGCCGCGGCTCACCCCGGTTGGTCGGGAGCTGGCGTTCCCGCCGAACACGCGATCCGGGGCCTTTATTCCGTCACGCTCTGGCTCGACGCCAACGAGCTCACCGGACAGCTTCTCACCAACACCCTCGGATTCAGGCTCGTGCGCGAGCAGGGGAGCATTTATCGCTACGCTAGCGGAGACGGCGGGCCCGGGACAATCGTGGACCTGCGTTGCGTGCCCGGCATTTGGGGCGGCGTGATGGGAGCGGGAACAGTACACCACGTCGCGTTCCGCTGCTCCAGCGAAGCCGAGCAGATAGAAGTTCGCGCCGAGCTGACTTCGCTCGGCTACAACGTCACGCCACAGCTGGACCGTGACTACTTCAAATCCATTTACTTCCGCGAGCCCGGCGGAGTACTCTTCGAGATCGCGACCGATAGTCCGGGATTTGCAATCGACGAGCACCTCGATTCACTCGGCCAGTCGCTCAAGCTCCCCGACTGGCTCGAGCCCCGAAGATTCGAGATCGAAGCACTCCTCCCCAACATCCACACGCCACTCGAGCTGCACGGCCCCAATGCATGACTGACGACCTCGGATTCATTCACCGTTTTTTGCCCGCGGAGGATTCGTCGCACGGCGAAACCCTCGTCGTACTGCACGGCACTGGCGGAGACGAGAACGACTTGATCGGGATCGGACAGGCGATCGCTCCAGGCGCCGCCATTGTGAGCCCGCGCGGAAACGTTCTGGAGGCCGGAGCTCCGCGCTTCTTCAAGCGTCTCGCCGAGGGCGTATTCGACCCGAAGGAAGTGCGCTCGCGTGCGGAGGAGCTGGCGCGATTCATTCGGGGGGCAGTCATTACATATCGGCTCGATCCCGCTCGTGTCTTCGCCCTCGGATACTCCAACGGCGCCAACATCGCATCGACGGTGCTACTCGTCGAACCCGGAATCCTGCAGGGCGCGATTCTCTTCCGGCCCATGCTCGTGTACGAGCCGAGTGAGAAGAGCGATCTCACCGGCTCCGCTGTGTTCATCTCCGCCGGTCGCATGGATCCCATCGTTCCCGTGTCCAGCGTCGAGCGGTTGGCTGAGCTCTTTGCGTCGACGCACGCGGAAGTCACTCTGAAATGGCAGTTGGCCGGCCACAGTCTGGTGCCGAGCGAAGTACGCGAAGCGGCCGATTGGCTCGCCCTGCGGCGCGCGCGAGTATGAGCTAGCTTCAGATGAGAATCCCCTTCGGCGTGACGCCCGCCGCGCATATCTTTTATCACCTGCCGCACTGCTTCTAATGTCCGAGCCAGCCGACACAGCGACCGCTCCCCGGTCAACAGCCTCTTCTTCGTCTCCACCTTCAGGATCCGGCCAATCGCTGGAGGACCTCTGCATCAACGCGATCAGAGTTCTCGCGATGGATGCCGTTCAGAAGGCGGACTCCGGCCATCCCGGAACACCGATGGCGCTGGCGCCGCTCGCCTACGTGCTCTGGACCCAGCATCTCCGCTACAACCCGGTCGATCCCAATTGGCTGAATCGTGATCGCTTTGTCTTGTCGGCGGGACACGCTTCGATGTTGTTGTACAGCGTGCTCTATCTGACCGGCTACGACCTCACGCTCGATGACCTGAAGCAGTTCCGGCAGTGGGAGAGCAAGACGCCCGGGCATCCCGAGCTCGGTTACACGCCTGGCGTCGAGACGACGACCGGCCCGCTCGGCCAGGGGATCGGCAACTCGGTTGGTATGGCGGTGGCCGAGGCGCACATGGGCGCGGTGTTCAACCGTGACCAGAAGATCATCGACCATCACGTGTATTTCATCGCCAGCGATGGCGACATGATGGAAGGCGTCTCGCACGAGTCTGCTTCATTCGCAGGACACACGAAGCTCGGCAAGCTGATCGGCTTCTATGACGACAATCACATCACGATCGNNCTTCCGCCAGTGGGGCTCGAAGACGCCCGGCCATCCCGAACGTGGGCACACCGTCGGCGTCGAAACAACGACCGGCCCACTCGGTCAGGGCATGGGCAACGCCGTGGGCATGGCGATCGCCGAGCGATTGCTGGCGTCGCAGTTCGGAGCCGGCCTGGTCAATCACCGCACCTGGGCATTCGCCTCGGACGGCGACATGATGGAGGGTGTCGGCAGCGAGGCCGCGTCACTCGCTGGGCATCTTCAGCTGGGCAAGCTGACCGTCATCTACGACGACAATCACATCACGATCGAAGGCGACACAGCGCTCACGTTCAGCGACGACACTGGTGCCCGGTTCGAGGCCTATGGCTGGCACGTGCAGCACGTAGCCGACGTCAACGATCTCGCCGCGCTCAATCGCGCGATCGATGCGGCAAAGGCCGAGACATCGAAGCCGTCGCTGATCGTCGTTCGCTCGCACATCGGCTACGGTAGTCCCAACAAGCACGACACCGCCGAGGCGCACGGCTCCGCACTCGGCCAGGACGAGATCACTCTCACCAAGAAGGCGCTCGGCTATCCATCGCTGGAGCCTTTCTACGTTGCGCCGGAAGCTCTCAGCTATTGGCGTGAAGCAGGAAAACAGCGAGCGAAGGCAGAGCCCGGATGGAAAAAGATCTACGACGCCTACAAGGCCGCCAATCCAGCTCTCGCGAAGGAGCTCGAGCGCCGGCTTCGTGGTGATTTACCGGACGGCTGGGAGGAAGCAATCCCGGTGTTCACGGCGAAGGACGGCAACGTCGCGAGTCGCGCCGCATCGGGTGTCGTCATCAACGCCATCGCAAAAAAGCTACCCGAGCTGATGGGAGGCTCCGCCGATCTGGCAAGCTCCACCAACACCATCATCAAGGGCGAGCCAAGCTTCTCCGCGGAGAGCTACGCCGGCCGCAATTTCCATTTTGGGATTCGCGAGCACGGGATGGGATCGATCATGAACGGGATGGCGCTGTTCGGCGGCATCATTCCATACGGCGCGACGTTCCTGATTTTCTCGGACTACATGAGACCGCCGGTGAGGCTGGCGTGCATCATGGAGCGCCACGTCATCTACGTTTACACGCATGACTCGATCGGTCTTGGCGAGGATGGGCCGACGCACCAACCCATCGAGCAGCTGAGCGCGCTGCGCGCGATACCACACATGACGCTCATCAGACCAGCCGATGCGTCGGAAACGGCGGAGGCCTGGCGGGCCGCTCTCAAGCACAAGGGTCCGGTCGCACTGGTGCTGACACGACAAAAACTTCCCTTCATCGATCGATCGAAATACGCCTCCGCCAGCGGATTGGCGCGCGGCGCATATGTGCTGGCGGATACAGCCGGCGGTGCTCCTCAGGTCGTCATGATGTCGAGCGGCTCCGAGGTCTCGCTGATTCTCGAGGCCCAGAAGAAGCTGGAGGCCGACGGAATTCGTACGCGCGCCGTAAGCATGCCGAGCCACGAGCTTTTCGCGAGACAGGATCAGGCATATCGCGACAGCGTGTTGCCGAAAGGCGTGAAACGCATCGCGATTGAGGCAGCGCATCCGATGTCCTGGTACCGCTGGGTGGGAGATGATGGCGTCATCATCGGACTCGAGCGCTTTGGCGCGTCGGCCCCAGCTCCTACCATCTATGAACACCTCGGCATCACAGCGGAGCGAATGGTCGAGACGGCGAAGAAGCTCGTGGCGAAGAAATAATCACGGGATGCCGGATCCTGGTAAGGTCGTCATCGTGAGCGAGAGCGAGCCCCTGCTCCGCGACATCAGCGTTACGCTCAATCCCGACACACCCGAATGGCCGGGCGACACACCATTCACATGTGGGTGGGCTTCCTCGATGGCGGCGGGCGCGAGCGTCAACGTGTCGTCGTTCACCGCGAGCCCGCACGTCGGCACGCACGCCGATGCGCCGCTTCACGTGCGAGAGGGATGGTCGGGCTCGCACGAGCTGTCACTCGACGCCTTCTTCGGTCCGGCGATTGTCGTCGATGTTTCGACTCTCAACAAGGAGATCGAGATCGAAGACCTGGAAAAGATCCAATCACTGCCATTCGTCGAGCGGCTGCTCTTGCGGACGGGTCGAACGATTGCGAGCGGTGCCTTTCCCGAGGACTGGCCGACACTCTCCGAATCGTGCGTCCGCACCTTGCTCGGGCGTGGTCTGCGCCTGCTCGGTGTCGACTCTCCCTCGGTGGATCCCAGAGACAGCAAGAATCTTCCTGTCCACATCATGCTCTTCTCCGGTAACGCTGCGATTCTGGAAAATCTCGACCTGAGGAGAATTACGCCCACCATGTACGAGCTGATGGCATTTCCGCTCAAGCTCATGGCTCTCGACGCCGCTCCGGTGCGCGCGGTTCTACGGCAGATCGTCGTCTAGCCGTTCGAGCGAGTGGGGCAAGGATGACACACGTCCTGAAACGACCAGGCCGATACCGAACAGGTCGGCGACCTTACAGCTGATTCTCTGACCTCGCCATTGATAACGATGCTCAGACGCGCTGTCTTCTTTTTTCTTGCACTGGCAACGTTGGCCGCCCTGATCGAGGGGCAGCAGCAACGGGCGAAGCGTACGAGAGGTTCATCCAGAACCCACGAGCGACGCGCCAGGCACAAGCCGGCCAAACCTCCGGTAGCCAGCTTCGTCACCGACTCTGGCGGCAGAGAGCTGATCGTCCGCCTGCTCGATATCGGACAGGGGGATGCCACTTACATCAGGAACGGATCGAGCAGAGTGATCATCGACGGCGGCCCCGATACCGTCGCGTTCGGACGATATCTCGATTCATTGAATCTCAACAACTCGACGATCGACGTTGTAATCCTCTCTCACCAGCATCTCGATCACTACGGCGGCCTCCAGGAACTATTCAAAACCACTCGCCATATCCGCGTGCGTAGCTTCTTCGAGAACAAGGATCCTTCAGCGGCCGTGACGCTCGCCGAGCTTCGTGATTCGATACTGTCTCGAATGGATCGCGACAGCCTCATCTATCGCGACACCGACGATCCGTGCTCCAATGGACGCCCGATTTGCACCATCGCGATGACCGGCGGGGCGAAACTGCACATTATGGCGCCATTTCCCAGCGGTGACGGGGCCAACAACCGCTCGACTGCTGTGAAATTGATCGGGCCTGATTCAGCATCATTTACGATGTGGCTCGCGGGAGATGCGGAACGCGAGGAAATCGGCTGGTTCGAGACAGCGGGCTACGCCCGGAATCCCGGAATGCGCGTGAATGTTCTCAAGGCCGATCATCATGGAAGCTGCAATGGCGTCACACCGCGCTATCTTGCGCTGACGGATCCACAGTGGGTCGTTGCATCGCTCGGCACGGGCAACGGCTACGGCCACATGCACACTCAGGCGAAAAAGATCTATCGCGGTGCCCGCGTGCCCTGGTATCGAACCGACCAGAACGGCACGATCACCATCCGCACGCCTGGGACGGTCGGCGGTGGATTTACGATCACCCCGGAGCATGCCGGCACAAGTCTCGATGGGCCGAGCGACAGAGTATCACATCAGCCGGGATGTGCGACGGGAGCAAGATAGGCGGCTGACGGTTAAAGCTGAATATCCCCACCACGATCGTTCTTCGACTTTCTAGACACCTGCTTCGCCGATTTGTCGAGCGCTTTCTTCTTCTTGTCGGGATCGGTTTCGATCAGGAGTGTGGATTTCCCTTCCCCTCTGTCGTGAGTCACTGACAACACATCGCCTTCCCTCACGCCCTCGGGCAACAACCACGCTGGAATTGGCGTTACTGTGCGGCCGTCAACTTCGATCGAAGCCGACCCATCTTCGATCACATCGACGACCCACGTGTGCTTGGAATGTTTACTCATGACGTTTCTCCCGACGTGGTTACCCGAACTCTCGCACTGGAAAGCGAACGGTATCTGCGGCGAAGGTTCACGAACGTCTGCGGATTCTAGAGTAGCACATGGCATGTCGTATGCGCCATTGCGCGTCTCCGAGCCGCACGACTCGCACCAATCATCGCACGAGATCACCCATGCACAGCGACTCAGGTCACACGACCTCCGTCTGGATGGACACCACCGAAGTGCCGCAGTTTCAACCGCTTACCCAGGATCTGCGGTCGAACGTTTGCGTCATAGGCGCCGGCATCGCCGGCATGACCACGGCCTATCTGCTCGCCCGCGCGGGCCGCGCCGTTGTTTTGATCGACGACGGACCAATCGGTGGTGGCGAGACGAGTCGCACCACCGCTCACCTTACCGCTGCCCTCGATGATCGCTACTACAACATCGAGACGATGCACGGCGAGGAAGGTGCCAGGTTGGCAGCCGAAAGTCACATGTCGGCGATTCATCGAATCGAAACCATTGCGTCGATGGAAGACATCGACTGCGATTTCCAACGCGTCGAGGGCTTTCTCTTCCTTGGCGGCGAGAATACGCGCAAGGACCTGGAACGAGAGCTCGAAGCGACCCAACGCGCCGGAATAACCGATACACAGCTCGTCGATCGCATCCCGTTCGGATTCTGGGACACCGGACCAGCGCTTCGCTTTCCTCGACAGGCTACCTTCCACCCGCTCAAGTACCTGAAGGGTCTCGCTCGCGCGATTCTTCGTGACGGGGGCAAGATCTACACTGGCGTGCACGCGGAGAAGATCGAGGATGGTGAGCCGGCGCGGGTGACGACGAGCGATGGCCACGTCATCAGCGCGGACAACGTCGTCGTTTGCACCAACACGCCGGTCAACGACTGGCTCATCATCCACAGCAAGCAGGCCGCGTATCGCACCTATGTCATCGGCGCGCGAGTTCCGAAGGGATCGGTCCCGCAGGGACTGTATTGGGATACTCCCGATCCCTACCACTACATCCGCATCCAGCACGCCGAGGATAAATCCGGGCACGAGCTGGATTACGACATCCTGATCGTTGGCGGCGAGGATCACAAAACCGGCCAGGCCACGGACACCGAAGAAAGATTCGTGCGTCTCGAGCAGTGGACACGCGAGCGCTTCCCGATGGTCGAGCGCCTGGACTATCGCTGGTCGGGTCAGGTGATCGAGCCCGTCGATTACATGGCGTACATCGGCAAGAATCCGGGTGGCGACGAGCACATCTGGATCGCCACTGGTGATTCAGGAAATGGGATGACCCACGGCACGATCGCGGGCATCATCCTCAACGAGCTGGTCCAGGGACGCAAGCATCAATGGGCTCGACTCTACGATCCTTCCCGCATCAGGCTCCGTGCGACTCCGGAGTTCGTGAAGGAAAACGTCAATGTCGCGGAGCAGTACAAGGATTGGTTCACGGGCAGTGACGCTGGCGACGTCGCGGCGATCAAACCGGGTGGAGGAGCCGTCATCGGTCGCGGTAGAGGCAAGATCGCAGTCTACCGCGATGAGGGAGGCGACATCCACCAGCTGTCGGCGGTCTGCACCCATCTCTACTGCATCGTTCACTGGAACGATACCGAGAGAACGTGGGACTGTCCGTGCCACGGATCACGCTTCGATCCGTACGGCAAGGTCGTCAACGGCCCGGCTATAGTCGGGCTTTCTCCTGCTTCTCGTGAACCACGGCCGGAGACGGAGACGGACGAAGCAAAGCAGTGACTCGGTGATGCTTGCCATCATCGATCAGATTGATCGCTTTCTCGACTCGTCTACCATCGACCGTCAATTCGGCCGTGCCGCGTTCCAGCCCGTCGGGATTCTCGACGGCGATTTCGTAAGTCGATGACCTGAACCGGTATTCGATGGTGAACTTTTTCCACCTCGCGGGAATGCATGGCTCGATGAACAGCTCCTCACCGAGCTGGCGGAAGCCGAGTATCGCCTCGAGGGCCGTCCGGTACATCCAGCTCGCCGAGCCGGTGTACCACGTCCACCCACCGCGCCCGAGATGTCCTTTCGCGGTGTACACGTCGGCTGCGACGACATACGGCTCGACCTTGTAGATGTCGACCGCCTTCGCGCTGTCTGAGTGCGTGATCGGATTGAGCATCTGGAACAACTCGAACGCCCGATCGCCATCTCCCTGCAGCGCTGTCGCGAGCACGGCCCAGAGCGCGGCGTGCGTATACTGGGCTCCGTTCTCGCGCACGCCCGGCAGATAACCCTGAATGTAGCCGGGATCGTGCGTCGTCTTGTCGAATGGTGGCGTGAGCAACAGTATGAGCCGCGCGTCATCGCGTACCAGATACTTGTTCAGGGACTGCATGGCGATCCGCGTTCGGTCCGGACTCCCGGCGCCGGAAATGACGCTCCAGCTCTGGGCAATCGAGTCGATCTTGCATTCGTCGCTCGTGCGCGATCCGAGCGGAGAGCCGTCGTCGAAGTACGCCCGGCGATACCATTCTCCATCCCAGGCTGAGCTCTCGACCGCCTCGGCGTAGCCTTCCGCTTTTGCCAGCACTTCATCGCGGGCCGCTGTGTCACCGCGTTTCTCCGCGTGAACGGCGAACTTGCGCAGCGTGGAGATCAGGAACCACGCGAGCCACACGCTCTCCCCCTTTCCCTCAATTCCGACTCTGTTCATCCCGTCATTCCAGTCACCGCTGCCGATGAGCGGAAGACCGTGTACACCAGCGGTGCATGCCTTCCTCAGCGCTCGAACGCAGTGGTCGTAGATGCTCCCGACCTCGGAAGAGACCTTCGGTAGCTCGTAGAGCTCGTGCTCGTCCGGGTTCAGCTCCCGCATCGTCAGGTAGGGAACCTCTACGTCGAATATCCCGCGATCGCACGAGACGTTTACGTAGTGGTCGATGACGTACGGGAGCCAAACCAGATCATCCGAGAACCGTGTTCGTACTCCGCGACCGGTCTGCGGATGCCACCAGTGCTGGACGTCGCCTTCCACGAATTGGCGGGATGCCGCTCGAATTATGTGCTCTCTGGCTACCGCCGCATCTGCATATACGAATGCCATCACGTCCTGCAGCTGGTCGCGGAACCCGAACGCGCCGCTCGACTGGTACAGCGCCGTCCGCGCCCACATGCGGCACGATAGCGCCTGGTACAGAGACCATCGATTCACCATCAGGTCGAACGTCGGCTCCGGAGTCTTGACCTTGATGGCGCCAAGTCTCGTGTCCCAGTCCCGGATGTTCGAATCGACCGCCCGTTTTGCGTCGGCGGCTGTGCGGTTTCGCGCGATTATCTCCCGGACCGCGTCTTCGCCTTCGGCTGCGCCGAGAAGCATGACGATTTCGCGCGTCTCGCCCGGCTCGATCGTGACACTCACCTGGAGCGCGCAACACGGATCGATCGTCGCGCCGATCGCTCCCGACAATCCCGCGCGCTCGAGCGCCGCGGGACTCGAGATCGTCCCGTTTCTGCCGAGGAACTCCCGGCGGTCGGCGGTATAGTAGGCGACCCGCTCGCTGATCGATGCGAACGCGACAGTTTCGGCGAATTGGGCGTCGAAGTAATTCCGCGCGAACATCGACTGCGTGGCCTCGTCGAAGGTCGTGCGAATCTGATACTGCGTCAGTTCACGATTTACGCCCAGCACCCATTCTACATACCATGTGAGTGTGAGCTTCTTCCGCGTGCTGCCATCGTTGCGCAAAGTAAGCACGCTGATCTTTACCGGATCGGTCTGATCGACGCCGAGCCTGAACGAGCTCGCCAGTCCCTTGTGAGTGTGATCGAAGACTGAGTAGCCCGCGCCGTGTCGAACCTTGTATGGCGTCGGCTCGCGAATCGGACAAGGCGTCGCCGTCCACAGATCGCCGTTCGCATCGTCGCGCAGGAAGACGCAGTCGCTCGACGGATCCCGCACCGGATCGTTGTGCCACGGAGTTAGGCGATAGAAGAAGCTGTTCCCCGCCCAGGTCGTACCGCTTCCACCTTCGCTCACGATGAAACCGGCGACCGGATTGCCGACGACGTTGACCCATGGCGCCGGCGGCAAGTCGCTGCCCGTCAGATGGATCTCATACTCACCGTCTCCGTTGAATCCGCCGAGTCCGTTGAAGCATTGAAGGCCCGTGCCTGGATCAGCAGTCTCTGCATGGATCGCCACCGTGCCGAGGGGCACGATGTCGCGGTTCATGATCTCGAGCTTGGGCGGATATCTGTCCTCGACCCCCGGGAACTCGAGGAAGTTTCCAAGCCCGAGCCCGTCGCAATTCACCTGCACGCGCGCCATTGCCTTGAGCAGCGTGATCTCCTCCGGCTTGAGGAGATCAGCTCGACGGATGAATACACCGCCCGGTCGGTCGAGCAGGCCCGCCTCGCTGGACGCCATCGCGGTTGCCAGCAGCTCGTCGCTCAGCTCCTGCATGTACGTCGCGGGATGCACGTTCAGGATCACCAGATCGCAGGTGATTCCCTTGAGCCTCCAGTAATGGTGCGTCCTGAGCAGCTGTCTCACGCTCGGCATTCCTACCGAGCTCTCCACGGTGGCGAGAAGTATCGGCCAGTCGCCGGAGATGCCAAGCGTCCACAGCGCCTGTTGTCCGAGTTTGTTCTCCTCGACGGCGCTCTGCGCCGGCCGGAATCCCGGGTGCGGGAACATCAGGTGGCCGGCGAGGTCCTGATATAGCGCCGCATCGGCGGGTGCAATTCCGAGGTCGCGTAGCTCCGCCTGCGCCTGGGCCCACGAGAGATCGAGGGCGCGCCGGGCGCTGTACGGATCGTGATACAGGTCGGCCAGCTGTATCGCGCGCTCTTTCTGCTCGGTGATGAAGGTCGTGAACGCGACGTGCGTCGATCCGCCCGGTGGAATCCTTACCTTCACACGCAAAGAGAAGATCGGATCGAGCACCGCGCCAACCGTTCCCGACAGATCCGCGCCTTCGTCGAGCGCTTCCGCATTCCTCACCGAGCGCCCGCGACCGACGAATCTAGCGCGATCAGTCTCGCACGTGACCTTCCCAACTAGCTCCGCTCCGCACGCTACGACGTGCGCGCACCAGATCGCCGCCTCGGTCGCGGAGCGAGAACGCCGCGTGGCCAGCAGCGCCGCTTTCCCTTCCAGGAATTCCGTTTGCACAAAGAGATTGGCAAACGCTGGATGAGAACGGTCTGTATCGGGCGGGGCCAGCACGACCTCGGAGTAGCTCGTCAACTCGATCTCACGCGTCTGGAGAGATCTGTTCGTCAGCATCACGCGTCGGACTTCTGCCGCATCGTCCGATGCGACTGCAATTTCGGTAATGGTGTCAATGTCGCCATCGCGGCGAATGAACGTGATGCGGTCGCTCGCGAACAGCACACGGTACCACTGCGGCTCCGTCCCCGATGGCTGGTGCGCCGTCGACCAGACGTGGCCGGTGCTCAGGTCCTTCACGTAGCACCATTGCCCGTAGTTGTCGCGTGTCGAGTCGTGATGCCACCGGGTAACGGCAAGATTTCCATAGCGGCTGAACCCGCCACCCGCATTCGTGATCAGAGTCGTGTACGGCACGTTTCCGAGAATGCCGACGACCGGTTGCGGAGTGTGCGGCGTTTCGATCTCGCGCACGGCGGGCTTCTCCGTCTCGCTCGGTACCCGCGCCGCGTCATCGCCCTGGACGTCCTGCACCGTGAGGCGACGGGGGATCCGCTCCTGTAGCACCAGCTCCGCCGAGCGCACGAGTGGATCGAGGTGGAAGCGGCGCGGCCATATCTGCTGATTGAGCGCGTTGTCGAGCGCGACGATGCTCATCCCGATGTGGTGCGCCATGAAGGTGCACACGATCGTCTTGCGGGAGCCGGGAGACGGCCGGGTGTAGTCGAGAGCATCGCGGAATCCATAGGGACCGAGCGCCCCCTCATTCTCGAGAGTCGTCAGATTTTTGAGCGACTGACGCGGCTCCACCAGCATCGCCAGCACCGTCGCGTACGGCGCGACGACGAGCTCCTTGCTCAGCCCGCGCTTGAGCGCGAGATCCGGAACGCCAAAGCCGCGGTATTGGTACGTGTGCGATCGATCACGCACCGCGTACGCGGATTCCGACACACCCCACGGCACGCTCCGTTCCGCGCCGTACGCGATCTGGCGCCTGACGCTTCCCTTGTGCGTCTGGTCGAGCAGCGTAAAGGGAAAGGTTTGCATCACCAGAGCCGGCATCAGGTACTCGAACATGCTGCCGCTCCAGGACAGCAACGTTCTTGTCCCCGCGGTGGCCGTGAGCGAGCGGCCGAGCCTGAACCAGTGATCGACCGAGACATCATCCTTCGCGATCGCTATGAATGACGCGAGCCGTGATTCCGAGGCGAGCAGATCGTAATACGAGTTGTCCACGGTGTTGCTGCCGATGTGGTAGCCGATCGTGAACAGCTTTCGCTTGGTGTCGTACAGGAACCGGAAATCCATCTCCACCGCGTACGCGTGCGCGCGCTCCGCAATCGCCTTCAGTCGCTTTGCATCCAGATCGGGGCACGTCGGATCCTTCAGCATCTCGTAGCAAGCCTGCTTGAGCGCGATGAGATGCCCTGCGAAGTTTCCGCTGTCCACCGTCGAGACGTACCCCGGCTCGAGTACGCGTAGCTCGTTCAGGTCGTACCAGTTGAAGAAGTGGCCGTGGAAGCGCCGCATTCGCTCGAGAGAGCGGAAGACTTTCTCCACGCGGTCGATCATGTCCGATCTGGTAATGAAGCCAAAGTCCACCGCGCTCACCGTCGAGAGCAGCTGGAGCCCGATGTTGGTCGGCGACGTGCGGAGCGCCAGAACCGGCTCCGGATCCTCCTGGAAATTGTCGGGCGCGAGCCAGTGTGTTTCCTCCGTCACGAATTTGTCGAAGTACGTCCAGTGCAGCTTCGCGTATCGAAGTGCTGCCTGCCGCTCCGTATCGGTCAGATGGATCTCGCCGAGAATTGCCGGTCGGCTGAGCGCGAACGCGATGCTCGGGCTCGCGAACCAGGCGAGTACCAGCGGCAGCGTCCCCATGATGAACAGAAAACGCTCGTCCGAGGTCAGGGTGCCGCTCACCGTTACGTGCAAGCCGATGAGCGCGCTCAAAACCAGACACAGCGCGGTAACCGGCCACATCTTGCGCCAGGTTTCGCGCTGCGATCCAACGCCGAGCGCGCGCTCGACCTGCGATGCTGTTTGCCACTCGAGAAGATTCCGATGGCTCATGAGCAGCCTGTAGAGCGTGCGGATGATCGCGTCGGCGGATACGACGGTCTGATGCGGGAGGAATGCGACAGCCAGAGCGAATTGCTGACCGTTCGTGATGGCATCGCGCCCCACGGCCAGATAGTACGCCAGCCACGATTGGTCGCGCGGCGGTCGCAGCAGTGAGATTGTGAGCGAGAGGAGCCAGGGAAACGCGATAACCACCAGTACAATTCCCGTCCACTGAACGAATGACCCCGGCAGCAGGACCCAGCCGACGATCAGCATCATCAGTTGAAAGATCTCGACCAGACTGCGGCGTAGATTGTCGAGGATCTTCCAGCGTGATATCGCCGACAAGCGATTCTGCATCCGTCCGTCCGGACCTGGAACGGTGCCCTTCAGCCACCCGAGCAGCTGCCAGTCCCCGCGAATCCACCGGTGCTTCCGACGCGTGAATGTCAGATAGCGCGCCGGATAGTCGTCGTACACTTCGATGTCGGTCGCCAGCCCGGCGCGCGTCCACGTTCCCTCGATCAGATCGTGGCTGAGCAGCGTGTTCTCTGGAAATCTCCCGTGCGTCGCTTCCTCGAAAGCATCGACATCGTAGATCCCTTTTCCGGTGAAGCTGCCCTCGCCATAGAGATCCTGGTACACGTCGGATACAGCCGTGGTGTACGGATCGACGCCAGGGTGCCCGGAGTGGATCGAGGCGAAGTAGGATTTATGCGCGCTCGTGAGCGACACGCCTACCCGCGGCTGGACGATTCCATATCCCTCGGTGATGCGTCCGATTTGCGGGTCGTAGTGCGCGCGGTTGAGCGGGTGCGCGATCGTTCCGACGAGAAGCTGCGCCGCATCTCGCGGCAGCACCGTGTCCGAGTCGAGCGTGATGACGTAGCGTACGAAGGCAAGCCTGCTCGTATCGCCGATGATCGTTGTAAACGCGTCTCGCGATCCTCCGCGCAGGAATTTGTTGAACTGGGCAAGCTTGCCGCGCTTCCTCTCCCAGCCCATCCACACATTCTGTTTCGGATTCCAGAGGCGCGGGCGGTGAAAGAGGAAAAACACATCTTCGCCCGCGTTTCCGTACCTCGCGTTCAGGTTCTTGGTCCCCGCCGCGGCCGCGGCAAGAATCGCCTCGTCGTCCGGCCTGTGCTCGGTTGGCGAGTCAGTGAAATCGCTCAGTATCGCGAACTGAAGATTCGGGTCGCGATTGGCGAGGTACTGCACTTCGAGGTGCTCGAGTGCTTCCTCCACCCCGTGGACGCTCCCAAGGAGCGTGGGCACGACCACCGCCGTCATGTATGCTTCCGGAATCCCGTCGTCACGCAGCTCGAGCTTGGACAGGAGCCGCGGTGGCATCAGCAGCGTGATCAGCTGGTTGATGACGCTGATTCCGATCTCGCTCGCAGGAATTAGCGCAACGAGCGCGAGGACCAGCTGAACCAACAACGACGCGCCCTCTACAACTTCCAGAATCACCGCGATCGCGAGAATCGTGAACACGGTTATCCCGCCGAAATACAGAGTATTCGGGTGCCGCTGCGTCCAGCGATGCAGCCATTCTCCGGGCGGTGGATTGTACCCGACCTTCTCTTCGAGCACCTGGCGCCCGATGTCCACCAGGAAGTAGCCGACGTGCGCGTGTCTCGCATCGCTCGGATCGGCGAGCTTCGCCAGTGCCAGCACCTCGCTCGCGATTTCTTCTTCCGGCCGCTTGACCCGCTTCGCGATGTGCTCGACCACGTGGCGGTAATGATCCCGGGTCCCGAACGTCATCGAGGGGTAGTGGCCGCTCGAATCCTGCCGCAGAAGTTTTTCCGTCGCGCTTTGCGATTCGACGAAATCCTTCCAGTCCAGCCGCGAAATCGTGCGAAGACTCGTGATGCTGTTCGCGACCGTCACCTGCGTCAGCGCGACTCTGCGATTCGATCGCGTTGCCGCTTCTTCCGCGCTCGGCCCGTCTTCCGCGATCCACTGCTCGAGCCAGATCAGCGGCGTGAAGTTCGTCTGGTACGACCGCACCTGTTGTAGGAACCGCGCTACCCACGTCGGCGTGAACGGCGGATGATCGTCGACGAACGCGGCAAGTGCGGTCGCGAGCGCGCGCGAAGACTCCTCACTGGCCTCACGCAGTGTCGTGGCGGCTCGGTCGGCTGACTCGACTTCTTGCAGGCGCGCGGCGACACGCAGCGCCATTCTCCGGATGTTCTCGACCAGACCCAATCGAAGCATCGTCGGGATCGCCCACAGCTCGCCGATGCGAAGCTGGGTGACGGTCTGATACTCGCGAACGAAGAGCGTGATGTTGTCGAGATCGAGGTGGCCTTCCGTGTGCGCAATCAGCTCGATTGCCACTTCGTACGCTCGCGGATAACCGGCGAGCGATCCTGTGGCGAGCTTGGGAAGCTCCTCGTAGTAGCCCTTGGGAAGATTGGTGCGGATTTCCCTGATGTGCTCCTGGACGATGTAGAAGTTGTCCAGCAGCCAGTCTCCAGCCGGGCTGATATCGAGGCCGCGCTCTGCCCCGTTGTTCAGCTCGTGATAGACACGGTCCAGTACTTCTCTCGTGTCCTCAAGACGAAGTAGGAGTGGGCCGGCGCCCCGCTGTTTTTGCGCCGGGAGCAGGTGATGTCCGCGCGCCACCGCTCGCGCGCGCTCACCGAGTCGCTCGAGACCGAGTACTTCGCCACGAATCGGACCGACGAGTTCTTCGCCAGACCCGTTTCGTGAACGGCCGAATAGACGACTCAGAATTGTTGTTGGAGCCTTGGGCGGGATCGCTGTTGCCACGTCACTTACTCAACGCCAGAGGTATGCCGCTCTCGGATGGGGCACGCCCGCAAGATATCCCGTTTTATCTACTCGGCGTAATACGCCTGGATGCAGAGAGTCACGAGCCGCTGCCTGACGCGCTCGTATTGATCCGCATTCTGTGGGCGCAACGACTCGGCGAGGGAGTTCCAAAGCTCCTTGAAAATAACTATCAACTCCTCAGGAGGAACGTCATTTTCGTGCGCCTCTCGGCCGACTCCCGTCAAGAGAGCGGTAAGCTCTGGCGTCGGGCCGTCAGGTCGTTTGAGCTGCTCCGTGAGCGCAGTCCGCAACTCCTTCATGGTGCTTTCTGAGAGTGGGCTCACAGATGTTTGGCCAATAGTTTTCCCCACTTTCTCACTTGTTTGTGGAAAGTGGACATTTGTTCCTGGAATATCTAAGTGATAGTTTCGCCGAGCGCCAGAGAATCAGAAACCCCGGCAGTTACCGGATTAAGCAGCGTTTCCTTTTGGGTGGCGTGTTGTTTCTCGCGCGCGAGAGGTCGTTCGCCGCGCTGTCGAGTTCTACGGTAGAGCTTGTTTGCTGGAGAACCTACCCCCCGCCTAGCCAAACGCCCCTCGTTGAGGGGCGTTTGCAGTCAGACCTTTTTTCCCTTGTGCGTAGCCCCTTTGTCCCCTTGTGTCGGTATCGGACCCGCATTTCTCTCGCTTTCCTTGAGATGTTGCTTGTCCAGCTCAAGTATGTGTTCGTCGTCGGTTCGATTCTTCTGATCGGTCGCGCTTACATCTCTTTGATGCTTCCCCTTCGAATCCATCTCTCCCCTCTTTCAGATGTAGGGTTTTGAGACGTACAGGAAGTATGCCTGTCCCAGCTTTATCCCCCGCTGGTAGCATTTAACGCCCTCTCGCTCAACGAATTCGAATTCCGCCCATCAGCCGGAATAGAGTGGCGTCCGCCGGTACGGAATAAACCTGGGCTCCGACATCCAGAATCTGCCGAAGGACGGCAGTCAGCCCGCCAAAGACCGCGGCCCGATAGAGGGGCTTCTCGAGCTCGACCTGGGTCATGTCGACGCTGCCAGACTGACTAGTGAACCCGACCTGAAAGTGCGGATCGATCCTGTTTACACCCGCGCCACCGTAGAACGAGATTCCACGGACCCCCGGGGTAAATCCGGCGGCGATTTCGCCCCCAAACATATCGGGATGAAAGGTGTCCTTCGATGGACTCGTCCCGTAGCAGGGGCTAGAGGGCGCCGTCTGCTGAAGCTGCGATTCAGGACAGGTTATCGCTCCTTTGACATTTCCAAAGGTGCCATGCACGCGCAGCATTAGGGTCGTTCCACTCGAGACGGGACCGAGCGCGAAATGGTGAGCGTGCGATACGGCAAAACTGAAAAGATTCGGCGTAGCTCTAGCGATCGTCACCGGCGGAAGGTACGCCGCCTCGATGGCAAAGCCGAACGGCCCACCGATCGTAATCCTCGGCCGCCCGAATACGGGGGAGAGTGAGGTGTGCTCGCTCTTCTGGGTGAAGCATCGGCCGGTCTGCTCGATCGCGGGATCCGGTTTGGGAATGTATTCCACCTCAGCACCGATCCTGATGCTTGCGGGCAGAGGCACCTCCGGCGCTGTCGCCATCGAGTACACGATCGGCGCGGTGTAGAACGCGAGGAGCTTTCCTTCATTGCTATTGGTTGGGACTCGGCACTGCGCTATTGCTTGTCGCTGTGCGGTCAAGAGCAGTACTAGTATGAACAGACCTCGACGCATTGTTGCTCCTGTTCGGAAGAACTCCTGATGAGCGACTAAACTAAAGGTGAAACCCTGATGCGGCGACGACCGGTCGGCAAGCGCAGCGATCCAAGGCGCCAATGTATGCGTGCGACGGGCGAACGCCCAATCAATGGGCTTGACGTCATCGGAAAGATCAGCGACTTCCGCTCGAGCGGGGCTTCCGCGCGTACGTGCGAAGCATGCATTCCGAGTAGAATCCCGGATGTTCTTCGTACGCGCTCCACGTTTTGTTGACGCGCATCATTTCCTTGTCGTAAGCCAGGAAAATCGCCGTTTTCTCCCGCGCCTGATCGGTTGAACGATTGGCTGCTCGCGTTGCAAGCGCGTAACCCACATAGTACCGCGTGTTCCACTTTTGTCTCTTGCGCAGATCGTCCACAAGCAGGCCGGCCATGCGGTGATCGAAGTGATCGTGCGGATTCGCCGCCACGCTAGGATCGCTCGTGTGAACTACAAGATCCGTGGTGGCGGAGTGTGACCCGATCAACACGCTCACGGTAGCCAGGAGATCTCCCCATCCCCGGTAGGTCGCGCTGCTATCGACCGCGGTTATGACTGTGATTTTTTCCCCGCGCAGTCTTCTCAGGCTTTCGAAGTCGTAGCGAGCGAAGCCCGCGCCGTTTCTCTTCCCATCCGGCAGTCGGAGGAAATAGGACGCGGTATTGGCGATCACGCATTTTCGGATGCTGTGCTCGAGCACCTTCATAGTCGAGCATCTGACTGCGGCGGAATCAGCTGCACCAACCCCAATGGCGAGACGCGTCGATTGTAGCGCTGCTCGTTCCCGCGTCTGCCAATAGAGAGAATCCCGCCCGTCGTCCCCGGCCGTCAGATAGACAAAGGTCGCCGAGTCCCCGCCGGCAATTTGCTTCGCAACGACGTCTCCCATGAAAAGCTGCCAGTCGTCCTGATGCGCGACAACGAACACGTCGCGCCGAACAGGCGTGGAATTCGATACGTAACTAACTGACTGACGTGGCCCCGCAGCTCCGACCAACGTCAGTTGAAGTAACCCTGCGGCAAGCGATTGGAGTCGAACAATCGTCAAAGAGCCTTCCNNAGGGGTTACCGCCTCGATCAGTCGATCATTGAGGTCGTAAGCCTCACACCTCGTGCCTACTACCTCGCATCTCCCACCTCGCTCTCCTCGCAGTTCAAAATACCTAGATGCAGAGAGCGGGTGCACTGAATTCGTGCACCCGCTCTTGCGTTAGATATTTACCTAATGCCGGCGTTACTCGACTTTCACTGCCTCGACCTCGATGCCAATCTTGATCTCGTTTCCCACCGCGACGCCGCCTGCCTCCAACACCTGATTCCAGGTCAACCCGAAATCCCGGCGGTCAATCTTGCCCTTCGCGCTGAATCCCACCCGCTCCCCTCCCCACGGATCCTTCGTCTGACCCTCGAACTCGACGTCGAGCGTGATTGGCCTGGTCACATCACGAATCGTCAGCTCGCCTGTGAGCTTGAACGCCTTTCGATCCCCGTCGATGCTGGTGCTTCGGAACTTGATCTCGGGATATTTCTCGACGTTCAGAAAATCGCCCGAGCGAAGATGGTCGTCCCGCTGGTCGGTGCGGGTATCGATGCTTGCCGTCTTGAGAGTCGCTTCGACCGAAGAATTCCTCGAATTTTTTTCGTCAATGGTAATGGTGCCTTCGATGTCTGTGATTCGTCCTTTGACGGTCGTGATCATCAGGTGCTTGGCCGAGAACTCGACCGTGGTGTGCGTCGGGTCGAGCTTCCACTGGGTCTTGGTTCCCGCTGCGGGAGCGGTTTGAGCTGGTGCGGTCATCGTTTCCTCTCGAATGTGGTGCGGTTCTGAGCCAGTTAATGCTGTTTTGAGTAGCTAACAGCTCTGGACTTACTATGAGTATGCTAGTATACTTTAGTAAGTAGATTGTGTCAAGCTCCCATATCCGTAACTTCTTCTTATGGCCGATTCGTCGGTTTCACAGGTCTGCTCTCGCTTTCACCGGGCTATCGAGCTCATCGGCAGTCGCTGGACGGGCGCCATCCTGCAAACCCTCCTTCAGGGAAAAACGCGCTACGCGGCCATCAGGGGAGCGATTCCCGACATTACCGATCGGATGTTGTCGGAGCGCCTTCGCTCGCTCGAGGGAGAAAAGTTGGTAGTCCGGGTTGTAACCCCCGAGAGCCCCGTGCGCGTTGAATACGAGCTGACCCCCAAGGGGCGTGAGCTCCAGAACGCACTGCGAGAAATCGGCAGCTGGGCTGAACGCTGGATCCCGCTGGAAAGCGGCGAAATCAACGAGACTGCTACTGAATCAAAAGCCGGTAACCATCGCCGCAGCCGACGCGCGCGCAAAGCCAGATCTGCATGACCAGATTGAGGGACGCTGAGTAGATTTTTGGCGTCCTTTTTTTCCCACATCCTCCGCTCCCACTTACATCACTCCCATAGTGGAGAACCACTGATGCGCACGCTGCTCTCGTCGCTCATGATTTCGGCAACCGGTTTCGTTCTCGCGCCATCTCCGGCCGACATGCCATTACGCGGATTCTTCCCCCAATCCGTCCAGGCAGAACGTGATCTGGAAGCACGATTCAAGACTATGCCAGATCCAGCCCACATGAGAGAATCCATGCGCCGTCTGAGCGCGCGTCCGCACCACGTAGGCTCCGCCTACGACAAGGACAATGCCGAGTGGCTTCTCAACCAGTTCAAGTCTTACGGGTGGGACGCGCACATCGAGAACTTCGACGTTCTCTTCCCGACACCAATCGAGCGCGTCGTTGAGCTCGTGGCTCCGACGACCTTCAAGGCAGCGCTCCAGGAGACCGCGATCGCGGGTGACCCGACATCAAATCAGCAATCAGAGCAGCTGCCTTCGTACAACGCCTACTCCATCGATGGTGATGTCACCGGCCCTCTCGTCTTCGTCAACTACGGAATACCGGCCGACTACGAGGAGCTGGAACAGCGCGGCATTTCCGTAAAGGGCGCAATCGTAATTGCCAAATACGGCGGCTCGTGGCGTGGCATCAAACCCAAGGTGGCCGCCGAGCACGGCGCGATCGGATGCCTGATCTATTCAGATCCTAGAGATGACGGTTACGCCATCGGTGACGTCTTCCCCAAAGGGCCGATGCGTCCGTCACAGGGAGTTCAGCGAGGTTCCGTCGCTGACATGCCCGTCTATCCGGGCGATCCCCTGACGCCAGGAGTTGGTGCAACGAAGGACGCGAAGCGCCTCACGGTCGCGCAGGCCACCACCATCACCAAGATTCCGGTGCTGCCGATTTCCTATGGCGATGCGCAGCCGTTGCTCACTGCACTAGGAGGTCCCATCGCTCCGGCAGCGTGGCGCGGTGGTCTTCCCATTACCTATCGCCTCGGCGCGGGACCCGCGCGCGTTCATCTCCGCGTTAAGTCTGACTGGAGCCTGAAAACGCTCTACGATGTGATCGCCAGACTTCCCGGCACCACCGAAGCCGACCAGTGGATTGTTCGCGGCAACCACCATGATGCGTGGGTGAACGGCGCCGAGGATCCAATATCCGGTCTCGTCGCCGAGCTCGAGGAAGCGCTGGGCCTGCGTCCCGACTTCATCCTCCTCGACAACATGTCGTCGGTACAGATGCGCGAGGCCGTCGTCCGGGTCGCCGGCGCGGTCCCGCTCGAAGCGTCGGGCGGCATCACCATCGACAACGTCCGCGAGATCGCCGAAACCGGCGTCGACCGCATCTCGATCGGCGCGCTGACGAATTCGGTGACGGAGCTGGATATATCCATGCGAATCGTTTCGTTGCGGTAGGCAGGTTGTCGGTTATCGGTTGTCTTTGCGCTGCGGCGCGGACGATTATCTGAGCCAACCGATAACCGACAACCGACAACGCGGCGAAGCCGC
>PKVB01000154.1 GCA_003131365.1 Gemmatimonadota bacterium | reverse complement strand
TCGGCGGCCACAAATATCCGCGACTCGCGCACGTCGGCGATCGCACGGGCCTCGAGATGATCCGCACGCTGCAGGATCACGCCGTCCACCTCGGCATCGACGTCCACATGGAAGTCACTGTCATCGCGCTACTCACCGACGGCAACCGCGTGTGCGGCGCCGTCGCGTACGACCGCGAACATGGGCGTTTCCGTCTGTTCCACGCGAGGGCGGTCATACTGGCGACCGGTGGCGTGGGTCGCGCGTTCAGCGTGACCAGCAATAGCTGGGAATACACCGCCGACGGGCAAATGCTCGCCTACAACGCCGGCGCGGCACTGCAGGATATGGAGTTCGTGCAGTTCCATCCTACCGGCATGGTGTGGCCACTGAGCGTGCGGGGTCTCTTGGTCACCGAAGCGGTGCGCGGCGAGGGCGGCGTGCTGCGCAACAGCGAAGGCCGCCGCTTCATGTTCGATGACATCCCCGAGAACTATCGCAGCCAGACTGCCGACACGCCCGAGGAAGGATGGCGATACGTTCAGGGCGACAAGAATGCGCGGCGCCCGCCGGAACTGCTCACGCGCGACCATGTCGCGCGATGCATCATGCGCGAGGTCCGTGCCGGGCGGGGATCACCGCATGGCGGGGTCTATCTCGACATCGCGTGGATCAGGGAGAAGCTGCCCAACGCGGCCGAGCACATCCGGAAGAAGCTCCCCAGCATGTACCATCAGTTCAAGCAACTGGCGGACATCGACATCACCAGCGAACCGATGGAGATCGGGCCAACGACGCACTACATGATGGGCGGGATCCGGGTCGACGGCGATACCCAGATGACGACTCTGCCAGGCCTGTTTGCTGCCGGGGAATGCGCCGCCGGGCTGCACGGCGCCAATCGCCTCGGCGGCAACTCCCTGTCGGACCTGCTGGTGTTCGGCAAACGCGCCGGCGAGCATGCGGCGCAATTCGCGCAACGGCACGACGCGGGACGGGTTGATGCCGGCGAAGTCGATCGCGTGGCACGCGCCGCGCTCGCCCCGTTCGATCGCGTTGCCGGCGGTGAAGGACCGTATGATATCCAGCGTGATCTGCAGGTGATGATGCAGGACCTCGTCGGCATCGTCCGCCGGGAAGACGAGATGCGGGGTGCGTTGGACGGCCTCGCCGCACTGGCTCGGCGCGTGTCGGCAGTCGGCGTCGCGGGCAATCGCGAATACAATCCGGGCTGGCACACCGCGATGGATCTCCCCAACCTGATGGCGGTATCCGAAGCGATCACCCGAGCCGCGCTCGAGCGCCGCGAAAGCCGCGGCGGCCATTTTCGCGACGACTATCCGGACAAGGACCCCGCGTTCGCCGGGTGCAACATCGTGCTGACCAAGGGGACGGATGGAGCGATGCAGCTCGTCCGACAGCCGATCCCGCCGTTGCCCGCCGAGCTGCAGCAGGCGATCGAGGAGCAAAAGGCATGAGCGCCGCGACGTTCCGGATCTGGCGCGGCGAGCGCGGCGATGGCCGGTTCGAGGACTACCCGACGACGGTGTCGGAGGGCATGGTGGTGCTCGATGCGGTGCACCGGATCCAGTCGGAGCAGGCTAACGACCTCGCCTGCCGCTGGAACTGCAAGGCCGGCAAGTGCGGCTCGTGTTCCGCAGAGATCAACGGCAAGCCGCGACTCATGTGCATGACGCGGCTGAACGAGCTGGACCTCGCCAAGCCGGTCACGATCGAGCCGATGCGGGCCTTTCCGCACGTTCGCGACCTGGTGACCGACGTCTCCTGGAACTTCCGGGTGAAGCAGAAGATCCAGCCGTTCACCCCGTGTGCGCCGCAGGCGGCCGATGGCACCTGGCGGATGCAGCAGCGCGACGTCGACCGGGTGCAGGAATTTCGCAAGTGCATCGAATGCTTCCTCTGCCAGGACGTCTGCCACGTACTGCGCGATCACAATCGGCACGACAGCTTTGTCGGCCCGAGGTTCCTGGTGCACGTGGCAGCGCTGGAGATGCACCCGCTCGACACGGCGGACCGCATGGCCGAGCTGCGCGAAGCGGATGGGATCGGATACTGCAACATCACCAAGTGCTGCACGAAGGTCTGTCCGGAGCATATTACGATCACCGACAACGCCATCATTCCCCTCAAGGAACGCGTAGTCGACAAGCACTACGACCCGATCGCGAAACTCGTCCGGCTTATGCGGGGTAGCAAATCAACGGACACGGGTCAGGGAGAAGCTCAGTGAAAGAGGACCTCAAGGACTTCAAGCTGAAACCGATTTCGAAGGAAGCGATTCCGCGCGCGGTCCAGAAGGCTGAGCGGTACCGTCTGATCAATCAGTCGTGGGCGGCCGAGAGCATCTGCCGCGACATCCTGGAGATCGATCCCGCCAACCAGCAGGTGCTGGTGATGCTGACGCTCGCTCTCACCGATCAGCTGGCGGAGGGGGTTCACGCGACGGTCATGAGGGCCGTGCGCGAAACGCTGCCGCGCATCACCGATCCGTACCAGCGTGCCTACTACACCGGCATCGCCTCCGAGCGCAGCGGGCAGGCGCAACTGCACCGGGGCGGGATGGGAAGCGGTGCAATGGCGTATGATTCATTGCGGGATGCGATGAGTTGGTACGAGAAGGCAGAAGCAATCCGTCCCGCGGGCAACGACGACGCGATTCTGCGATGGAACACGTGCGCGCGTCTCATCAGCTCGCACCCTCAAGTGGCACCGCATACCGAAACTGCTTACGAACCCGCGCTGGAAGATTGATGCAACTCGCCACACGACTCTTGCTCATCGCCTCCCTCGCCGTATCCACTGCCGGCGCGCCGCTCTTCGCCCAGACGAAGACACCGGCTCCAACCGCCGCCGCAAGGTCCGGTGTTGGGGCGATCGCTGGCGTTGTCGTGGACAGCATCAACGGGAGCTATCTGCGCGGAGCGGATGTGATCATACAGGGCGCGAAGGCCATGCTCGTGACGGATTCCCTCGGGAAGTTCAGGATCGACAGCCTGCCGCCCGGCACCTATCAAGTCGGCGTATTCCATCCGCTGCTCGACACCCTCGGCATCTCACTGGCGAGCAAGCCGTTTCACATCGGCCCCGACAGCACGAGTTTTGTTCTACTCTCGGTGCCGTCGGCCGCGACGATAATTCGGAGGACCTGTCCGGCTGGTGGCTTCCGCCCGCAGGGCACCTCGGCCGTGATCGGACACGTTACGGATCCGGAATCGCTCCAACCGATCGCGGGGGCCGAGGTCTCGATCGCGTGGACACAGCTCGAAGTGTCGAAGGCGACCGGCATCAAGCGGACGCCGCGAGTAATTCGCGACAGCACCGATGCGCAGGGCGCGTTCAAGCTTTGCGGACTGCCGAACTCGCTGAATGCGACCCTCCAGGCCCGAAAAGCCGGAGCCGTCACATCGGAGATCCCGATCTCGCTCGGCGACGAGGAGTCGGAGCTCTTCGCGCGCACGATGCTGCTGTCGCGGGTGGATTCAGGAGCGAAAACCGGCAGCGCAGCCGTGTCCGGCCGGGTCGTGCTCGAGGGCGCTCCATCCAACGCCGGCAGCCGCGTCGAGGTCGTGGGAACCAACGTCATTGCTCTGACCAACGAGCAGGGCGAGTTCACGATGAAGAATCTGCCCTCCGGCACGCACGTCCTGTTGGCGCGACACCTCGGCTTTGGCGCTGAGACCGTCCCCGTCGATCTCTCGTCGCACGAGGCGAAGCAGGTGACGATCAAGCTGCCGAAGTTCGTGGCGATGATGGATCCGGTTGTCGTGACCGCCCGCCGCCAGGCCAGCCTCGACAAGGTGGGATTCAACCAGAGGAAGCGGTCGGGGATGGGGTACTACCTCGGACCGGAACAGATTCAGAGCATGCATCCGAACACTCTCACCGACATCTTGCGTCTCGTTCCCTCGCTGCACATCAGTTACGGACAGAACGGCGAGGATGTAACCAGCTCGAGGGGGACAAGCAGCCTCACGGGTGGCGGAAGCTGCGTGCAGTATATCGTGGACGACATGCCGTGGCAGTCGGCTTCGCCCGGAGATGTCAACAACTTCGTCAGCGGCCAGGAAGTCGTGGGCGTCGAGGTCTATTCCGGGGCTAACGCGCCGGCCCAGTACATGCGCGTGGGGCAGGATTGCACGACAATCGTCATCTGGACGAAGTTCAAAATTCGCGATTTACAGTAGACATTACCCATACTTCGGAGTCGAAGATGAAAGTGCCGGACAGATCCCTGCTGTTCAACATCGCCGCCATTGTCGCGCTCTGCGGCGCCTGTTCGTCGGCGCAGCGAATGCAGAATTCCGTTTCCGCCGCGAACGCCCTCATGTACAACGCCAGCGGTATGCCGATCGGCACCGCCCAGATCTGGCAGGACAAGGACGGACTCGTCCACGTGGAAATCGCGAACGTCGCGCTGGCAGCGGGCACGCACGGAATTCATTTCCATGACGTCGGGAGGTGCGAGTCGAGCGGCGCGTTTGCAACCGCGGGCGGTCACTACAACCCGATGGGGATGGAGCACGGGCTGGAGAATCCGAAGGGGCCACACGCCGGGGACAATCCGAACATCGTGATCCCGGCCGGGGGAATCGGAAACGTCGCGTTCACCACTGATCGTGTTTCGCTCACGCCGGGACCGCACTCGCTATTCGATGCCGATGGCACCTCGCTCGTGATTCACGCGAGCGCTGATGACCAGCTCACGAATCCGACCGGCAACAGCGGCGCGCGCATCGCATGCGGGGTAGTGCGAGCGCTTCCCTGATCGCTGAAATCTCTTGACACACTCGGCGACCCGTCGCACGTTCCAAGCATGACGGGTCGCCAGGGACACAAAGAGGAAAGCGGTGAAAGCGCGCGCAGCGCGCGGGGCGGAGCCAAGCGCAGCGAACAGAGAGTCGCGCGCAACGCGAGAAGCACGGCTTACATGAATCTCGCGACGGCGCTGGCGACGGTTTTTTCCGCCGGAGTCTACACCAAGGAAGAGCTGCAGACCGCGGTGTGCACCTTCGTCACCGAGATGAAGGACGGTGGGGAGACCGGTGAAGGCGTGGTTATCGCAGCCCAGAATCTCGTCAAAGAAGTCGGTGCGCGCTTTCCGTCATCGGAGCGCACGAAGATTCTGCTCGGCGACATGGTTACCTGGTGCCTCGCGGAGTACTATCGCGAGAGTGCGTGAGGGCGCCCGCGTCCTCTTTTCTGCTCGTAGAGAGCCGTGTCGGCCTGAGCGAGCAGGTCCGCCAGCATCGTCCCTTCGGCCTTTGACCTCTTGGCGCCGAGGCTGAGCGAGAGCTCGTATCCGCGATCGATCTCCCGATTGTGCTTTACCACTCGCGACTTGATGCGCTCGCAAACGAGCTCGGCGGTCTGATCGGAATCGACCGTCATCAGCGCGACGAATTCATCGCCTCCAAGACGCGCGATGAGGTCAGCTTCCCGGCAGCTCTCGCGGAGCACACGCGCGGTGTCGATGAGTGCGCGATCACCCGCCAGGTGCCCGTGAGTGTCGTTGATATTCTTGAGCTGATCCACGTCGATGAAGATCATGAGGACGTCGCGCTCCATGCGCGTGGCCTGCTTGAGCTGCTGCTCGGAGAGCGTGATGAACGCGCGCCGGTTGTGAAGCCCGGTCAGTTGATCGACCAGGAGGAGCGCCTTGAGCTCGTCTTCCGCGTGCTTCCGGGCAGAGATGTCGTGGTACATGGCGTAGACTCTTCCCGGCTGATCCGCGACGCCAAACGGCGTCGCGGCGATGGCGACCCAGAGGGTGTGGCCGTCCTTGTGACGCCGGAGCGCTTCCGCTCTGAGATTCTCTCCAGCCACCGCTCGCGCGGTGAGCTTTTCGCCTTCTTCGACCATCTCCTTGGGGACGATCAGATCGTTTATGCTCCGACCGATCGCGTCGAATTCCGTGTAGCCGAACATCGTCGTGAACTGGCCATTGATGCGGATGATGTGGTCGCGCTCGTCGAGGATCGCGATTGCCTCGGGTGCGCTCTCGAAGAGCGTGGCGAAGTAGACGTTCTGCGTTTGAAGCGCCTCGTACAGACTCTTTCGATCGGTCACGTCGATCGCGATTCCAACGGTTCCGGTGATTTTTCCGTCGGCGGCGCGGACGGGCTCGACTCGCGTCTCGAACGATCTTCCCCGCCAGTCGGTCTCGTAGCGAACGAGCTCACCCTGTAGAGCTCGCAGATGAGCCGCCAGCGGAGTAAAGCCGGGGTCGCGCGTCTTCAACACCTCATAGAGCGTCATCCCAACCTGCTCGCTCGCGCTCGTGCCGATGAGATGGAGACCGGCGCCCTGCGAAAAAGTGATGTTGAGATGCGCGTCCGTGGACCAGAGGTTGACCGGCACCGATTCGAGCATGAAGCTGAGGCGCCGTTCCGTGTCGAGCCCGCTGGGGCGAACCGGCGGAGTTCTTTCAGGCGGCCGCGACCTGAATCTCCCCAAGAGGCGCCTCAGGAAGGTACCGACAGGTTTCTGCGGCGGGGNNTAGAGGTCACTTGCTTTTTATTCTCTCACCAAGATGGCGCGGACGCAATGATTTTCGTGCTGGTCAGGGCGTCCGTGGATGGGCCGGCATCGTCCCAACGGTACGGTACGAGACCCTCCAGATGGTGCCGCCGGTGTCGTCGGTGATGAAGATCGAGCCGTCCGGAGCCTGGGCCAAGCCGACTGGCCGGCGGCTCTGCCGCGCCCCTCCGGAAGCGGGATTGGGATTGAATCCGTCCGCAAATGTGGTAAAGGAACCCGTCGGTCGGTTGGATCGGAACGGCGCGAACACGACGCGGAATCCGGCTTGCGGCAGCGGGGCACGATTCCATGAGCCGTGAAATGCGATGAAGGCGCCGCCGCGGTACTGGCTGGGGAACTGATTCCCGGTATAGAAAAGCATTCCGTCGGGAGCC
This sequence comes from Gemmatimonadota bacterium, assembly GCA_003131365.1. GTDB lineage: Bacteria > Gemmatimonadota > Gemmatimonadetes > Gemmatimonadales > Gemmatimonadaceae > UBA4720. The sequence continues at coordinate 6,781 of PKVB01000154.1, read as the reverse complement.
CAATGGCCGGGAAACGCCATCAGCGCCTGGGCCTTGCCCGGGCACTGACCGGCTTGCTGACCGTCACCTCCGTACTCCGGAGCGAGCACCAATCCGCGGCGATCGACGTCGTAGTAGCAGTACGGCCATCCATAGTCGGCGCCCCGATCTACCCTCACCAGGATCTCGCCGGGGTTTTCGGCGCTTTTTTCGACGGTGAAGAGCTTCGGCCAGCTGTCGTGCAGCTGGTCGCGGCCGTGCACGGTGGCATACAGGGAGCCATCCAATGGATTGTGCGCGAGCGCAACGGAGTTTCTCAGGCCCGTCGCGTACCTCCGTCCATCGCTCGGCCGCTGGCGCAGGCGGTTTGCGTCGAACTCCCAGACTCCGGCGCGCGTGTCGAGCTCACTGCACGGATTGAATCCGGGAGATTCAGGCTGCCGATCGCGCTGCTGGCATGAGTTCGTCGCGGAGCCGATGTTGACGTAGAGCGTCTGGCCCTGGAGCACGAAGTTGTGGGAGTGATGCGACCCGGTCATCGGGAGACCGGTCACGATCGTGTCGGGATTTCCGCTTGGCGTCAGCGACCCGGAAGCCAGGTGGTACCGGACGATCGAATTACCCGCGGTGGCGTAGAGCAGATTTCCGGAGAGCGCGATGCCGGTTCCACCGCCCACCCCAAAGCGCTCCTGAAGGTCAGCCTTTCCGTCACCGTTGGTGTCGCGAAGGGCCAGGATTCCACCGGTGCTGGGCGGCGCGCTCGCGCCCGGCGCGGCGCGCCCTCCGCGGGTAGCCTGTGTATTGACGAAGACATCACCGTTCGGCGCGACGACGACATGCCGGGCCCCCGCGGCTCTGTCTGCGAAGACGGTGGCACAGAAGCCGTCCGGCAGCTGGAGTCCGGCGGTGCATCCGGAGGGACGCAGGCCCGATGACAGGCCGCTCTGCGCGTGAGCGGACGCAGCGAGAACACAGACGAACAGAAGTGTTTTCTTCATGGAAATCAGCTCTGGCGGGAGTAGTGTGTTGGGGTAAATCTCGCACCCGGCTCGAGTCGTGTCGAATGGCGCGAGAGCCTCCGACGGCGCGCAGAAATGCTGATGGGAACGGAGCCGCCGAAATAAAAACGCGGGCTGGTGTGTGACCACCAACCCGCGCCTGGTTGCTGCGGTGAATCCGAGCTCGCGCTGCCCTAATTGCCGCAGACAGTTCTCACGCGCGCCCTGTCTCGAGGCATGTAGATCGCGAGAGCGCTGGCTTTCTGCGTCGCCGACTTCGTGCCGATCACTTCGCCGAGGATCTTGACTGTGGTCTTGTTCTGCTCGACCGGGTTGACGATCACAGCACTGGCGCCGACCTTCGCCGCACCATTTCGGATTTGCTGCTGGAGCTGGTTATCGGTCGTCCAGACGGAGTTGCCCTGGGCTTCAATCCAGGCAAGCTCGTAGTAGTCGTAGGGGACATCCGCGCGGTTGTTGTAAACGGCGATAGCGGCCGCGCAGGTGGGTGCGCGATCCATGCTCGGGTTGACGTCCGTGGTCTTCTTCCTGACGCCGGCGCACGCCGAGCCGACGGCGAGCGCGAATGCGAGTGTGATTCCCTTGATTGTGTTGGTTGCGATCATTGTTGCTCCCGCGAATTGCTTTGGGTGGTTGCCCCCGATCCGATATCGGACGGCTGCTGTGCTGTTCTATTTGCAAAGGCGAGGCCGCCCAGCAGCACAACAAATGCACTGATTGGCCTAGCCAGAGTGTACTCTTGGGACGAGCCCGCTCGCTGCCCCCAGCTCTCGGGGGTCATCGCGCTTCATCTCCTTGAGATTTCCCGGATTGCCTGGCTTGGATCGCTTCCCGCTTTGACGTCGTCCCGCACTCGGAGCAGATCCAGTACTCGCGACCCACAACTACGAAGTCGGTCGAATTGTCGCATGCGGCGCAGTGAGCTTTCACGATCGGCTGCATCTTCGTCTGCAAGCCGTTTCGTACGAGGCGCGCCGCCATGACAATCGGGGGTACCGCGCCCACTGGGCACAGTGCACCGGAACAATGCTCTCCAATCTCGAGACAAACGACCTCACGGTCATGAATCGGTGAAGGGCCGTCCTGCCCCGGCTCATCCGTGAGTACGAGCCGCACGCTCTGATCGCAGGCCGCGCAGTATGCGTCGATGGTTTTCATTTCGTCCTCCGTGGTTACTGCGCGGCGGCATCACCGCAACGCGATTATTGCTGCTTTTACCGATCCGTTTTCCCTGTTGCCACCGCCATCGACCAGCCGCTCGAAGGCGCGCTGCGTAACCTCTGTCTCTCTACCTGGCCCCCCTCCTGGGAAATCGCTGAGTAGGTGTCATCACGTCAATGGAATCACCTCGGCGCTTGCGTCGATCCGTTGCGCGATCACGAGCGCGGCATGGTGCGGTAGCCCGAACACGGCCGTCGATGCGGCATCGGCGTCAATGCAGCGGCTTGCGAGCACCGTCGCGCTGTGGAAAAGCGTGAGCCGCGGCGCTGCCGTCGCCGGATCGATGAGGTGGTGATACCGCATCCCGTGCCACAGGAAGAACCGTTCGTAGTCACCCGAGGTGGCCACGGCGCGGTCGGTCACGCGGAGCGTGGCGGCCAACGCATGACGGTTGTGTGGCGAACGGATGCCCACGGTCCACGGCTCCCCTTCGGGCGATTGCCCGAGCGCAAACAGGTCGCCACCCACCGTTACGATCGCGTGCCGCACTCCACGCGCTCGGAGCGCATCAGTGGCCCTGTCCACGCCGTATCCTTTGGCGATTGCGCCGAGGTCGAGATGCAGGTCGGGATCGTCGAAACGCACCCGCGGTGAGCCGGGGCTCTCGGCCACATCCACCTTGCGCCAGAAGCCGCGCGCGGCGAGTCGGTGCACGCGATTGTCCGCGGGCGGCTCGTGACGGTTGAGCACATCCCACAATTCCGACGCCGCGCCGACGGCCGGATCGAACCGGCCATCGCTCGCCGACGAAGCGCGCAGCGCGGCCGCAATCACGAAGGCGGTCTCGGGTGTCACCCGCACACCATCGCGCCCGGCACCGAGGTTGGCGCGCCCGATGTCGGAGTCGCTCCGGAACCGGGTCATCGTCCGTTCCACCCACTGGAGCTCGGCGATCGCGGCATCGATGGCATCCTCGGCGAACCGTTCGTCCGCGTGCGCGACCTGCACCTCGGCGATCGTGCCCATCAGCGGTACGGTGCGTTTTACGAGCAAGGTGTGCCTTCGCAGCGCCCGCGGCAGCGAGAGCGCCACGAACACGCCTATGCCCATGGTCAGGAACTCGCGCCGGTCAGGATGCCGGCGAAGGAACGGGTCACTCGACATCTTGATCTCCCTCGATGTGACGCCCGCAGGCGCCTGTGCACCCCGCGCAATGTCCGGTGCAGCCGCGGTACTTGATTGCACCGAACAGCACGAACAGCGAGGCCATCAATACCATTGCGATGATCGTTTCCCTCATTGGCTCCCCATCCCCGCGAATCCCATGAATGNNGAATGCCAGTGAAAGACAGCTGGCGGCGACAAGCACCAATCCCATCCGTCGGGCGATTACGGGAACGTCCGCCACTTCCATTCGTTCGCGAATCGAGGCCAGCAGCGACAGCGCGAGGGTCAACCCGAAACCTGCTCCAAGCGCGAAGACGAGCCCTTCGACGAAGGTGTAGTGCCGGCTCGTCTGGAAGAGCGCCAGCCCGAGAATCGCGCAGTTAGTGGTGATGAGCGGCAGGTAGATGCCGAGTTGGCGGAATAGCACGGGCAGATACTTCTTCACGCCCATCTCGACGATCTGCACCGCTGACGCGATCACGACGATGAAGGCAATCGTGCGCAGGTACGGCGTATGAGTCAGGATGTAAGTGTTAAGTATCCAGGCGCTCACCGCGGTGATGATCAGCACGAAGGTGTTTGCCAGGCCGAGCCGCCACGCAGTCTCGATCTTGGCAGTGACGCCGAAGAACGAGCATAGCCCGAGGAACATCACCAGCGTGAAGTTGTTCACCAGGAGGGTGGAGACGAAGATCCAGGCGAGGTTGCTCATTTTGCCACCACTAGGCGTCGTTTCCGCCGGAGCTCGTCTATCCAGGCAGCCGTGATGAGCAGCAATCCAAGCGTGAAGAATCCGCCCGCGGGAAGCACCATGAACACCCACGGCTCCCAGCCGGGCCCGAGGATGTCGAAACCGAGCAGAGAACCACGGCCGAGCAGTTCACGGATCGCGCTCATCGCCGCGAGCGAGAGCGTAAAGCCGATGCCCATTCCCATTCCGTCGGCCACCGCACGCACCGGCCCGACCTTCGCCGCGAACGCTTCAGCGCGCCCGAGCAGGAGGCAATTGGCGACGATGAGCGGGATGAACGGCCCGAGCGCCTTACTAATCTCCGGGAAACTCGCTGCGAGGAGCAGGTCGGCGAGCGTTACGAAAGTCGCGATGATGAGGATGTACGAGGTAATGCGCACCTCGTGTGCGATGTACTTCCGTAGGAGCGAGACGAAGAGCCCAGAGCCGACGAGCACGAACATCGTCGCGACGCCCATTGCGATGCCGTTGGCGAGCACATTGGTGACGGCCATCGTGGGGCACATCCCGAGCATCTGCACGAGCACGGGGTTCTCCTTGGCGATGCCGCGCCAGGTGTCGGCCCAAAGCGTCGCCGGAGGCGGCGCGCCGGGAACGAATTCGGGTGCCGCGGGAGGCCAGGCGCCGGGAATCAGATCGGGCGCCGTCGCGGGAGCGAGAGTGGTGGTCACTGCGCCGCTCCCCTCTCGTAGGCGACGAGCAACGGCTGCCACCGCTCCACGGCGTGATTGATGATGCGAATCACTGCCCGCGAGGAAATCGTCGCACCGGTGATTGTCTGCACCTGGCTCTGATCGGTGGCATTGCGCGCCCTCACACCCTTGAGCGGCGCGACGCGGCCAACGAACTGTGACCCAAACGACGTGTCGCGCTCGATCTTGTCACCGAGTCCGGGGGTTTCCTTCTCGTCGAGCACCTTGAAACCGATGAGCGTCCCGTTCGAGGGTTCGAACCCGATCATCAGAAGAACCTCCTCCTGAAATCCGGGCTCCTGTGCGGTCACAGCGGCGCCGAGTCTGTTTCCGGCCGCGTCGAATCCCAGATAGGCTTTTGGCAATCCCTTCCGATCGTCACCGGCAGTGGGCGATCTGGTGAGGACGCCTTTCTGCAGGTATAGCGTGTCCCAGCGCGCAGGTGCCTTGAGCACCTCGCGCACGGCGCCCGCTTCCTTTGCCGCCGCGTACTTCTCGACGGTCGGCAGAGTGGCCTTGTAGACCGCGACCACCAGAAGCCCCGCCGCCGCGCCGCCAATCGCGAGCGTGGCGAGCAGCTTCCACGACGAAACCTCGGGCGCCTTGGCCGTCGCCGGCGGAGTCACCGCGACTGCGTTCGGCGCGCTCGGCGGCCCGTGATGCGCGTGAGGGCTCATGTCACGCTCACGAGCCGGGTACCAAAGACCCGCGGCTGCGTGGCCCTGTTGATGAACGGCGTAAGAGCGTTCATGAATAGGATCGCGTACATCACGCCTTCGGGGAGCCCGCCCCACACCCGGATCACCACGACGAGTATTCCGATGCCCACGCCGAATACCAACTTGCCGAGATTGGTGATCGGCGACGTCACCATGTCGGTCGCCATGTACACGGCGCCGAGCATCAGACCGCCGGAAAAGATCATGAAAAGCGCGCCGGGCTTGGTCGCGTCAATGAAATGGATGATGGAGCTCAACGCCATCACGGTGGCCAGGATGCTCACCGGAACTCGCCAGTTCAGATAGCCGCGCCATGCGAGGTACACGCCTCCAGCCAGGATTACGAGCGCCGCCGTTTCACCGAGCGAGCCGCCGGTGCTGCCGATCACGAGATTGCTGATCGCCGTGCCCTTTCCTTCGAATTTGAGCAATCCGAGGGGAGTCGCCGACGTCACGGCGTTGGGCAACGGATGCGTGAGCGGGATTGCGAACAGGTCGCCGTGTAGGGCGAAGAATCCGCCGCCTGGCGAGGGCCACGTGGTGATTGCCACCGGGAAGGCAGCCTGCAGGAATGCGCGGCCGACGAGCGCCGGGTTGAACACGTTCTGGCCGAGCCCGCCCCACACCTGCTTGCCGAAGATGATCGCGAACGCGGTGCCGAGCGCCGTCATCCAGAGCGGAAATCCAGCGGGAAGTGTGAGGCCTAACAGAAGTCCGGTGATCGTTGCCGAGCCGTCGGCGATCGCGCCGCCCTTTCCGGTTAGACGCTCGGTGAGAACTGCTGCTATCACTGCCGTCGCGATCTGCAGCAGTGCGCTCACACCGAAGAACCACGCTGCGGCCAGCACCACCGGGACGAGGCTCGCCACGACGTGCCACATGATCCGCGGTACGGAGTCCTGTGACCGGATGTGCGGCGACGCTGTGACAATGAGTTTCTCGGTGCTCATGCCACCGCCGGCTGTGCGCGCCTTAGTGCGAGCTTGCTCGCCTGGAACAGCTGGGACAGCGGGATGTTCGCAGGGCAGACGTACGCGCACGAGCCGCACAGCATGCAGTCGGAGAGATGCAGGTCGACCATTTGCTCGTACTGCTGCGTGCGGGCGAAGTCGCCGAGCAGCGAAGGATTGAGGAACACCGGGCACGCGTCGAGGCAGCGCCCGCAATGGATGCACGGGTACACCGCCGCCTCGCGCGTCTCGCCTTTCTCGAGCACCACCACGCCGGTCGTCCCCTTGATCACCGGCGCGTCGAGATTGGCCAGCGCCTGCCCCATCATCGGGCCGCCGATGA
>PKVB01000043.1 GCA_003131365.1 Gemmatimonadota bacterium | reverse complement strand
CGCATGCGTTGCCAGAGTCCTATGTCTCGGATACGTGGCTGTACGGGAACGTGCGAAACGGCACCGCGCCCGGGTTGTCGACCATGTCACTGACTGGCATGTACTATCTCCGAAACAATGCGGGCGCCATCCTGATCGATCCGAGCAATGGTATACCGCTCCGGTCGTCGATTTTCATTGATCGCGGTTACGATCGGCAACCGAACTACACCATCGGACTCACTAACACGTTCAAGCACAATCGACTGTCGCTGGACTTTCTCCTCGATTTCCGGAGAGGTGGAGATGTGTTCGATGCTACCGACCATTATCTGACGACGCACGGTCTTACCATGTCGACGCTCAACAGGAACGATCCGCTCGTTATCCCTGGCGTCTTGAAAGACGGAAAAGAGAACAGCGCCACGCCGACCGTGAACAACATCGTGATTGTGCCGGCGGTCCAGACTGCCTACTACACCAACATGAGCGAAGAACTGTTCATCCAGAAGAACGTCAACTGGGTGCGGCTCAGGGATATCCAGTTGAGTTACGCTCTTCCCGAAGGATTTCTGGGCACTAAGAACGCTAGCGCGTTCGTCAAAGGCACAGACCTTTTCCTGCGCACCAACTACAGAGGATTGGATCCGATCGTCAACGGCAATAGCGCCGCAGTGGGTGGTTCGGGAGGCACGGGTATCGACTTCGGCAATTTCCCGATGCCTCGCGGTTTCAATTTCGGCTTCCGGATGGGACTCTAAAATGAAAACCAGATACGCAGCAATACTCGTGGCGTCGCTGAGCCTGTCGTACGGCTGCAGCGACTACCTTGATGTAAATACCAATCCGAACGCGCCCCAGACCGTCACGGCGAATTTGTACCTCCCCCCAATGCTGCACTGGATGGTGACGTCGCCGCAATACGACGGCCGATTCGTCGGGCACTACACCCAGGAGTGGTACTCGACCAGTACCGCAGTCAGTCCGGAGCTGACCTGGGGGCGAATGGGATACGATCCAGGAAGCGACAATGGCGCGGAGCAGTGGCGCGACGTTTACTGGTCCCTCGGCCAGGGCCTTATTGACATGAATACCAAAGCCCAGGCAGAGCAGCGCTGGGATCTCCTTGGTGTCGGCCTGCTGCTAAAGGCGTGGGGCTGGCAGGTGCTCACCGACCTTCACGGCGAGATCATCGTCAAGGAAGCGATCGACCAATCGAGAACGGCATTCGATTACGACACCCAGGAGTACGCCTATCAGGAGATTAGCAGGCTCCTCGATAGCGCGATCGTGCTGCTGCAGAAAACCGACGGGGCTGTGAACCAGGCCTACCTGGCCAAGGGCGACCATATCTACAACGGCGACCGTACCAAGTGGTTAAAGGTTGCGTACGGGATGCGTGCCATGATGCTCAATCACTACTCGAATAAGGCAGCTTACGACCCAGCGGCGGTGATCGCCGATGTCGACAGGTCCTTCGCGAGCAATGCTGATGACGCGCTGCTCACTTATCCGAACGCAAATCCCTTTGACGACTACAATTTCTGGGGACGCAGCAGGAACAACATCACGCTTTACCGGCAGACGCAGTTCATAGTGAATCTGATGAACGGAACTCAGTTCCCCGGCGCTCCTGATCCACGTATCAGTCGGATGCTGTCTCCTGCACCGGATGGAGTGTATCGGGGTCTGGACCCGAATCTCACCGGGTTTGGCGCGCTCGCGACGGGGGTGCAGCCAAACAATTTCTTCGGCTATGCCGGCACTGGGGGGCTGGGGCTGCCAGGTCGGTATCTCTTCGATGACAAGGCGAAGATCCCGCTGATGACTTACTCCCAGCTGCAGTTCATCAAGGCCGAAGCGGCGTTGAGAATGGGAGATCAGGCCACAGCACTCGCTGCGTATACGAACGGAATCTCGTCACACATCGATTTCGTGAACGCGCGGAACTTGGATAATAACCAGTCGCCGCCGCAAATCACGGCAACGGAGAAAGCGAACTTCCTTGCGTCGCCGTCGATCGTTCCCGCGACGCTCACGCTTTCACACATCATGTCCCAGAAGTACATCGCTCAATGGGCGTGGGGGCACAACGAACTGTGGATGGACATGCGCCGGTACCACTACACCGATGTCGATCCCGTAAGCGGAACGGAGATCTTCCGCGGCTTTACAGCGCCAACCACTCTCTATGGTGCCAATGGCGGCCAGCTGGTGCAGCGCATCAGGCCAAGGTACAACTCGGAGTATGTCTGGAACGTTGCGGGCCTGAACGCGATCGGCGGACTTGCCGCGGATTATCACACCAAACCACTCTGGATCACCCTACCGTAACCGACCATGAATAGACACTCATACATTGCGGCACTGCTCTGTGCGGGCGTGCTCTCAGCGTGTTCAAAGGATCCGGTGCGGGACATNNCCGCCCGCCGCTTCCCGCATCAGATTCTTCAATTTTGGCGTGAATGCACCCGGCGTGAATTTCTACGCCAATACAACGAAGATGACGGCGATCACCAACTCCGTCGATGGAGTTGAGGCGACAACGGGAGTCGCTTACGGCGGAGTCGGAGCGGGCGGCGCTTACGAGGCCATCGCTCCTGGCCAATACACATTGACGGGGAAGATCGCTGCGACCACGGATAAGGATCTGTCCATTTCGCCGCTCACGACGACCATCGAGGACGGCAAATACTACTCGTACTTCATGAGTGGATTCTACGATGCCACCGCGAAAACGGTCGACGCGTTCGTGGTGGAAGATCCTGTCGTCCCACCAACGGATTTTACGGTCGCGACAGTCAGATTCGTCCACGCGATCTCGAACGCGAATCCGATGACGCTATATGCAAAGAATACGGTGGCACCCAACACTGAGTACGCGATCGGGTCTGAGGTCGCGTACAAGGGCGCGGGCGCATTCACTGCAATACCTGCCGGCGTGTATGATCTGAGTACCCGGTACACCGGATCGGCAACCAATGCGATGACCAGAACCGGGGTCTCGTTTGTTTTCGGCAGGGTCTACACGGTTACGGCGCGAGGCGATATCACAGTTGCAGCCACAACAACAGCGTGTGGAGCTACGAACAAGACCTGTCTGGATAATACTGCCAACAGGTAGAGTCACGACTACGCGGGCTCGAGTATAACGCGCNNCCCAATTTTAAGAAAGGGGTCGCCCTTGCCGGCGACCCCTTTCTTATTCTGCCTCTGCTTCCTTCTTGGGAAAGAGCGATGGCCCTTTCTGCACTTTCCATCCGGTAGGGTTCAGCTTCTCGAGCCCGTTGAATCTCATCTCGCCCACTGAGCCTGGCGCGCCAAGCGCTTTCCAGAGCTCCTCCGCCTTGTTGGGCATGAACGGCCAGACGTACACGGCTTCTCGTGCGAGCTGTCGTACCAGCGTCGCGAGTGCGCTCTCCAGCTCGGCACGATTCGCCGGATCCTTGGCCAGCTTCCACGGCGCCTGCCGATCCACGTACTCGTTCGCGCGGGCGATCGTCTGCCACACGGCCCGAAGCGCCTCGTGGAGGAGAAATCCCTTCGGACCGATCGAGGCATGGTACGCCTCGAGATCCTTCGCGTCCGCGGTGTCTATCTCGTTGCGATCGCCCCTCGGCACGACACCACCGCAGTAGCGCTCGACCATCGAGATCGTGCGGCTGGCGAGATTGCCGAGNNCGTCGAACGGGATCTCGCGCATCAGGAAATAACGGAACGCGTCGGGGCCAAATCGTCCGATGGCATCGCGCAGGTCGAGATTGCCCCCCGCCGACTTGCTCACGCGCGTGCCACCGACGAGCACGAAGCCGTGCACCCAAATTCGCTTTGGTACTTCGAGACCCGCCGCCATCAGCATTGCGGGCCAGATCAACGCGTGAAAGCGCGTGATGTCCTTTCCGATCAAATGCAAATCGGCGGGCCAGAGCTTTTCGAAATCAGGATTCGGAAACCCCGTCGCGGTCAGGTAATTCGGCAAAGCGTCGAACCACACGTAAGTCGTCTGTACCTCCCCGTCGCTCGTCGGCCGGGGAAATGGAACGCCCCACGAGAACCGGCTGCGACTGGCGGAGACGTCCTCGAGCCCCGAGTCGATCAACGAAAGAATCTCGTTGCGACGCGATTTCGGTTGAAGAAACTCCTCGGTCGATACGAGTTTCTTCAGACGATCAGAGTATGCGCTGAGACGGAAGAACCAGTTTTTCTCCTCCACCCACTCGAGCGTGCGCGTCGGGTGCAGGATGCACTTCCCGTCGACGATCTCGTTGTCCTGCTTGAACGATTCACAACCGACGCAGTACCAGCCCGCGTACGCCTTTTCGTAGAAATCATTGGGAGAGTTGTCGAAGATCTGCTCGATCAGCCGCTTCACGCCTGCCTTATGGGCGGGGTCGGTCGTGCGGATGAACTGATCGTACGAGATTCCGAGCAACTGCCAGATTTCCTCGGTGCTGTCCGCCACCGCGTCGACCAGCTCCTGGGGCGAGACTCTCCGCTCGGCGGCCGTCTGCGCGACCTTCTGTCCGTGCTCGTCCATTCCGATCAGAAAATGCACATCGTCGCCCAGGAGGCGATGATAGCGTGCTATGACGTCGGCGCCGATTTTCTCATAGGCGTGACCCTGGTGTGGGTCGGCCGTGGCGTAGTCGATCGCCGTGGTGAGGAAGTACTTGGCCAACTAGTGGCCGCCCGTGGAATTTGGCTCGTCGCCACCGCGCCCGCGACGGCCGCCGCGCCTTCCACGCCTGCGCTTGGCCAAACCTTCGGCGTCGCGCGCGTTGCTGTCATTGGCCGTGGCATTGGGGTTCGGCCGACGCTCGGCGAAGCTTTCACCGGGGGGAATGAATACCGGGTGCTCGGCCGTGTAGAGCAGCTCGGGCGAGATCTCGTCGGGACGAATTCCCTCGGCGGCGATCTCTTCCTCGTCGCCGTTCGTGACGGGGGCAGCGACGCCCGTCAGCTCCTCCGTCTCCTCCTTGAACTCGGAGAGCGTGAGCAGCCGCGCGTCTCCCTCTACTCCGCGGAGTGTGATGCGCTCGCGGAAGATGTCCACGCTCACGATTTTCTCTTCGCCGAGCCTGGTCACGAAGATCCGGCCTTCCTTGGGAAAGCGCTTGCGGCTCTGAACATAGAACTCGTGCTCGTAGCGGAGGCAGCACATCAGCCGCCCGCAGGCTCCAGAGATCTGCGACGGATTCAGCGACAGGCGCTGATCCTTGGCAACACCCAGGTTCACGGGCCTCAGCTCGGGAAGCCAGGACGCGGAGCAATACTGCCTGCCGCAGCGCCCAATACCGTCCAGCCGCTTGGCTTCATCGCGCACGCCGATCTGCTTCAGCTCGATGCGCGTGCGGAAGAGCGACGCGAGATCGCGCACGAGATTCCGGAAATCGACGCGCTTGTCGGCGGTGAAATAGAGCGTCAGCTTCTTGCGATCCCACTGCCACTCGGCGTCGGATAGCTTCATGCCGAGTCCGTTGGCTTTCACCCGCTCCATCGCCTTGCGACGGGCGTCCTCGTTCAACCGATCGAGATCCTTCGAGAGTCCGCGATCCTTCTCGGTCGCGAGACGCAGGGCCTTCCGCTCGGGAAGCGACGAGCCGCAGCCGTGCGAGCACCCGCCGTTTCTCTTCTGGGCGAGATCACCGAGGGCGTGGATATGGCCCAGGTCCTCTCCGCGATCGACATCGACGATCACGGCCGCGTGGAGCGGCGGCGGATCGGGATAATCCCAGAGAAAGAACTCCTTACGGTTGCCCTTGAAGGCGACTTCGACGAGGTGCGCCACGCGTTATTCCGTCCACGCGCCGAGACGGAGGAACTTCTGCCTACGACGCCTCACCAACTTCTCAGGTCGCATCTTGCGGAGCTCCTCCAGGTGGCGGTTCACAACCGCCTGGAGCGATTTCGCCGCTGTCTCATGATCCGCGTGCGCTCCACCCTTGGGCTCGGGAATCACTTCGTCGATCACCTTGAGCTCGAGCAGCTCGGGCGCGGTAATACGCAGCGCCGTCGCCGCCTTCTCGCGCATCTCGGGGCTCTTGGCGTCCTTCCACAGAATCGCCGCGCATCCCTCGACGGAAATCACCGAGTACACCGCGTTCTCCATCATCAGCACCCGGTCGGCGACTCCCAGCGCGAGCGCACCGCCTGATCCGCCTTCGCCGATTACCGTGGCGATAATCGGAACCTGCAGCTGGCTCATCTCGTACAGATTCCGCGCTATCGCTTCGGATTGACCGCGCTCCTCGGCGCCAAGGCCGGCCCATGCGCCCTGAGTGTCGATGAACGTTAGCACGGGAACGTGGAATTTCTCGGCGAGCTTCATCAGTCGAAGCGCCTTGCGATACCCCTCGGGATGGGGCATTCCGAAATTCCGCTTCAGCTGCTCCTTGGTGTCGCGGCCACGCTGATGACCGATCACCATCACGGTGTCGTCGTCGAGACGCGCCCAGCCGCCGATGATTGCGGCGTCGTCGCGGAAAGCGCGGTCGCCATGGAGCTCGATGAAATCGGTAAACGCGAGCTTGATATAGTCGGCGGTGAATGGCCGCCTCGGGTTACGGGCGACCTGAACGCGCTGAAACGGCGTGAGGTTCCTGTAAACTTCCTCGCGCAGATCTTCGAGCTTCCGCTCGAGGGGCTCGATCGCCTCGGCGACGCTGAGCTGGCTCTCGCCCGCGGTCTTCTTGATTTCGTCGATCTGCCTTTCCAGCTCGGCGATCGGCTTCTCGAACTCGAGTTGTGTTGCTGATGCCACCAGTCAGCTCCCCCGTTGCAGTTTAACGGAAGACTCGCCCAAAATATTACGCAGAGCGCTCAATGTCGCGCCATCGGCGGCCAGTGTCAGAGACCTCGAGCGCAGGCGCGCCTGGGAGCCCGTCCCATCGCTCCAGCGGAACTCCAGCGGCGCCGAGCCAGGGTAGGTCTCGGCGATCACGCGCACATCTGACATCACATCACCCGAGTATGCGCCTTTCGAGAGGTCGATCGCAACGGTCACCTGTCCATTAGTACGCATCTCGGCCAGCTTCGTTGCCGAGTCTACGATGTAGGCGGGGTTGTCGCCGCCCTCGTCGCGTCTCGAGTAGGCGCCCTTGATGAGCATCGGCACGTCCGCGCGGATCTGGTCGTTGAGTGTCGCCCACTTCTCCGGGAAGATAAGGACTTCCGCGGATCCGGAAAAATCCTCGATCGTCAACCGCGCGAACTCGGAGCCGGATTTCTTGCTCATCTGGCGCTTGATGTTCGTGACGACGACGGCGAGCGTCATCGGCTCGGGGCGCCACTTGCCCAGGTCGCTGACAGTGTGCGTGGCGAAAATCTCCGCCTCGGTGCGAAATCTCTCGAGCGGATGGCCGGAGATGTAGAAGCCGAGGATTTCTTTTTCCTTTGCCAGACGCTCGGACTCGGTCCACGTCGGGATGTTGGGAAGGCTGTGCGAGGACCCGGCCTTCTCCGTCTCGCCTGCCGGGGCGCCGAAGAGCGACGCCTGCCCGGTCACAAAGTCTTCCTGCTTAAGCGAAGCCTCGCGGATAGCGAGATCGAGCGCCGCCGCGAGCTGTGCCCGGTGTCCTCCCAGCGAATCCATCGCTCCGGCGTGAACGAGCGCATCGAGCACGCGCTTGTTGCAGACACGAAGATCGATTCTCTCGCAGAGGTCGAACACCGACAGGAAGGGACCGTCTTTTTTGCGCGCGTTGATGATCGAATCGATGGCGGTGCGTCCGACATTGCGAATGCCGCCAAGGCCGAAGCGGAGTTTCGTCTCGCCGATCACCGTGAACTTGTAGCCGGATTCGTTGACATCGGGGGGCAGGATCTCGAGTCCCGGCTCCTTTGCGCCGGGTACGTGGAGCTGCCGCGCCTCGTTGATGTACTTGACGACGTTGTCGGTGTCGCCGATCTGCGACGAGAGGAGCGCCGCCATGAAATCGGCGGGGAAGTGAGCCTTGAGCCAAGCCGTATGGTACGAGATGATCGAGTACGCCACCGCGTGGGACTTGTTGAAGCCGTAGCGGCCGAAGGTCTCGATCTGGCTCGCGATCTCCTCGATGATCGTGCGATCGTGTCCGAGCCCCACCGCCTTCTCGATGAACTTGCCCAGCTCGGCGCGAATCAGCTCGGCGTCCTTTTTCCCCACGGCCTTGCGCAGCACGTCCGCTTCGGCGAGTGATATTCCCGCCAGCGTCTGCGCAATGCGCATCACCTGCTCCTGGTAGGTGATGACGCCGTAGGTGGTCTCGAGAATCGGCTTGAGCTCGGGGAGAATGTAGGAGACCGGCTCCTCGCCGCGCTTCCGTCGCATGTACACCTTGTGCATTCCGGCGTCGAGCGGGCCCGGGCGCATCAGCGCATTCGACGCCACCAGATCGTCGAAGGCATCAGCTCGGATGCTCTTCAGCATGTCGGTCGCCAGCGGGGACTCGAACTGGAAGACGCCGACGGTTCTGCCCGCACGGAGGAGGCGATACGTCTCGGGGTCATCGAGTGGAAGCGCGTCGAGGTCGGGCGCCGAGCCCGTGCGCTCGCCTATTCCTCGCAGCGCGTCGCTGATGACGGTGAGAGTCGTGAGACCGAGGAAATCCATCTTGAGCATGCCCGCGCGCTCGAGCGCGTTCATGTCGTACTGCGTAACGACGACGGAATCCTCGTTGCCGTTGGACGACCCGGAGCCTTTCGAAGCCTGGGTGCAGATCGGGACGTAGTCGTCGAGCGGGCCCGGCGCGATGACGATACCAGCGGCATGCACTCCCGCATGGCGGGAGAGTCCCTCGAGTCTGATGGCGTAGTCGAGGAGCCGGCGGTAGCGCTCCTTTCGCTCGACTACTTCGCGGCTGTCCTCCTTGCGCACTTTGTAGAACTCCCGAATCTCGGGAATCCGCTCGATCGCTTCCTTGACGGTGAGCTGAAAGTTGGGGTGGTTCGGCACCAGCTTGGCGAGATAATCGGTCTCGGCCGGACTGAATCCCAGAGTTCTGCCCACATCCTTGATGGCGGCGCGGGACTTCAAGGTTCCGAAGGTGATGATCTGGCCGACCGAATCGCGACCGTACTTCTGGCGCACGTACTCGATGACTTCGCCGCGCCGCTCGAAGCAGAAGTCGACGTCGATGTCGGGCATCGAGACGCGCTCAGGATTCAGGAAGCGCTCGAAGAGAAGATCGAACTTGAGCGGGCAGA
Source organism: Gemmatimonadota bacterium (assembly GCA_003131365.1). Lineage (GTDB taxonomy): Bacteria > Gemmatimonadota > Gemmatimonadetes > Gemmatimonadales > Gemmatimonadaceae > UBA4720. The sequence goes on along the minus strand of PKVB01000043.1, from coordinate 3,400 downwards.
CGTCGGTGATGCGGAGCGAGTAGGCGACGAGCGAGCCGGCAGCGGATCCCCGGCCCGGCCCGACGGGAATCCCCTTGTCGCGCGCGGCCCTGATGAAGTCCTCGACGATGAGGAAGTAGCCGGCGTACCCGGTGCTTGTGATGACGCCAAGCTCGTAGTCGAGCCGCTCACGCACGTCGGCGGGGAGCGGGGTGCCGTAGCGCCTGACTGCACCTTCCTCGGCCAGGCGCACGAGCAGCTCATTCTCCGTCTCGACTCCCGACGGGAGGGGGAAAGACGGGACGCGGTACTGTTTCGAGAACTGGATCGCACTCTCGTCAGCGATGCGCAGCGAATTCTCGAGGACATCCTTGCGCCCGGGGAATCGCTCGGCGATCTCGGGCGCGCTCTTGAAGTAGAGCCCCTCGTCGTAGTGCATCCGGTTGGTGTCGGAGTAATCCTTGCCGAGCCCGATGCAGAGAAGGACGTCGTGCGCGTCGTGATCGTCGCGGGTGAGGAAGTGCGTGTCGTTGGTGGCGAGGACCGGGAGACTCAGCTCTTCGGCGAGCTGGAAGACGCGGCGGTTGAGGGTCGCCTGGTTCTCGGAATCGTGTGCCTGTACCTCGAGGTAATAGCGATCCCGGAAGACGTCGGCGTACCAGGACGCAGCCGCGCGAGCCTGGTCGTACTCGTCGGAGAGCAAGTGGTGCGCGATCTCGCCGGCCATGCAGGCGGAGGAGACGACGATGCCTTCGCTGTATTTGGCGAGCAGCTCCCGATCGACGCGTGGCTTGGCGTAGAAACCTTCCGTGTAGGCGAGGGAGGACAGCTTGACTAGATTCTTGTACCCGGTCGCGTTCTGTGCGAGGAGGACGAGGTGGTAGTAGGGTTTGCCCCGATCTCCTCCGATGCGGTCGCGGGCGCGTCTATCGCCCGGCGCGACATAGGCTTCCATGCCGATGATCGGCTTGAGCCCCGCTTTTTTGGCCTTTTCCTGGAACTCCCACGCCCCGTGAAGGTTACCGTGATCGGTTATGGCGAGGGCGGGCTGTTCGAACTCCAGCGCTTTATTGATGAGATCATCGATGCGGTTTGCGCCATCGAGAAGCGAGTATTCAGAGTGGCAATGGAGGTGGACGAAGGACACATGATAAGAATATGCGACGCGGTATCCTCGCGATAGCGGTTTGTGCGGCTGTGTTGGGTCTAATCTCTGCTCCCACAGCTTGTTACCTCAGTCGTGGGGCGTGGGAGGAGGCCAAGATATTGAGTCGGCGTCAGCCGATTTCCGAGATCGTGGCGGATCCGAGGACTTCGCCGGAGTCGCGAGCGAAGCTGAAGGTGGTTTTGGCCGCCCGTCAGTACGCAAAAGACAGTCTTCGGCTAAGAACTAAAGACAGTTTCACGACATACTCGCGCCTAGATCATGACACTTTGGTGCTTGTAGTATCGGCTGCTTACCGGGACACGCTGAAGCCCTACACCTGGTGGTTTCCGATCGTCGGAAGAGTCCCGTACAAAGGCTACTTCGATTTCGATGTGGCGAAGCGGGATGCGAAGAATCTCGCGGCGGATGGATTCGATGTGTACGTCCGGCCCTCCGATGCATTCAGCACTCTCGGGTTTTTCAACGATCCGCTCCTCAACACCACGCTCAAGGGTGACTCGCTCGATCTCGCCAACACGGTGATTCACGAGCTGACCCACAACACCTTCTACGCATCGGGACAGGCGCCGTTCAACGAATCCTTTGCGATGTTCGTGGGAGCGCGTGGCGCGGCGGCGTTCTTCAGGTCGCGTGGCCAGGAGGCAGCGGCGGCAAAGGTGGACGCGGAGTGGGAGGACGACAAGCTGCTCGCGAATTTCTGGACGAGGGTGATCAGGTCGCTCGACTCGGCATACGCGGCTCACCCTTCCAATAAGGAGGCCCGGATTGCCGCGCGCGACACCGTCTACCTGCGTACCCGCGTCGCGCTCGTCAACGAAATCGCGCCGCGGCTCAAGACCATCAACCCTCTATACGGCGAGCGGGTGCAACTGAACAACGCGGCGCTATTGGCGCGACGAGTATACGCGAGCGATCTCGATGTGTTCGATCGCGTTTATGAGAAGGAAGGGCGCGATCTCAAGCGGACGATCGGGCGCGTCATCGGGCTGGCGAAGGGTGAGCCGAAGGACCCGTTTCTGGCTTTGCGCAGGTGGGTCGGGTACTAGGTGCAACTGCAACTGAACGGGGTGCCAGAGGTCAAAGGCGCTCAGTTGCCAGAAAATCTCGACCTCAGCAAAGCCCGAAGATCGAGTAGCGGCTCCTTTCTCACCTCTTCGGCGGGCGCGGGCGCTGCGTCGGATCCGAGGGCGACGCGCTGCATGTTGTCGCGAACTTCACGATCGAAGAACCGGCACAACTGGTCGAGCGAATAGTCGGCACCGCGCCGCGACGAGTAGGCGTTGAGCGGGTAGGACACGCTCAGATGATTGCGGGCGCGGGTGAGCGCGACGTACATGAGCCGGCGTTCCTCTTCCGTCTCATCGTCGTTGTTGAGACAGCGGGCCGATGGAAACCAGCCGTCCACGGCCCAGATCACGAACACCGCATCCCACTCCTTGCCCTTGGCCGAGTGCGCGGTGCTGAGGATGAGACAATCGTCATCTTCGCGAGTGCCGGTCGCGAGGTCCTGTGTCGCCTGCGGCGGCTCGAGCGCGAGCGCCGAGAGAAAGGTGGCGCGATCGGGATAGCCGGCGGCGATGATCTGGAGCTGATCGAGATCGGCCAGGCGTGGCTCTACCTTGTCGTAACGTTCGCGGAGAATGTTGTCGTACAGCAACCGGACGCGCGCGATATCGGCGGCGACCTGCGCTTCGTCCTGAATCGGGCCCGCGCGGAGTCCATCGAGCAAACCGACGAGCGCGGCGTGCGCGGCTTTCGCCCTGGGCGGTGGGCTGTAGCGGCCGAAGGCGGTCGATTCCCACGCCGCCACAGCCATCGCGTCGATCGCGGCGCGCGCGGTTGCGTCTCCGATCCCGGGTAGCAGGAGCAGCAGGCGATACCAGCTCACCTCGTCGCGCGGGTTCTCGAGGATGCGGAGAAACGCCAGCNNGTCCTTTACGTGTGCTGCCTCGAGGAACTTGAGCCCGCCCCATTTCTCGAACGGAATCTTGCGGTTGGTGAGCTCGATCTCGAGGTCCGCCGACATGTAGCCGGCGCGAAAGAGCACGGCGATCTCGCTGAGGCGCGTTCCCTCTTCGTGCAGCTCGAGGATCCGGTCGACGACGAACTGGGTCTGTTGCTGCTCGTCCCGCGCGGCGACGAGCCACGGTGTTTCGCCCCCAGTTCGCTCGGTCCAGAGATTCTTGGTGAACCTTTCCGCCGCGCGTGAGATGAGCGTGTTGGTGACGCTCAGGATCGGCTGCGTCGAGCGGT
>PKVB01000146.1 GCA_003131365.1 Gemmatimonadota bacterium | reverse complement strand
GGTCACCACGGTCAAGGCGCCGAGCGGAATGCGGATGTCCACATCCTGGAGATTGTGTTGGCGGGCGCCGGAGAGCGTGATCCAGCGCGGACCGAGCCGGCGGCGCTCGTCGGGGAGGGGAATCGAGCGCGCGCCCGTCACGTACTGACCGGTCAACGGGCTTTCGCTGACGCGGCTCATTGGCCCCGCAAAAACGATCTGACCTCCCGCCTCGCCGCTGCCGGGTCCGAGCTCAACCATGTAGTCGGCCATCTCGATCGCGGCCAGATCGTGCTCCACGACGAGGACGCTGTTGCCCGCATCCCGCAGCCGCTGCAACAGCTTGAGCAGCCTGTCCATGTCGCGCGCGTGCAGACCGATGGACGGCTCGTCGAGAACGTACAGCGTGTCGACGAGCTGCGAGCCCAGCGAATTGGCGAGGCCGATACGCTGCGCCTCTCCGCCCGACAGAGTGCGCGTAGCGCGATTCATCGAGAGGTACGCGAGTCCGACGTCGTTCAGAAAAGTGACGCGGTCACGCGCCTCCTTGAGGATCATCTCGGCCACGCCGCGCTCGAATTCGGAAAGCGCCAGCTCGTTTAGCCAGGTCGAGAGCTGGTCGACGGGCAGGTCCGCAACCTGGGCGATGTTGAGGCCACCGACCCGCACATTGAGGGCTTCGGGCTGAAGCTTCGTCCCGTGACAGAGCGGACACTCCTGTGCTGTCTGATACTGTCGGAGGAAAACGCGGATGTACTGCTTGTATCGCTTCTCCTCGAGATCACGCAGGAAGGGAAAGATTCCCTTGTAGCCGCGCGCCTTCGAATGAAGAAGCAGCTCTCGCTGCGCGGCGGTGAGCTGATCCCACGGCTTGTCCAGCGGGATGCGCTCGCGACCCGCGAACTCCGCCAGTGCCCGCCGTTTGTTGTCGTACCGCGGCTTGGTCCACGGGTCTATCGCTCCGTCGCGCAGAGAGCGGGAAGGGTGGGGGACCACCAGCGACTCGTCGTACTCGAGAATCGCCCCGAACCCGTTGCACTGCGTGCATGCGCCGCGCGGATTGTTGAATGAGAAAAGCTGCGGCGTGGGGGTGGGCGCAAGCGTGCCGTCGTTCGCGCACTGGAACCGCTCCGTGAAGCGCAGCTTGCTCACCGTCAATCCGTCTATGGGCGACACGATCGAATCCGTGAACAGGATTACGCAGTCTCCCTCGCCCTCGGCAAACGCGGTTCCGACGGCGTCGCTCAAGCGTCCGGCGCTTTCCGGCGAGACCGCCAGCCGGTCAACTACTACGAGCAGCTCCTTCGCGCGCGTGAGGTCGCGCTTGGATTCGGCGAGCTCGTCGAGGTGCATTACGGCTCCGTCGATGGCGACGCGCAGAAATCCCTGCGCGCGGAGGTTCTCGATCACCACGTCGTGCGTGACTTTGCTGGAAAGCCGCAGGGGAAACGTGACATAGAAGCGGTTGCCACCCGGCAGGGAGAGAACCGCGTCGGTTACCGACTGCACTGTGTCCGGCTTTATCTCCCTTCCACATTTCGGGCAGAATGTGTGTCCCACGCGCGCCCATAGGAGACGGAGATAGTCGTAGACCTCGGTCGCCGTGCCGACGGTGGAGCGTGAGGTCTTGGTGGGATTCCTCTGCTCGATCGCTACGGCCGGGGACAGTCCTTCGATGGAATCGACGTCCGGCTTCTCCATCCGCTCGAGGAATTGCCTAGCGTAAGACGAAAGCGACTCGACGTAGCGACGCTGACCCTCGGCGTAGATGGTATCGAACGCCAGCGACGACTTTCCCGACCCCGACGGGCCGGTCACGACGGTGACGGTTCGCCTCGGAATCTCGAGGTCGAAGCCCTTGAGGTTATGCTGTCGGGCGCCGCGGATGACGATACTGTCTTTCACATCCGAAATCTAAGCGCGGCCCCGAAGATTTGCCGAATGGCCCGCCGTGTCGAGGGCAGGCCAGCTCGGCTATAATCGCCTGACGAGTCGCCCGAGCAGGAGAAGGACTATGGCGCCGACGGTGGCGATGCCGATCGAGCGGAAGTCAAACTCTCCGGCCATCACGGTGCCCCACCCGAAGAATCGAGTTCCAAGCCAGCCACCGATGAAGGCGCCGACGATTCCGAGCAGGATGGTGATGATGCACCCGGAAGGGTCCCGCCCTGGCACCAGAAACTTGGCGAGTGTTCCGGCGACAAGGCCGAGAACGATCCAATAGAGCCAGAGCGGCAAACCCTTTACCTGCGTGAAGCGAGTGCGGCGCTAGGGAACGCGCGGCGCGCCGCGGCCCCTCGTCGCCATGCGATAGATCCACAGCAGGATGAGCGCGCCGATGACCGCGAGAATGATGCTCTGGATGGAGAATCCATTTAGAGGGGTTCCAGTCAGCATGTTCCCGAGGAAGCCACCAATGAACGCACCCACGATGCCGATGATCATAGTGACGATGATGCCGCCGGGGTCATTGCCCGGCATGATGGCCTTGGCGATCGCGCCCGCGATCAGTCCAAGAACCATCCATGCAAGAATTCCCATCTTCCCTCCAGTGTGGGTTAAACGTCAGCCGACAGGATGGAACATTGATGCCCGCAAAAAGTGCAACCCGCGTACCATAGGTGGACCTGTTGGCGTGGCGTCGCACCTGTAACCCGGCTAGGATACGGCTGAATGACTGCTCCCGCAACTCTGACCCACGAAGACGACATCCTCGGCAAGGCGTACGACAGCAAGCTGATGCGTCGCCTGCTCGTCTACACCCGCCCGTACCGCGCGCTCATGTACGGCGCATTTGCGCTTCTGTGCGTGGAGGGCGGGGTCCAGGTCGTGGGGCCGCTGCTGACCAGGCGGGTGATCGACGTCGCAGTGCCCGCCCGCGACATGCACATCGTGGCCACCTGTACCGCGTTCCTGCTCCTCGCACTGGTGGCCGAATTCGTCACATCGTACGGCCAGACCTGGCTCACCAGCCTGCTCGGGCAGCGAGTCATGCGCGACTTGCGGATGGAGATCTTCGAGCACCTGCAGCGGCTCTCGGTGTCGTTCTTCGACCGGAATCCGGCGGGCCGGTTGATCACGCGCGTGACGTCAGACGTCGAAACTCTGAACGAGCTCTTCACCTCGGGCGTCGTGTCGGGCCTGGGAGATCTCTTCACGCTGGTAGCCATCAGCGCAGCCATGCTGATCATGGATTGGCGCCTGGCGCTGGCCTCGTTTGCCGTCATTCCATTCGTGGTCATGGTATCGGGACTGTTTCGAAAGGGAGTGCGCGATACTTATCGCGACATCCGGGTACGCCTCGCCCGCATCAACTCGTTTCTCCAGGAGAGACTGACGGGAATGCGAATCGTGCAGCTGTTCGGACAGGAGAAGCGGGAAGCGCAGCGCTTCGACGAGCTGAATCGGTCGCACCTGGACGCGAACCTGAAATCGATTACGATCTACGCGCTCTACTTCCCGGCGATCGAGCTGCTGACGTCGGTCGCGCTCGCGATCCTCATTGTAGCAGGAGCGTCGCGCGTTCACGCGAATCTCCTGAGTGTCGGCACGGTTGCGGCGTTTCTGCAGCTGGTGCGAAGATTCTTCCAGCCGCTTCAGGATCTATCCGAGAAGTACAACATCCTGCAGACAGCGATGGCGAGCTCGGAGCGAATCTTCACGCTGCTCGACACGGTTCCGAGTGTTCCCGACAATGCCGCTCCCACGGAAATGGTGGAGAGGAGCAACGGAGTCGAGGTGGCGTTCGAGGATGTCTGGTTCGCCTACGACATTGCGCATCTGGCAAAACAGAAGAGAGGAGAGCCTGCGGAGACCGTGCCGGTCGAGTGGGTGCTGAAGGGTGTGACATTCACCGCGCGTTCGGGTGAGACTCTCGCCCTGGTTGGGCACACTGGCGCGGGGAAGACGACGATCGTCAATCTGCTCATGCGCTTCTACGACCCCCAGCGTGGGCGGATCACTATCAACGGAGTCGACATCCGAACCATGCCGCTGGACGAGCTGCGGTCGCTGATCGGCTACGTTCAGCAGGACATCTTCCTGTTCGCGGGGGACATCGCGACCAACATCCGGCTCTCGAATCCGCTCAGCGACGAGGACGTGGTGAAGGCGGCGGCGAAAGTCGGCGCGGACCGGATAATCCGAGGGTTTCCGCAGGGCTATCGTCAGGTGTTGGGCGAGCGGGGCGCATCGATCAGCGTCGGCGAGCGGCAGCTGCTCTCCTTTGCCCGGGCGATCGCCGCGAACGCGCCGTTGCTGCTCCTGGACGAGGCGACCAGCGCAGTCGACAGCGAGATCGAAGCCGAGATCCATGCCGCGCTCAGCGTGCTGGTGTCGGGACGAACGACGATCGCGGTGGCGCACCGCCTCAGCACGATCGCAAACGCGGACATGATTCTGGTTCTGCACCACGGCGAAGTAGCCGAGCGCGGGACGCACCGCGAGCTGCTGGAGAGGGGCGGCCTCTACAACACGCTCTGGAGGCTGCAGGCGGGAGACTCGGAGCCGCTGCTCAAGCGCGCGGGGTGATGCTTGCCGCTCATTTCGCGTGTTCGTAGTTTGAGGCCAGGAGGGTTCCCTCCATCAACCGAACCACCCACCAGTCCTTCCATTCCAATGAGCTCCCGCTAGTGCACCTTGCTGTTGCGGCTCGCACTGATGTCGGCCGGATTCGAAAGGGTAATGAAGACTCGCTTCACGCTTCGGCCAACGCTCACCGCGGACTATTCATAGTCGCGGACGGGATGGGTGGGCACGCGGCCGGCGAGGTCGCTAGCGAGATGGCGGTGGAGATGGTGAGCCACGACCTCTCGGACCTGAACGATCTGGAAGCGGCCGACTCGCACGGGCGGGTCACCGACGCCCTGCGCGATGCCAACCGCGCCGTCTACGAGCGGACCAGGACCGAGCGCGACAAGCTTGGCATGGGCAGCACGGTGTCGGCCCTGCTTCTCTCCGAGACGAGATTCATCGTCGGACACGTGGGCGACTCGCGCATCTACCTCGTGCGCGACGGCCATATGCGCCAGCTCACCAAGGACCACTCGCTGGTGCAGGAACAGGTCGACGCGGGTCTCCTCACGCCCGAGCAGGCAAGACGCCACCCGCAGAGCAATGTCATCACCCGTTGCATCGGCATGGCCGACGAGATCGAGCCGGATGTGTTTGACGGCGAGGTCAGAGTCGGCGATGCATTTCTTCTCGCGAGCGACGGGCTCACGGGGCTGGTCGAAGATAGGCGCATTCAGCAGCTACTCGTGTCGCGCGCCAAGCCGGAGCGGATCGTCGACGCCCTGATCCAGGAAGCAAACGTCAACGGGGGCAACGACAACATCACCGCGGTCGTCGTTCGCGTTCTTTCCGCGGAATCGACCGGCACGGACCACCGCGATGTCACTCCGATTCCCCCTGCGCCCGCGCATGGGTGACGATCGCGACACTGTTGCGGGAATCGCGCAGCTGTACCTCGGCAACATTCTCTACGCGCTCGAGCTCGCCGCGCTCGGTCTGGACGAGCAGAACAAGAGCGTCGACGCCGCGTTTTATCGCGGAATCGCGAAAAAGCTCGCGGAAGCCCGTGGCCGGGAGACGAAACGATCGTGAACAACCTACCGGCCAGAAATGCGCCGGCGCCCGAAACCCAGGGTATCCTGTCTCGTAGGTAACTGGAATAATGGGAATCCACTTAGAATGGCGGTGATGTCGATGCTTCCTCAGATTTTCAACGGAACGCTGCGCGAGCACTATCTCCTCCTCTTTGGTATGGCAGGAGGCATTGCTGCGGTGGTTGGATTTGTCGCGGCGTGGGTTGGCGCTCATTTTGGCGCCAGACGGGCGGCCCGCCTGGGTGCGGATGCAGCCTTGGCCAATAGCGGAGTGGGCGTCGAGCGCACCATCAATTCGCTCGTCCAGGCAGTTGATGCGATAGCGCTCGAAGTCGAACGGCTCTCAGAGGGTCAGCGCTTCACCGCGCGTCTCATGTCCGAGCGCCCTTCACTGGGCGTGCCCTCGAAACAGGAAAACCCTGCCCGAGTCATAACGCCGCACTGACCGATATTCCGGTCCCCGGGGCACCGGGAATTCGGGCGTCAGCTCCATCACGTACGCCGAGGGCGTCGAAGTGGCGCTCTGCTATGGCTGGANNGGCCGGACTCGAGGAGATCGACCGCGCCAGGAAGGACGGCCGTTGGGAAGCCGCGTACGATTCTCCCAGCGCTGCCGCCGTGCCCTCGGATTTCGAGAAGGAATTGGACCGGCACCCGAAGGCGAAGGCGTTCTACAAAACGCTCAATCGAGCGATCAGCTACGCGATCCTCTGGCGCCTGCAGACCGCAAAGAAGGCAGAGACTCGGGCGAAGAGAATGCGAAGCTTCATCGAGATGCTGGAGAAAGGCGAAACCCTGCATTAGATAGCGTCCATGCCGGACGCACAGCGCATCGTCATTCGCATAAAGAAAGGGACCGACGGGCGCAACTCCCTCAGCTGCACGCGCGCTGATGGAACGACGACGTGGCAGCGGCAACAGGGCGGGCAGGCGGCTTTCTTTCCGAAGCACGACCTCACGCACCACGCCGTCGAAACCGCGCTCGGACTCCGTCAGGGTTTCTACGGTCTCGTCTCGACGGGCTGGGATTTCTCTGATTTTGGGAGCCCGTGGCCGCGCGGCAAGCTCCCGCCCGAGGCGAACATCTCCGAGATGATCGTGGGATTCTTCGACCTCGAGCGTCGCATTGCGGAGCGAGTGGCTGCCGACGACCTGAACCAGAGGCTGGCTGAGTACTGCGCGGAGAACCGTCTCCCGCCCGAGCGGCAGCTCAGCGAGGACGATCTCGCCCGAGTGAGAGCGAAGCGCGCCGAGCTGTTCGCGAAGTGGGATGCGGTCGAGCCGGGGAATGCGCTCGAAGTTGTGTTCGATCTCTCGGGTCGCCCGGAGTCTGGCGAGGATCCGGTCGCAAGCGGCGGGACCATTGCTCCACCGAGTTCTTCATTTCGCCAACACTCCACGTAGCGGTGTCGTATTTGCTAATTTAAGGGGTGAGGCCGCGCCTTCCGTGAGGAAGAGCCCGTCAGCGGCGTAAAAGCCTCACAAATCTCATCGCGCCGAAATCCGGAGAAGTAATGGGAACCGCGACACTTACGGCACCTGAGCAGGTTACTGACACCTTTCCGATCAACGGAACGGATTTCGTAGAGTTCTACGTCGGTAACGCGAAACAGGCCGCACATTTCTACCGCAATGTCTTCGGGTACAAGATCCTCGGGTACCGCGGGCCGGAGACGGGAACGCGCGATCGCGCGAGCTACATTCTGGAGCAGGACAGAGTGCGGCTCGTGCTCACGACCGCCTTGCGGCCCGACAGCGAGATTGCGGCGCACGTGCACAAGCACGGCGATGGCGTAAAGGACATCGCGCTCTGGGTGGATGACGCCAGGAAGGCGTTTCGACTCGCCGTCGAACGGGGGGCAAAGCCGGCGTATGAGCCCAAGTCACTCGTCGACGAGCATGGCGAAGTTGTGCTTGCCGGCATTCACACGTACGGTGAGACAATCCATAGCCTCGTCGAGCGAAAGAATTACAAGGGAC
>PKVB01000126.1 GCA_003131365.1 Gemmatimonadota bacterium | reverse complement strand
GCTTCACAGAAGCTGCGAGCGATCTACCATAGTTGCGATCAACCCTAATTCCATAAAGCGAGCGCTCGTCTGCTGCAACGTTCGTTAGGCTGCCGGTCAGGGCAAGACCGTAAACGCGTCGCTCCATACGCTTTGAACACGTACGGGGTTATACGTCTTTGTGTCCGTCACGCCTTGGATGACGACACGCATCCGAAACGTGCCCGAGGGTAGTGCGAATAACCCGATCGTAGATGGATCGCCGTGCGCTCCTGAGAGATTAATACTCCCGACGACCGAATCGCGAGCGCGAACGCGAAGCGTCTCAAGTGGCGGAAGGCACGGTCTCACCCCGGAGGGAAACACGGTTACGCCTTGCATGTTCTGGAGTTCAAGGTTGATGATGCATCCAGGCCCGTATATCACCACGTCGCGCGGAAGCGCATTGCGGGCAGTGAATGAAAACTGGGCGCTGCTGTCGACACTATAGGTTTGCTGCGCGAGCCCGGCGGTAACTTGGAGTGCGATGATGTCGCCAAACGCAGAGTTCCCAGGCGCTACCGAATTACTGCAGGCAACCGCTCCGCAAAGGACCCAAACTGACGCGAGATGTTGCTTCCTCATACTCCTCTCCTTGAACACGATACCGGGGCTGACCATGCCTATGTGGTCTGCCTAACGCCAACGCTCACTTGCGGGCGGGTCAAATAAGATGCGGCGGCGACGCCGCCGCAATTCCGTAGACCGCCCGACAGGTGCAGCGTTTCGTTATACCGCTCGCGCGCCACTCCCGACTTACCGCACATGAAGGACGTGGAACATGCCAAGCTCCGCATGTTCCGGCATCGAGGGATCATCGCGCAGCGTGCAGACGATCACGTAGTCACGCCCGCGTTCGAGGGACGACACGAGCGCGGCTTGGTTCGTGTGGCCGGGCGCCGCGAACAACGCGCCGAGCGGTGGCCCATCCGAGTAGGCCGCGCCGAGCTTCGGGGCCGGCAGACCTGACTTGGCGGCGGCGACAATCTGTGCCGCTGTCGTACCGGGACGTGCGAGCACGACGGCGATCTCGTGTTGCTTAGCGCCGCGATTCTCGAAGTAGAACGCTGCAAGTCCGCCGCCGACGGTGTCCGGCCCCGCCAACGCGTAGTCTGTGCCGACGATGCGAATGGCATGTGGGCGCATCGTCGCTTGGGCGCTCGCCAGGTGAGGGCGCGAGCTGAATAGGGCAAGCATGGCCACGATGCGCCACGTCACAGCGCGCGCGATTCGTCGGCGGTCGGATCTCTGATTCCGCATCGTGTCCTTCCCTTGTAGTTCATAGCGGTATAACGCCTATTAGGTTGCAAACGAAATTAAAAGGCAGCGTGGCTCGCAGCCTTCCTCCACTCTAACACCTTTTTGAATGTGGGCGTAAACTTCCAGGAATAAACCACTTAGGCACGAATGGATCACAATCGTGCTCGGTGATAGGCCGCAAGAATCGCTGCATAGTATTCCTTCGCTGCGCTTACTGCAATAATGCATCAATCTGGCTCCGAGCCGCTCGCCGATCACGTCTCAGAACGTGCGCGTGAATCATCGCCCGCGTGCGAGTCTCCCGACAATGTAGTACTCGTGCTGCCGCGAGATCTCAACGCGACGCTCGAGCTCGAGTCCGCCTACACCAACAACCTCGGCCACAAGACGCGCATCGTCAGCGAGTTGCCGCTGCAAACGACTGAAACGGCGGACTGGGATGCCAGCGAAGGAACCCCCCGCCGTTACGTCCGCGCGCGCCAGACCGTCGGCGGCGGCGGACCGGTGATTCGAGTCAGGACCGTGAACGGAAATATCGTTNNAGAGAAAGCAAAACTATGACGACTGATGCCTAGGATCTGCATCAGCACCAAGTCGATGAGCCCAAGCTCTTTACGAAGCCCGGCGCTCCTCTTTTCTACCTCGGCGATTCGCTCTACCGCGACCTGGCTGGACAAGCCTCTAAAACTTCCCTCTTGACAAACTGGCGCCACTGTTGAATTTTCAGCATGTAAGGTTGATTTTTCAACACACCAACTGGGTCGGGCTTTCCGGACCCTCAGGCGATCTACCCATGGCTGCCACGCTGATGCCCAACAAATCCGACGCTACATCGAGCTCCACCGCCGCCGCCGGACTCTCCCGGCGCGAGAGTCAGGTGATGGACATCCTCCACCGGCGCACCGGCGCGACCGTGGCCGAGATCATGACCGATCTCCCCGATCCGCCGACGTATTCCGCGGTGCGTTCGGTGCTGCGCATCCTCGGCGAGAAGGAATTGATCAAGCACCGTGAGGATGGGCCACGCTACATATACTATCCGGCCAAGCCGACCGAGACCGCGCGCGAAGACATCCTCGCGCACGTCGTCCGCACCTACTTCGGCGACTCCCCTGAACAGGCTGTCACGGCACTCCTCCGGATGTCGGACGTCGATCTCAGCGAGGCCGAGATCAAGCGGCTCCGCAACACCATTCGCCGCGCGCGGCAGAGCGGGAGATAACGCCCATGATCTCGACAATCTTCTCGACTATTAGCGGCGGACTCAGCGGCTCCAGCATCTCGATGCTGCTGCTGCTGGCGAAGGCGACTCTCATTCTTCTGGTTGCACTCGGAATCACGCTCACCATGCAGCGCACTTCAGCTGGCGCTCGTCACCTGGTGTGGCTGGTCACGCTCGCCGCGCTGTTGCTGGCGCCGGCGCTCGCGGCGTGGGCCCCGATTCCAATCAGAGTTCTGCCGCCGACGTCCAAGTCGGCGCCGGCTGTAGCACCGTCAAATCCCGCGGCAGTCTCGACCAAGCCCGCTGGCAAAATCGACAACGAGGGCGTTACCACGCCCGTCGGTTCAAAGAGCGAGGCTGCACCAGCGACCTCGTTCGGAGCTGAGATCGCCGGCTCGCCGGTGCTGAGCGGCCTCTCCATCGTCTTCCTCATCTGGGCAGCCGTTCTTCTCGCGATCGCCGTGTCGCTCGGCTATGCGACGCTAATGGTTCACCGGATCGTGAATCGCGCCCGTGCGCTCGACACCGAAGACTGGCTAACGCCGCTCTTTGAGGTGTCGGACAGGCTGGCGCTCGACGAACCGCCAAGACTGCTTCGCAGTGAAGACGCGAAGATGCCATTTGCATGCGGGGTTTTCAAAGCCACCATCGTTCTTCCAGCGGAGTGCGACTCGTGGTCGCTCGACCGCCGGCGCGCAGTGCTGCTCCACGAGCTGGCGCACGTCCGTCGTCACGATCTCGTCGGACACACGCTCGGCCGTCTGGCCTGCGCTATCTATTGGTTTCATCCGCTCGTCTGGACAGCCGCGAAACAGCTACGCTCCGAGAGCGAGCGGGCGTGCGACGATCTCGCACTCGCCTGCGGCGCGCGCGCGACCGACTATGCCGAACATCTGCTGGATATCGTCACGAGCGTGAGACGCGATTCGACGCCATCGGTGGCGCTCGCGATGGCGCGGCGCAAGGAGTTCGAGGGGCGCATGCTCGCGATCCTCGACCCGGAGCTTCGTCACTCGAGCCCGAGCCGCAAACAATCGGCGGCGCTGATCGGATCGCTGGCGCTCATCTCTATAGTGGTGGGTGCAGCGGCGCCTGCGCCGCGCACATCAGCTGCAACCCAGTCGCCCGGGGTGTCCGCACAGGGAGAGCGCACGCAGGGAATCGAGCTGCTGAATTCGCAGAAGTCGGACGTGAAGGGATATCCCGATTCGCGCGAGATCATCGACGGCTCGAAGATCCATCAGAAGACCGAGACGGTGATGAATCAGAACACGCAGACGATTACAAACACGCAGACGAGCAGTCGAATCCAACAAGACTTCGGAAAGATCGTCGACCAGGCGGTTCAGCTAGGTACCTCGGCCGCGTCCCGCGCGCTGGTCCAGCTGATACATCAGGGCGGTGCGAAGGCGGGCAACGATAGCGATGAGCGTCCGGCTCTTCTCGCCAAAATCCTCGCGACCGATACGAGCGCGAGCCTGCGGAGAATTGCCGCGTGGGGCCTGGCCGAGTACGCGGACTCACAGATCGCGGCGGACGCTCTCGCCAATGCGCTTCGCCACGACGCTGATCCCACTGTAAGGGAGATGGCTGCGTGGGCGTTGGCGGAAGGCGATCACAGATCGATAGCGGTGGAGGCATTGTCCGCGGCGCTGCGGACGGATGCCACCACCCAGGTTCGCGCGACCGCGGCATGGGCGCTCGGCAACGTCGGTGATAGATCGTCGGCAGATGCGCTTTCCGCGGCGCTATCCGACGCCAGTCCGGAGGTTCGGAAGCGCGCTTTGTGGGCGCTCGGCAACTCGGACCTGAAGCAGGCGCCACCCAAGGTCATCGCGATGTTGAGCGAGAAGGATCCCGAGTTGCGCGAGCTGGCGGCGTGGGTGCTGTACGAGATCGAGGATCCCGCTTCCATACCTGCGCTTGAAGCGGCCCTCGCGCGCGAGCCGGACAAGGAGCTGCAGATCGATTACATCCGCGCGCTTGCCGCGGTCGGAGAAAGGTCCGTGGACGCGCTCAAGGGATTGCTCGAGTCCAAGGATCCGGAGATCAGAACCATCGCGGTCAAGGCGCTGGCGGGGGGAAACGCCACCGGTCCGTGGCCTCGCCCCTGGCCCGAGCCGCGCCCCTTTCCGGATTGAGAATCGGAGAGGGCGCTGAGATAAGCGCCCTCTCTTTTGGACCTTAGTGCTGATTTTTCAACCTACCCCGCACGATAGGCGGGCACCATGAACGGAGTAATCATGCAGCGAATAATTGGATTGGCGGTAGCGACATTTGCCTTCTCAACATTGAACGGCGTGCCCGCTGTTGCCAACAGCGCGACAACCGGCGACGCAAACGCGTTCGCTCAGGTGCGTACTCAACATTTCGTGCGCGTGTTCGATCAAGGCCGTCACCGCGGTCCGCCGATCGATGTCGCCGCGTTGCTGACCGCCGCGCGGGGTGCGCCGCCGGCAATCTGTCTCCTCGCATCCCAGGCTGTTCGCGGCTGGGAATGGGGCGGCGGGAGCGACGCGCCAGCTACTCCGCTCTCACCCGCAGGCGTATCGACGGGCAATGATGACTATGAGTCGGACGCGATGCCGGCTGCGGACATTCAACGTCTGCTGTCGGGATTATCGTCTGATGACGCGTGCGTGCGCGAGCTGTCGGTTCGCCTCATTGGAACGCAGAAGGCGGAGTCGGTGGGGGGCGAGCTGGTGACGCGACTCGGCTCGACCGATCCGGCGCTGCGGTCAGTAGCCGCGCTCGGCCTCGGACTCGTAGAGGCCCAGGGCGGTGTCGATCCACTCATTCGCACTCTGCGCGACCCTTCTATCGATGTCCGCGCCAACTCGGCGTGGGCACTCGGGCGGATCGAGAACGGGCGTTCCTTGAAACCACTCGTCGGTCTTTTCGGCGACGATGCGGAGAAGGTGCGCCTGTCTGCTGTGGCAGCCGTTGGGCACATGGACTCGACGAGTAGTGTTCCACTCCTGATTCGTGTGGTGCGCCAGGACAATTCACCGGCGGTGCGCAGGGTCGCAGCGTGGGCGCTCGGGAATCTCGAGGCGCGCGAGGCGGTCGATGCGCTGAGCGAGACTCTGGCTCACGATGCGGACGCGCGGGTGCGTGAGATGAGCGCGTGGGCGCTCGGAAACATCGAGGACCGGCGTGGCGTTGCAGCACTGGCGGCGGCGATCCGCGGTGACGCCGAAGATCGTGTGCGTGAAACGGCGGTGTGGGGTCTCGGAAATATCGGCGACCATTCTTCGATCGATATCCTCGGTGCCGCCACGGCTGACCGCAGCGCGAACGTGCGCGGCACGGCGGCGTGGGCGATCGGCCAGATGGATGGGAATGGGACGAAAGCACCGGCCGGATTGCTCCGACTATTGAGCGACGAAAGCGCCGACACACGTCTCAAGGCAGCGTGGGCCCTTGGCCAGATCGAGGATTCCGGCGCTCTGCCCGCCATCCGCGACGCGCTCAAGGCGGAGAAGAACGATCACGTCCGTCGCGGGCTCATTCGCGCGCTTATGAAATCAGGGGAGAGCTCGCAGACGACGCTCACTCAGCTTCTCAGCTCGAGCGACCCGCAGATCCGCGAGGCAGCGGTACGCGGTATCGCCGGCGCGCGCTCATTCGACCCGTGGCCGTGGCCCTGGCCGCGTCCGCGTCCATTCCCGTGAGATTGAGTATGTCAAACCTTGAATTCAAAACTCAACGGCGCGAACGGCGTGAGAACCTGGCCGGCCGCGCGTGGGTTCCGATGCTGCTCGTGGTGATGGCGGCGTGTTCAGGAGAGACTCCTGTGACGCCTCTCTCGCGGCAGCAAGTTTCCACACATGCCTCGCAGGAACAGAACTACTCGTTCTCGATCTCCCCAGCGGATCGTACGGTGCGCGTCCGGTTCACTCGTGTTCGGTCCGATGGGATCGAATCGGTGAGCTCGTTCATGCAGCGGATGTTCGCGAGTGCAGATTCGGCGGGTGCCACGAGGCTGGTGCTCGACCTTCGGTCTACGCGGGGCGGGGATGCGTTCCTGGTTGTTCCGCTGCTGAAGGGCGTTCTCGCGCGGGAGCGCTTCGTTCAGCCCGGCGGACTTGTGGTGATCGTCGGCCCGGAAAGCTTTTCTCAGGGTCAAAACGCCGCGTCAATGTTGGAGCGGTACGCGAATCCCGTTTTCGTAGGAGAGTCGATTATTTGATTGCGTAAAACGACCGCCACCATGATATTCGAGCCCCCCTCTCGGAGACAGGCCCCATGGTGGCTGAGACTCCTCGCGCGCGCATTGCAGCCGACCGTATCACGATGGGTTGCGGGTTGTTATCCTCGCTGCGCCTCGGTGGCGTTGCAGCTTCGTTCGCCGCAGCGCTCCTGACTGGCGTCGCGGGCGCTCAGACTTCGGACTCGGCGAAACGCGCAGACGTCCCCGCNNCCACCAACATCGGAAAGATCCGCGAGGACAAGCGCGAAAATCCCCCATGGCGTCCAGCCACTCTCACCTACAGGGGCACCGAGGGCAATCTCGTCACCGTTCCAGTCAAGGCGCGCACGCGCGGCATCTGGCGACTGAAGATGTGCGAATTCCCTCCCCTCCGTCTCAACTTCAGCAAAGAGACATCGAAGGGGACGATCTTCCATAAGCTCGATAAGCCCAAGCTTGTCAGCTACTGCCATGATATGGACTCATACGAGCAATACATCCTTCAGGAGTACCAGCTGTACCGCATCTACCAGCTGCTCACACCGGTGAGTCACAAGGCGCGGCTGCTGAAGTTCGCGTATGCGGACAGTGCCGACGGAAAGGTGCGCACGCGGCGATACGGCATCGTCATGGAGGAACCGAACGCCCTTGCTGCCCGTCTGGGCGGAAGCGTGATCGCGCAGAAGGGGGCCAGGCCCAGCGACCTCGACCCTTTGCAGGACGCGTTGTTCGGCGTGTTCGAGTATTTCATCGGGAACACCGACTTCTCCGTAGCAGGGCTTCACAATGTCGAGCTCTTCTTCAGTAGCCGGGGCGATGTGATGCCCATCGCCTATGATTTCGATTTCGCCGGAGCCGTGAACGCGCGATACGCCGTTCCAGATTCGACCCTTCGTCTTCTGAGCGTCCGGCAGCGCTTATTCCGGGGCTACTGCACGGATGCGGAGTCTTACGGGAAAGCGTTTGCCGCCTTCAACGAGAAGAAGCCCGAGATCTACGCGTTATACAGCGATTCGATCGGCAAGCTGATGGACCGCGGTACCGTTAGAGAAACCCTCCGCTATTTCGACGAGTTCTACGACACCATCAACAATCAGCGCGCGGCGAAGAGATCGATAATCGAGTCCTGTATCGGACGTAACTGAGGACGCCTACGTCAACGGAATCCTCAGCCGTCGCGTACTCATCTTGGAAGCCGGACAAGAGGGCGAGGGCAGGGTCCGAGCCACAAATCCCGGGACGGGCGCTTGCTCGGATCTCACCAGCGGTCAGCAAATCTTCGATCATCACTCGCGCGATACGCGTTGGCGCTTCTGGTCACCGCGATCGCGCTCGCCGCGACCCTGATTCTGCGGCGCGACGGGCCCACGCCGGCTTTTCTCTTTTTTGTGCCGGCGGTCGCGATTTCGGCGTGGTACGGTGGGCCCGGCCCCGCCGCATTGGCGACCGGCCTATCGCTCCTTCTGATCGATCTGAACTTTCTTGCGCCCGGCGGCTCGCTGCTGATCGACCGCATCGAAGCTCTCGAGATCATCGCCTTCGTCATCGTCGCGGCCACGATTACGACGACGATGGGGGCGTTGCATCGCGCGCTGGCGCTGGCCGAATCGCGGGCAGCGGAGCTCAAGAGTCTCAACGAACAAGTGGGCCGCAGCTACGACGCCGAGCGCGAGAAACGCCATGTCGCGGAGCTGCTGGCCCAGGCGCGTGAGGAAGTGCTCGGCGTCGTCGCGCACGATCTGCGCAATCCGCTCAGCACCATCATCACCAGCACCGACATGCTGCTCCAGGAAAATCTCGAGCCGACGCGGCGAACGGAATTGCTGGAGGTCGCGCTCCGAAATGGCAGGCAGATGAACCGGCTCATCGGCGATCTGCTCGACACCGTGCGCATGCACGCGGGCAAGTTCACGCTCGACCTCGAGGATGTGGCGGTGGTCACGATCTTCCGTCAGGCGGAGGAAATGCTCAGGCCGATCGCGGAAAAGCGAGCGATATGCCTCGAGGCGGTTCCGCCGGATGATGGGGTCACCGTTCGCGCCGACCCCTTCCGTGTGTCGCAGATCCTCGGAAACATCGTGGGCAACGCGATCAAATTCACCCCGGAGCAGGGGAGCGTGACGATACGCGCGGCCGCCAACGGCAATCACGTGGCGATTCACGTTACCGACTCAGGCCCCGGGATCGCGCCAGCGGACATCGAGCACCTCTTCGACGATTTCTGGCAGGCGCGCCGCAACGATCACCGCGGAGTCGGCCTCGGTCTGGCGATCGCCAAGGGTGTCGTCGAAGCGCACGGGGGAATGATCTGGTGCGACAGCGCGCCCGGTCGTGGAAGCACGTTCTCTTTCACGTTGCCACGGGCGGTCACGGCCGGCTCTGGTTGAACATCGGACCTGATTCACCTTGTTCTCGTCGCAGTTGGCGTAGCGGAAAGTCGGCGTCCGCTATCGCCAGCACCCGGTCGAAGGACTATCGTTTGCCCATGCCAACGGATTTGATTCCTTCAAGCCGGCGAGTTTGGATTTTCTTGCTCGGTGCCGCCTTGATTGCCGCGGCCGCCGCCTGTCGACCCAAGCCGGCGTCCGTAGAAGAGCTCTACACCACTCGCGTGCTCGGACTCAGCTATCTCCAGCGAAACCAATTGCCGGAGGCTGAATCCGAATTCAAGAAGCTCACCAAGCTCGCGCCCGATGATCCCCTCGGNNCCTTGGACTCACCTACCTGCAAGCCGGTCGCTACGCCGAGGCGGAGAGGCAGCTACGCCGGGCACGAGAGTTGGATCCCGCGAGCACCGAGGTGGGGCTCGCGCTGGCCAAGCTCTACTCGCTCACTGGACGTCCCGCGGACGCACGCGCGATGCTGGAGCGGCTCCGCCGCGATACCACCGGCAATGCGCATGTGCTGTATGCGCTGGCGGAGCTCGAGGCCCAGCAATCCGATAGTGCTTCGGCCAAGAGGTACGAAGATCGATTGAGGGATGTGCTCGCGGTCGCGCCCGCGAATCTCGCCGTTCGACTCAAGCTCGCGGATGCGCTCGCGCGACGCGGCGCGGCTGACAGTGTCGTACAGCAGCTCGAGGAAGTGCGGCGGATACCCCCAGAGCCTCCAAAGGAGGCAAGGGTGTACCTGGACAGCACGATTCAGCTCCTGCGTGCGGGAAAGCTGGCGCAGTCGCGGACGACGCTCGACCGCTTCGTTGACCTGATGAAGGTCACTGCGCCGTATCAGGCGTCGCTGGACGATGTGAAATGGACGGACGGTCCGATTCCCGGGCGCGCGGTGCTTACGTTCGCACCGAAGTCCTTCATTTCGATCCGCGGAGTGCGCGAACGGGCGACAATCGATCTGGCGAAATTCGTCGACGCGACGGAGGACGCGGGTCTCGCGAGCGCGGAGACTCGCGTGAGTGCTGGCACCGCGCCGGCGGGGCAGGTGGGACCGACCGCCCTTGCGACTGGAGATGTCGATGGCGACGGAACCGATGACCTATTCGTCTCGTCGTGGTCGCCAGCACAGCGAAAGTCGGTCCTGCATCTCTATCGTGTTCAAGGCGGATTCGTCCGCGACGCTATCGAGCGCTCGGGCATTTCTCTGCCTCAGGGCGCTACGTACGCAACGTTTGCGGACTACGACAACGATGGCTGGCTGGATCTTTTCGTCATCGGTGGTGAGGGGCGCGGTCACCTCTTTCGGAACCGCGGCAACGGAACGTTCGTGGACGTGACGGCGAAAGCCGGAGTCGGCGATGTCAAGGGAGCGCGCAAAGCGCTGTTCGCCGATCTCGATCACGATGGCGATCTGGATCTCCTTCTCGTTGGGCACGGTCAGCGCACCCTCTATCGCAACAATCTCGACGGTACCTTCACCGACGCGACAACGAGCTTCGGTCTCGCGGGCACGGATGACGCGCGCGATGTTGTCGTCGGCGACTTCGACGGCGACGGGCGCATCGACATCTTCATCGCGAACGAGCACGGCAGTGACGTGCTCTTCCACAATGGTGGCGCACAGCGCTTTATCGACGTAACCGCGACAAGTGGCCTGGCCACGCGCGACGGTTCGGGCGCCGCGGCGGTGGGGGATTATAACAACGACGGATTCCTGGATCTCTTCGTCGCGAGCGTGAATGGCGGCGAGCCGGCGCTGTGGCTGAACAAGGGCGACGGCACCTTTGCTCGCGACCGTCGCTCGGGTTCCGTGATGCAGGCGCTGCGCTCTACGGCTGGATTGGCTGCGACGTTTGTGGACTACGACAATGACGGCTGGCTTGATCTCATCGTGGGCGGCGGACCAGTCTCGCGCGGGGGCGCGTCGCCTGCGGAAGCAAGATCGGCGGGTGGAACGGGATCTGGGGCGCAGCTTCTCTTTCGGAACGACGGCACCGGGAAGTTTCTCGATCGGTCGACCTTGATTCCCGCTCCTGTGCGGGCGGCCGGAGCATCTGCGATCACCGTCTCCGACGTCGATGACGATGGCGACGAAGATCTATTCCTGATCGATGGCTCCGGCGCTCCGCGTCTGCTCCGCAACGATCTCGGAAACAGCAACCTCGCCGTGAACGTGGAGCTCAAGGGGCTGCGCGACGGAAGCGGAAAGAACAATGCGTTTGGAATCGGGTCGAGGCTCGAGCTGCGAACGGGTGATATCTACCAGACCCGCGTAGCCACCGGTCGCGTCACACACTTTGGTCTTGGCTCGCACCTCAAAGCTGACGTACTCCGAATCGAGTGGCCGAACGGCGTGCCGCAGACCATCTACTTCCCTGGATCCGACCAGGACGTGGTCGAGCGCGAAATGCTCAAGGGCTCGTGCGCGCTCGCGTACACGTGGGACGGGAAGCGCTTCCGGTTCGTGACCGATGCGATGTGGCGGAGCGCCTTGGGCATGCCGCTCGGCCTCATGGGCGGGAACAGTGCCTTCGCGCCCGCGGGTGCGTCGCAGGAATACCTGCGCATTCCGGGCGATGCGCTCGCGCCACGCGACGGACGCTACGTGCTCCAGCTTACCGAGGAGCTTTGGGAGACGGCGTACGCCGACCAGGTCAAGCTGCTCGCCGTCGACCATCCCGATTCTGTGGACGTGTTCGTTGACGAGCGCTTCGTGCCTCCGGGCGCGGTGAGTCTCCGGCTATTCCAGGTAGCGCGACGCGAGGTGCCGCTATCCGCGATTGATGAGCGCGGCCACGATGTTCTGCCGGCGCTGCGCGCGAGCGACGATGTCTACGTCTCGAATTTCACGCCCACGAAGTACCAGGGAGTGGTCGAGCCGCACGATCTCACTCTGGATCTGGGAGCAGACGCGGGCAGTCCCGGCACTTCTCTCTTCCTGCGCGGCTGGATCTATCCCACCGATGCGAGCATCAACGTCGCGCTCTCGCAGCAATCTTCGATCAAGGTCGCCTCTCCATCTCTCGAGGTGCGGGATGCGAAGGGCAGGTGGCACATAGCGATCGCGGATCTGGGTTTCCCCTCGGGCAAGGACAAGACGATGGTTGTGGATCTCGCCGGGAAGTTTCCGACTGCAGACCATCACGTGCGCATTCGCACCAACATGCAGATCTACTGGGACGAGGCATTCGTCTCGCGCTCCCTCCCCGACAATCCCGTCAAGGTCACGACGCTCGCGCCCCTCTCGGCTGATCTCCACTTCCGCGGCTTCTCCCGCATGTATCGAAAAGGCGGCCGCTACGGACCGTACTGGTTTGCGTACGACGACGTCGCAAAGGATTCGCCCTGGCGTCCAATCGAAGGCAACTACACACGCTTCGGCGACATCCTGCCTTTGCTCAAGAGCCCCGACGACATGTACGTCATCATGGCTGCGGGCGACGAGGCGACCATTCAGTTCGACGCAAGCTCGGCGAAGTCCTTGCCGCCGGGTTGGAAGCGCGACTTCCTGCTCTACACCGACGGGTGGATCAAGGACTCCGATCTGAATACGGCGTTCGGCACCACCGTGGGTCCCCTTCCGTTTCATGGTGTGCGATCCTACCCATATGGAGCCGCGGAGACGTACCCGACTGACCCGCAGCATCAGCGCTACCTCCGTCAGTACGACACGCGGGTGGTGAAGGGGAGCGCGTCGCCGCCGTGATGGAGGTGGCGATGCTGACGAGAAAGGCCCCGCGAGCGGCGCTGACGTGCTCCTCAGCGGAACCGTGATCGCGCAACCGACAGGAGGCTGTCCAGCCGGCGGTAGCGCCGGAGCATCTCCACAGTCGGGCTCGCGGTTCGCGGGGCGGTTGCCAGGGTGCGAAGCTGGTCGCACCGCTCGGTCCGTTGCGTGAGCGGTGCAGCCCCGTGCTTCGTGTCACCTTCGCCCGGCAAGCCAGCCGCGGGTGGCGGCGCAGTCGCGGATGTCGCGCGGCTGAATTCCGTTTGAGCGCGCACGGTGTCGGCCCCTTTCAGCGCAATATAGCCCACGTAGAAGCGCGCTTCGGCGCTCTTGGCGTGCGAGCCGAGCACCTCGTCGAAGTACCGGCCCGCCTTTACGCGATCTCCGCGAACCAGCGCTACTTCGCCAAGGTGGAGCAGGGGGCCGGTTTCCTCCTTGTTGATTTCATAGGCCCGGCGCAGATGGGTCTCGGCTGAGTCTTGCTGGAACGGCGCCTTTGCGTCGAGGCAGAGATAGAGGCTGCCCAGCTGCGAGTGGGTTCGCGCGCTCGACGGATTGCGGGCGATGAGGTGACGCCACGCGCGCTCGGCGGCCGCGAAGTCCCCGAGGGCAAAACGCATGCTGCCGAAGTAATAGAGTACGTCCTCGTGATCGGGGTTCAACGCGAGGGCGCGGGAATACGTCTCCGCTGCCGCCTGCGTCTGGCCCGCGGTGCGCTCGAGTGTCGCTTGGCGGTACAGCGCCCAGAAATCCTGGATACGCTCGCGCGCCGTTCCCACCTCCTCGCCTTCCACCACCACGAGGCGCTGATTCGCGGGCGGGTTCGTCAGCACCTGGCGGCCACCGCTCGGCCACACCACCACCAGCGAATCCACACGGGTGAGGGCCCGGAGACCGAAGTTCTCGATGAGGCTGTTCTGGGACAGGTACGAACTCTGCGCGCCCACCTGGCGTACCTGGCTGACGCCCCCGGCGACGAGCCGCAGCTTGGCGCCGATCCCCTGCCGATTGCTCTTCGTGCCGTGCAGCTCCACCGCCAGCCAGTGGTTGCGGTTGCCGCCGTCGTTGCGCAGCAGAATGCCGGGTCCGCCGTTGTTCACGACGAAGACGTCGATGTCGCCATCGTTGTCGTAATCGGCGAACGCCGCCCCACGCCCGACGTAGGTGTTACGGAAGTACGAGCCGCTCACCGCCGAGACTTCGAAGAAGCCCTCGGTGGGCCCCCGGTTCCAGAACAGCTGGCTCCGCATCGGCACGAGGTGTGTCGAATCCTCGGGATACTGGAGCGTGCTGCCGTTCACCACGAACAGGTCGGGCCGGCCGTCGTTGTCATAGTCGATGAACGAAGTGCCCCAGCCGACGAAGTCGAGCGCGACCTGGCCGACACCGTAACGGTCTGCCTCGTCGATGAACGTGAGCGGGACCGGCCGGCGTTTCCTCTCTTGGGGCGTGAGCTGGGCCAGCTGGTTGTCGTAGAGCGCGTTCTCTTGCGCGAGCCAGTGGGTCAGGTAGAGGTCCTGGTCGCCATCGCCGTCCCAATCGCCAACGGCGATCCCCATGGCACTCCGATAGTCGGCGACGTGCGCCCGGTCACTAATGTCCGAGAACTTTCCCTTGCCGAGATTCCGGAACAGCAGGTTGTCCGAGACGTCGTTGGCGACGTAGAGATCGGGCCAGCCATCCTCATCGAGGTCCACCCAGGCCGCCCCAAGTCCTCGGCCCCTGGGATTCGCGACGCCCAACGATGAGGCAACCTCGGTGAAGGTCCCGTGGCCGTTGTTGTGGAACAGCAGGCTGCGGTCCGGCGGGAATGCCAGGGGGTTGATGCTCGCCGGATTCTCCACATTGTAGCGCGCCGCCGATTTGCTGCGCTCCGGGCGCTTGTACTTCACGTAGCCCGTCACGTACAGGTCGAGGAGCCCGTCGCGGTCGTAGTCCCCCAAGGCAATGCCGGTCCAGAAGCCCCGCGGTCCACCGATTCCGGAAGCGGCACTCCGGTCGGTGAAGGTTCCGTCGCCGTTGTTGCGATAGAGGACGCAATGCCCATACGCCGTGATGACGAGGTCGATCAGGCCGCGGTTCTCGAAGTCGCCCCACGCGACCGCCATTCCCCAGCCGCGGAAATCGATGCCCGAGCGCGCCGTGACGTCGGTGAAAGTGCCGTCGTGGTTGTTGTGGTACAGCACGGTTCTCGCCGGCGACTGCGCCCGCGCCGCATCGGAGAGCGTGAGTGGGCCCACCTCGTTCGCGACGACGAGATCCAGCCAGCCGTCGTTGTCGAAGTCGCCCCAGGCCGCTCCCGAGCCCATGTCCTCGGGCAGCAGCGAGGACCGCATGCCGCTGAAGTGCTGAAACGAGATTCCCGACGCGCGGGTGACGTCGTTGAACGAGACTCTGGGGTAGTCCTTGGGGAGGGATCGCGCGAGATCCGCCGTCAGCCCCTCGACCTTCTCGCCCGGCCGGTACTGGGAACCAGGTCGGAACACCCGCCACACCACGGCGGCGGCGACAACGAGAAACAGCAGCCCGAGCCCGGCCGTCAGCCCGAGCAGGCGTTTCCGCCGCGTCAACCTGGCGATTCTCTTGCCCGCCTACTCACCGGCGCGAGTCACGCGGATCGTCTTCTGATCCTCGGACATCACGGTCACCGGCGCCGTGAGCCCAGACTCCTTGCCGAAGAGAAAGTTGATGAGGAATTGGTCGGCCTTGCGGTACAGCAACCTGGCCTTGACGTGGAGCTCGGTGACCTGACCTCGCGGAGCACGCACGGCGACAGTGCGGCTGAGCGGAGAGATCGAGTCGGGCAGTGTCCGGGCCGGCGGAGGTGCGCTGCTCTGCACGACCTGGCCGGGACAGATGAAGTTGAAGTCCGCCTGGTCCGAGAATCCAGGGAAGATCGACCGGCGGTAGCGGACGCCCACCATCTCCCACAGGTTGTGCTTGTCGATCAGGTGGCCGTACTGGTCCACCGGTTCGGCCTTGAGCATGAAGGTGCCAGGCGCGATGAAGTTGCCGGCATCGCGCTGGCCGGTCTGGAAGACCATGTTCCCGGCCTGGTCGGTAACGTCGACCTCGACCCACGCCTGAATGATGTCGAGCGGTCCGGTGGGGAAGTCGTGCCCCACTTTATTGTTGGTGAGAACGACATCGATCTTGATCGGGTCGCCGGGTCTGGCGTGGTCCGGCACCATCACCTCGATCGGCACGGCGGGACCTTTTCGCCACTTCTTGGCGATCTCCGGAATCTCGATTTGACCACGCAGCCACTTCTCGGTCAAGCGCGTTTGCTCGTCCGCGCCGGGCAGTTTGAGTGCATGCGGCATGAACTGGTTGGCGGCGATGAACCGATGACTCCGGTGCTTGCCGTCGGACGGGGTCCGGTTGTAGTCGCGATCGTCGCCGCTCGCGGGATCGCTGGCGTCGTTGAGCGGCATGTGGCACTCGCGACACTCTACCGTCTTGGTGGGATCGTTGGGATGGTTCCAACGGCTCTTGCGCCAGGCGTCGAACTGGTTTTGCAGCTGCACCCAACCCACCCGATTGATTTCTTTGTCGATGAACTGCTTGTGGCAGGCAGCGCAGAACTCTGGGCTCTTGAAGAGCTTGTGCTGCAGGCTCTCGACGTGGTAGCGGGGGTACGACCGGATGAGGAAGTCGCTCACCATCCGCTGCGTGCTGCCCTCCTGCAGTTCGAACAGGTAGCGTTTGGGCTGGGTGATGACGTAGGCGGCGTTTCCCTTGACGTCCGTTTCCTTGATCGCGTGGCACGCGATGCAGGAGACGCCCTCCTTGTAGCCGGCCTGGTTGGTGAGATTTTCAGCGAAGATGTTCTTGGTGCCGGAGAACAGAGAGATGGGGTCGTGGCACCCGCCGCAGTACCGTGTGGACTCTGGCCCGTTCTGTTCGCCCATCACCGTCTGCACTTTCTGGAACGCCGCGTCCATTGCCGAGTATCGATGGGCGCTGACCGCCCATTCATCGTAGATCGCCTTGTGACAGCTGGCCGTTCCGCACGATGCCGAACCGGAGAGCGACCGCGCGTCGTACGCGTTGCCGCTGCGCGTTCGAGCCAGACTCGGCGCGAAGGGGCGGTCGGCGCCGTAGACGTAGCTGTAGTCCGCGGGCAGCTTGTTCACCAGCTTCGTCGGCCGGTAGAGCGCCGCGGCACCGGCGACGACGACGAACAGGCTCACGGTGAGGACGAGCGTTCTCGCGCCGCACCAGCGCGCGGCCGCGAGGAGTTGCGCACCGGCCGTCGTCTCCCGGTTCCGGGCGGCGCGCACTACCAGCGTCACGATATGCGGCAGGACGGCTGCGACGAGGGCGAACGTCGCGACCACGTGCACGATGTCCCAGCCGCGACTGATCCGGGTGGCGGCGATTGCCTGAACCGTGAGCACCAGGCCCGACACCGCGGCGGCGATCGTTGCAGCCATCGAGAAGTAGCCGGTGAGCTTCACGTGGGAGAGACGAAGTGCGCGATAGGCGCGCCAGTGACGCAGCTGGTACCACGCGTACGGGAGGATGAACACGAGCCCGACGATGGTGTGGAGCAGTACCATCACCTGATTCGGCACGCTGAACGGCAGCAGGTAGATCGCGAGCCCTGTAAGCGTTTCGAAGAGGAGAAGGCCCGCCACAGTATACAGTAGGCGTTCCTGCCACTCCCGAGCTTGTGCCGTGGAGTAGTTCTGGGGGAGGGTCATAGCCGGCAGCCAATATGCGAATGCATGCGGCCAGCCGCTGTCAGGGAAAAGGCTACAGGAATCCAAGGGGAAAGACTACAGGAATCCGCACTCCTCCCTCTTCCTTCCACCGACCCCCCTGCCCGTTTCCGGGGGAGCCGCTTCGCTCTACACGCGCTATACTCTGCGCATGTCAGGACATCCCAACGTGCGCCGGGCCATCATCGCCGTTCCGTTTTTTGCCGCTATCGGGCTCGCCATCCGGCTGGATAGCGGACCGATTCGTCCGCCGGTGGATGCGTCCCGTCCCGGTTTTTCGCTGCATGACGAAACCGCGGCGGCCGGCATTCACTTCATCCACCACCGGCCGACGTTCGACCCGAAGATCGCCAACATCGAGCCGCACGTTGCCGCTCTAGGCGCGTCGGTGTCGGTGGCTGATTTCGACGGCGACGGGTGGCCGGATTTGTATTTCACGAACAGCCGCTTCGGGTCGCCGAACGCGCTCTACCGGAACAAACACGACGGCACGTTCGAAGAGGTCGCCGCGAGCGCGGGGCTCGCGGATCTCAACCGGCCGGGCGATGGCGTGTCGATGGGCGCCGTGTGGGGCGACTTCGACAACGACGGGCTCGAGGACCTCCTCGTCTACCGGTACGGTTACCTGCAGCTGTTCAAGAACCTCGGCAACCTGAAATTCAGGGATGTGACGGAGGAGGCCGGGCTCCGGCGCTGGATGAACAGCAACGGNNATGATGGACGACATTTCGAGGACGTCACCGCCAAGGCCGGTCTGCACCGCTGGATGAACAGCAATGGTGCGATCTGGCTCGACTACGATCGCGACGGCCTTCTCGATCTATACGTCACGGCGTATTTCCGAAGCGATATCGATCTTTGGCACCTTACCACGACGAAGATCATGCACAACAGCTTCGAGTTTGCCACCAACGGTGGGAAGAATCTCCTCTTCCATAATCTGGGCGGCGGCAAGTTCGAGGACGTGACGGACAAGATGGGCGTCGGCAGCACGCGATGGTCGCTGGCCGCGGCGTCGGCCGATTTCAACGGCGACGGATGGCCGGACATCTATCTCGCGAACGACTACGGGCCCGAAGAGCTGTATCTCAATCAGGGCGGGCGCAGCTTCATTCTGACCACCGCCGGTCTCGAGAGCGAATCGAAGAGCGGCATGTCGGCGACGCTTGGCGACGCATTCAATCGCGGCCGGCTCGACGCTTTCGTCACCAACATCTCCGAGCGCGGATATCTGTTTCAGAACAACAACCTGCGCGTGAACGAGATGGCCGAGACGCACCGCTTTCGCAACGTCGCCGAGGGCGCCATCGCCGATGCCGGCTGGGCGTGGGGCGCGCAGTTCGGCGATCTCAACAACGACGGCGCCAACGAGCTCTTCGTCGCTAACGGATTCATTTCTGCCGACCGCGGCAAGAGTTACTGGTACGCGATGTCGAAGATCGCCGGCGCCAACGGCCGATTCTTCGAGGACGCCGCGACCTGGCCAGCCTTTGGGAACGCGAGTCTCTCCGGCTACGAGCCTTCGCGGGTATACATCAATCGCGGCGTTGCGGGCTGGGTGGATGTGGCGAGCAAGGTTGGAGCGACTGACCTTTACGATGGCCGCGCGGTGGCACTAGCTGATCTCTCCAATCGGGGATCCGTGGACGTGATCGTCGCGAACCAGAACCAGCCGGCGGTTGTGTATCGCGACTATCCGGACAGCAGCAATCATTGGATCGCCTTCAAGCTGGTCGGCACGCGCAGCAATCGCAGCGCGATCGGCGCCGAGGTGGTGCTCGAGGCGGGACTTCTCAGGCAGCGGCGGGTAATCGATGGCGGATCGGGCTTCGCGAGCCAGAACGATCGGCGGTTGCACTTCGGACTTGGATCCCACGAGTGGGTGGACCGCGTCACCATCTACTGGCCCTCGGGATCGCAGCAGGTGATTTCGCGTCCTCCCATAGACCGCTTCGATACAATCACCGAGCCCGAGCGGTGACGTCATGAGCGACGGTACGCAGGCGACCGTCACGGAGCGGAATGCGCTCGCGCGCGCGTGGGAGCGCGGAAGCAAAATTGATCCGCGCTATCTCATCGCGTTTCTGATCACGCTGGTGCTGGTGGCGGCGCAGCTCCGCTACCACATGCTCGGCAGCTACGACCGGCTGGCGCTGGCGCTTGGGGTCTGCGTGGGGACCGAGGCACTGCTCTCATGGTTCGATCGCGGCAAGGTCGTAAATCTCCTGAGCGCCTATATCAGCGGAATCAGTCTCACGCTTCTGCTCAAGCCGCAGGGTGGAGCGCTCTGGCCGTTCGTGCTCGGCGGCTTTATCGCGATCTCATCCAAGTACGTTCTGCGCTATCGCGACAATCACCTCTGGAATCCCACGAACTTCGCGGTCAGCGCATTGTTGCTCGCCGCGGCCGATCACGTGTCCGTGCTCAGCCACCAGTTCGGCAACGATGTCACGACCAACCTGGTGATCTGGACCTTCGGACTGATCATCGCGGCGCGTGTGGGCGTGCTTCACATCACGCTCACGTATGTCGCCAGCTTCCTTTTGCTGAATACTGCGCGCGCCCTGGCGCTCGGACAGCCAGTGATACCGGAGATCGCGCCGATCACCGGGCCGATGTATCAGCTGTTCGTTTTCTTCATGATCACCGATCCGCGCACCGTCGTTCGCGGGCGGCGCCGGCAGATAATCGTCGCTGTGTTGATTGCCGTGATGGAGACGCTGATCCGGTTCGCGTCCGACAAGGGGTGGCCGCTGCCAACCGGGTTCAATGCGTCGCCGGCGTTTTTCGCGCTTGCCACGGTCGGTCCGGTGGCGAAGTGGCTCGATCTTCGGCGGTCGGAGCGACACACACTGGATCCGCGCTGACAACTACAAACTGAACGCGATCCGAGATCTCAGAGGTATAGATCTCAGTTGCTAGTCACCGCGCTCCGACCGTATCCGGCGCTGAACCGCCTACAACCGACCGCCTGTGCCATAGCGCCACTCGGATATGTCGCAACGTAGTTTCCAAATCCTGGCATCTACGCTTCTCAGATCTCGG
>PKVB01000047.1 GCA_003131365.1 Gemmatimonadota bacterium | reverse complement strand
GCGGCGGGAATTCGCCGTTGAGTGCGATCACGCGTTTGGCGATGTTCTTGGCCAGATCGCCGATACGTTCCAGATCGTTGGCAATCCGCAGGGCGCCGACGATCTCGCGCAAATCGCTCTCATCCGGATCTTCAAAGCATTGCCACGCATCGACCCCAAGCGCGCCAGCGGCTTTATCGCAACGATCGGCCAAAACCTTCTCCGAACGGCGTTTCGACGCCAAGCCCGCGACGCGCGAAGAGTCGCTCCGTCTATTACGCCAGACGAGCTCGAGTCCGGCGTTACCGCCGACCAAGAAGTAGATCTGCAAGATCTGCTCGATGCGGTCATGCGAGCAAGCAGTCGAACCCTCACGCACGAACTGCGAGATGTCATAACGGCACTCCTTAGAGGTCAAGACCGAGCCGCCATCGCGGCCGCGCAAGGCATCAGTCAGATCACGGTGCGCACCCGGCTAATGCGTGCGCGAGTGATACTTCGCGAAGAGTTGGGCGAGGCAACGGTCATCAGTAGTGGGGCACCCACCGGCAAGGCTCCCAGAACGACACGGCTCATTCCGGAGTAAAGGTGTCTGTGGCACTTCTACTCGTCCAAGGATCACTGTGAGCGAAGCAGTCATCGAAACACGCCACACGGAACCGTACGCAGAGATGATGGCCCGGTATCTGGGGCCCGTCGTCGTCCAAGCGTTCGCCGACGACGACGTCACCGAGATTTACGTCAATCCGCAAGAAGGCCGCGTTCATTTTGATACGAGGTCTCAGGGCCGGATTCAAAGTGAAGTCCACATAGACGCCGACCGGCGTGAGATGTTCCTCAATGCGGTTGCGTCAAGCCTCGATGTAACGCTCGGACCCGATCACCCGCGCATAGAAGCCGAGCTGCCGACCTGCGCGTTTCGGGGAAGTCGTCTACAAGGATTTGTTCGGCCGGTGACGCCGTCCCCCGCATTCAACATCCGGAAGCCTCCGACAGCGATTTACTCCCTCGACAGTTATGTCACGGAGCGAATGCTCACCGCATCGCAGCGCGTGGAACTGAGACGCGCTATTCAGGAGCGCCGGAATATCCTGATCGCGGGTGGCACCAACAGCGGCAAGACCACACTCGCCAATGCGCTGCTCAAAGAGATCACCGATCTCTTTCCACGGGAGCGACTCGTAATTCTGGAAGATACCGTCGAGCTCCAGTGCTCTGGGGTTGATCATCTTGCACTCAGATCCTGTCCGGCCGTCTCTCTCGAGCAGCTCCTGAAGAGCGCACTTCGGACAAGTCCAAACCGCATCGTGGTCGGAGAAGTTCGCGGAGCCGAAGCGCTGCAGCTCCTGGACGCCTGGGCTACCGGACATCCGGGAGGCGTCGCCACCGTGCACGCGTCTTCCGCAGCTGGTGCCCTCTCGAGGCTCGATCGACTCGCGCAACGTGCCAATGTCCCGCCGCAACGCGAGCTCATCGCCGAGACCGTCCACTTGATAGTGGTCATCGAAGGCGGAAGCACCGGGCGGCGGATCACTGACCTGGTGACCGTGACAGGACTGGATGAGCGCGGGCGGTTCTTGCTACGGCGCGCGAGCGGTCAAGCCATTCAATAGGAGTAAAGCCATGCGACTCCCGATGAGCAAGGAACAACGAGTGCAACTCTTCGTGGCAGCAGCCCTTGTTGGTCTACTCATTCTCGTCCCGCGAACCGCATTCGCTGCGCCAATCGGCGGAGCGGTTATGCCGTGGACTGGGCCGCTCCAAAACCTCCTCAGCAATCTGAGCGGCCCTACCGCGCGGGTCTTGGGAGCACTGGCATTCGTTGTCGGGGGCGCCCTCTGGGCGTTCACGCGACACGAGGAAGGCGCGAAAAAGTTCGGGCAGGCGATCATCGGAATCGCAATCATGATCGGCGCCGCAAATATCGTGGCTACGCTCGGGTTCGTCGGCGCTACGCTCTGAAGGCGGGGTCGAGTCGTGGATAGGCGCCCGAAGTCAAATGGCCTGGAGCTGCACGTGATTCACGCTTCTCTCTATCGACCCGTCTTGTTCGCGGGCGCAGAGCCAGGAGTAGTCATCCTCGAAATGNNGCGTGATCGTGCTTGCAGGCGACGTCGCATTGCCGATGCTGTATGTGTTCGCCCTCGTCTTCGGCGTCGGCATACACGTAGCGACATTGGCGCTCGCGGCATTCTACCTCACCGCACTGCACTCACTAATGGTGTCGATCGCGAAGGACGAGCCGCAAATGATCGCTCTGTACGCGAGGAGTCTCTCCGGCCACGACTTCTACTTCGCACACGCCGGCATTCAGGCGTCGCCAGTAGTCCCCAAGCCGTCGATCCCGAGCGTCAAGTGATGGATCTGGTATCTCTCACGCTTGGTGGAATCACGGCTTGCGCCGCCGGTCGCGGATTAAAGAGACTCCGCGAGCATCGAAGCGAATCGCGCGGCCTCGCCGACCTCCTCAACTGGGCGTTCATGGTCGACGATGGCGTGATACTCCAGAAGGACGGATCACTCCTCGCTGGGTGGAAATACAGAGGGCCTGATGTCGGCGCGGCAACTCCGCACGAACTGAACGCTTTATCGCGCCATCTGAACGATGCCCTTCTCAATTTCGGCGACAACTGGATGTTCCACGTCGACGCAATCCGGCGGCCGGCAATCTCATACGCCGCCTCAGTGTTCCCCGACGGCGCTACGCAGATCATCGACGACGAGCGCCGCGCGTCCTACAACACTAGGGCCAGCCGCCAATACGAAACGGACTACTTCCTCCTAGTCACGCATTTGCCAGCGCCGGACGCCATCTCGCGGTTCAACGCTTTCTTCGTACAGGGTGCGGATCGGTCGCGCGTCGAGTGGACTAACGTGCTGGGCACTTTTGCCGTGGCACTAAACACGATCGCAGACCGTCTTTCAGGATTTTTGAAGCTCGAGCGTTTGGACTCGGATCAGCTTATGTCGCACCTCCATCACGCACTGACGGGACGCGATCATCCGGTAAGAACCCCGGCACACGGCTCCTACCTCAACGTCGTACTGGCAGACCAAGAACTGGTTGGCGGGTTCGAACCGCGGATCGGCCAAATGGCGATCCGCGCGGTGGCGATCCAAGGCTACCCACACCAATCCTTCGGTGGGCAACTCGAAATTCTCAACACCCTTCCCTTCGGTTTCCGCTGGTCAAACCGCCTGATCCCGCTCGGCACACACGAAGCGGCGAAACACATTCGGCGTCAACAGCTCCAATGGTTCAAAAAACGGAAGGGTGCGGGTGCCTGGGTGCAGGAGATGGTGAGTAAGTCCAACACGTCGGCGCCCAAGCCTGACGACGACCTCTGGCTCGACCAGGACGCACGAGCGATGGCGGTTGACGCGGGAGAAGCCGCATCTGAAAACGCCAGCGGCTCCGTCCGGTTCTGCTTCTACACGCAAGTCATGGTCGTAATGGACCCTGATCCAGTTCGCGCCAGCTACGTCGCGAGCGAGATCCTTAAGGTGCTCAACGACGCGGGCTTCACCGGTCGCATCGAGACGGTCAATGCGCTCGACGCCTTTCTGGGAAGCCTTCCGGGGCACGGATATCCAAATCTCAGGCGCCCACTCATTTCCACACGCAACATCGCCGATCTCCTTCCAGTGACGAGTGTTTGGCCGGGATTGGCCAACAATCCGTGCTCCTTCTTTCCGCCAAAGAGCCCGCCTCTCATGTGGCCGGCAACCGACGGTGCAACGCCGTTCCGCTTCAACCTGCACGACTCGGATGTCGGACACACGCTCGTCCTGGGAAGAACCGGATCTGGAAAGTCCGTTCTGCTCGCAATGATCGCAGCCCAGTTTCGGCGCTATCCCGACGCTCAGGTCTTCGTGTTTGATGTCGGATATTCGATGTGGACTCTCGCCAAAGCGGCGGGCGCAACGCATTACGATCTCGCTGCGGGTCGTCCCGATTCGCTTCGGTTCCAGCCGCTTGCTCAACTCGATCGGCCGAGCGAGCGAGCATGGGCGGTCGAGTGGCTCGAGACCCTGCTCGCGCTCCAAGGGGTCAGCGTAACGTCGGTTATTCGGGCCAAGCTCGAGCGGGCGATCGAGCTAATTGCGGTGAATGATCCCGCACACCGGACTCTCACCGAGCTGACCGCGCAGCTCCAGAATGCGACGCTCTCTTCCGCAATCCGACCTTACGCTGTGGGCGGCAACTACGGGCAGCTCCTGGACGCGGCGAGCGACGATCTGCAAGAAGGCCGATTCCAGGTTTTCGAGATGAAGCATCTGCTGGCTCTGGATGACAAAGTCGCCGTTCCGGTTCTCCTCTACCTCTTCCACCGGATCGAGCAACGTCTCGACGGAAGTCCCACGCTCATCGAGATCGACGAAGCGTGGATGGCGCTCATGCACTCCCTCTTCGGCGCACGGATCAATCAGTGGCTCCTTACGCTCCGCAAGCAGAACACCGCCGTCGTGCTCGCCACTCAGAGTCCGTCGCAACTCGCACAGCTTTCCAATCGGCACACTGTCGTCGATTCGTGCCCAACGCGCATCTACCTGCCAAATCCTGACGCGGCAACGCCCGCCCAAGAATCGCTCTACCGCGATCTCGGCCTCAACGATCGTGAGATCTCGATCATCCAAGGGGCCACCGCCAAACGACACTATTACGTCAAGTCGTCGGCGGGCAGTCGCTTGTTCGAGCTGGGCTTGGGCCCGGTCGCACTCAGCTTCCTAGCCGCGCCATCCGGGTCTTCCATGGAAGAGACTCGGCGCCATCTGGAAGCGCTGATCGCGTTACACGGAGACGACTGGCCTGCCGTGTGGCTCGAAGAGCGTGGGAACGCTGCGTGGGCGCGGCAGTTCCGTCAACACCACAACTCCCGCGAGGATATTCCAGATGAAACCCAGGTCGCGTAAAAGAGCGCGTATTCGACTCGCGCAGATCCTTGTTCTGGCGTGCGCCGCTCTAGCCCCCGTCCGAGCCGAGGCGCAGTTCGGGCTATTGGGCAGCGGAATTGTCTTCGATCCCTCGAATTTCGCCCGAAACATTTTGCACTACGCCAGGCGCCTCGAGCAGATGAACCTGCAGCGCCAGCAACTGCAGCAACAATTGGTCGCGATGCGCAAGCTTCGGAATCCGAACTGGCGACAGATCAGTTCTGTGCTCACGCAGATGGATGCGCTGATGCAGCAAGGACAGTCGCTCTCATATGGCCTCCGTGCGATCGATACGGAGTTCCAGAAAACGTTTCCCGGCGCCCAGGCTTTCCGCAACTATCCCGCGGAGGAACGAAGCCAGTCGCTTCGGACTCTGGCCACTATGCGCGGCGTCCTCAACGCAGCAAATCGAGCGGCCCAGGAATTTCCGCTTAGCGTCGCGCGACTCGAAGCAATGAAGCGACAGCTTACCACGGTGCAGGGACACGAGGAAGCACTCGAGCTCACGAGCACGATCGACATGTACAGCGCCGAGGAGCTGACGATGCTCCGCCAAGCGATAGCCGGCCTCACCAATGTTCAGGCCGTCTACTACGCGAACCAGGTCAATGGCGAGGCGCAGCGTCAGGCAACTTTCCGTTCCCGCTTATCAGCGATGGCCAGCGCGGGGCCTCGCTATTCGCCTGTTTCACTCCGCATCACACCGTGAGCAGA
Organism: Gemmatimonadota bacterium; assembly: GCA_003131365.1. GTDB lineage: Bacteria > Gemmatimonadota > Gemmatimonadetes > Gemmatimonadales > Gemmatimonadaceae > UBA4720. The sequence continues at coordinate 11,403 of PKVB01000047.1, read as the reverse complement.
CAGTCGAGCAGAACTGTGCTTACGGCATTGATCGTTTGCGCGATTGCGTCGCTCCTTCTTGTACCCGCGATTGCGCATGCGCAAGCCCAGCAACCGGTGCTCGACGGGATCGCCAACCAGTATCGAGACGCATCACGCCTTTGGCGGCCACGCCTCATTCCGATCGCGCAGCAGCTCTTCATGCTGCTCGCATCGATCGAGTTCGCAGTTTCAGGACTCGTCTGGGCACTCCGTCACGACCGGCTCGACGATATCGCAGCGAAGTTCCTGCTCAAGTTCACGCTCACCGCGTTTCTGCTGGCGCTAATCACAGGCTTCACGTTCTGGATCCCGCCCATCGTCAACGGCTTTGCCGCTGCAGGAGAGCGGGCGATCGGGGGCACCGGCACTGTAAGCCCCTCGGGCATCATCGACATCGGCAGGGAGACATCCCTCAGCATACTGAGCGCGCTCGATGTAGGCGTGATGTTGACTAACCCGGCGATGGCGATCTACGGCGCCATCGCAGCATTCGTCGTGGCGCTCGCATACACGGCGATCGCTGCTCAGCTCGTACTTGTCCTGGTCGAGAGCTACGTGGTGCTCGGTGGAGGCGTCCTTTTTCTCGGGTTCGCTGCGTTTCGTGGGACCGCCGGCTTCGCCGAGAATCTCATCTCTTACACATTCGGGATCGGGATCAAAATCTTCCTTCTTTACCTGATCGTGGGCCTCGGAAGTCAGATGGCTCGCAGCTGGATCCCGCTCATTCAATCCAGCAGCTTCTTCGGCCCGGCGAGTCCACTGTTTCAAGTCGTGGGCGGCTCGTTGATCTTTGCGGTCCTGGCGATTCGGGTCCCCAACTCTGTCGCTGCCCGGCTCTCCGGAACGTCCACCTTCGGGATCGCGCACGCGCTGCGCGCCGTGGGCTGAACCCGGTATGTCTCCCCTCAACCGCTTCCCTCGAGAACGAAGTGACGCTCCCGCCAGCGGGACCACGCCGAGTGCTGAGGCAGAACGCGAAAGCAAGTTCAATCACGTCATAGCGGCGAGAAATGAGTTCTCCAACGCCTTTGGGGACTTGGCCAGAGGAAAGCGCAACTGGCAGTTGATGTCATTCGCACTCATTGCGTTGCTCGCTGTCACGACACTTTCTTATATCCGTCTCGCCTCCTCGGCGCGTGTAATCCCCTATCTCGTCCAAGTGGACCGCCTCGGCCAGGTGCTGGCGATAGGCCGAGCGGACGAGACGCTCAAGCCTGACCAGCGACTCGTCGCCGCTCAGCTCGCGCAATTCGTCCGAGCGATTCGGACTGTGCTCCCAGCGTCAGCAGCCGCTGGACAATCAGAAATGATAAAACGGGGTTACGCATTTCTGGCTCCGGAAGCTGCCGGATTTCTCAATGACTATTTCGCTGACTCGAAGAACGATCCGCGACTCTTAGGCGCGCGCCTCACCAGGCAGGTCGATGTCACTGGCATCCTTCGCGTCCCCAACTCAGACGTCTGGCGGCTCCAGTGGAGTGAGACCGAGCGTCCGATTTCCGCCGGGGAAGAAACGCGGACCACCGCATGGGAAGGTTACGCCACGGTCAAGCTCGTTCCCCCCGTTACCGCTGAAGGAGTCCAAGACAACCCGCTTGGGCTCTACATCACAACCATCAACTGGACGCAAATCGCAGAGAGCACCCCGGATCCCGTCACAGAAGCAAACGATTCGAGTGCGATCAAACGTCCAGCCAGCCACGAGTGAGGAGCGTCACAATGATCAGATCAAGAAATCTCACTGCCTACGCTGTTGCTTCCGCGCTGTGGTTTTTCGGCAGCGCCGCCGGGGCGCAGTCGGCGTTGCCCGTTCGGGCGAAAGCTGCGGCCGCCGTAGTAGATAGCGGTGACGCGGTGGCCTCAGCGGCAAAGGACTACCACGTGAGCGGTGTCGCCCGCACCGTCGTTCAGGGTGACCTCGTAACGTTTCCCTTCGGTCATGCCCAGCCGACGCTCACCTGTGCGGTCCTCCGCGCGTGCGTTATCGAGCTCGAACCCGGCGAACTCGTCTTGAGCCGCATCGCAGGGGATACGGAACGTTGGGAAATAACGCCGGCGACCGCGGGTATCGACGGGAAGACACCACTGATCGTAGTGAAACCGCGTGACTGCGACATCACGACCAATGTCGTGCTCGCGACGGATCGGCGGCTCTACGACTTGACCCTCGACTCACCGCCGTGCAAGGCGCGCGTCACGAATCCGCAGCAGACGTATGCCCGCCATGTGCGCTTTTATTACCCGGACGAGACCGTGGCTACCTGGAGTAAGCCCGCTACCGAGCCGCAGGTACGGATCGCACCCGACGCCCTCGCGCTCAATTTCCACTACGAAGTGAAAAAGGACCGGCAATTCCCGTGGGCGCCAGACCAGGTATTCGACGACGGGACTCGTGTTTACATCAAGTTGCCTGAGGATGCACGGAGCACAGTGGCTCCAGTCCTTTTCGTTCTTGAGGGCGACGGGGCGAAGACGCTGGTCAACTATTCCTTCGTTGGCGGCGACACGTACGTCACCGATCGTCTCTTCGATCGAGCGGAACTGGTGGCCGGCATCGACGGCAAAGAGCGACGCGCTGTGATTGAGCGGAAGGAGGGCCGTCGCTAATGAAAGCCGGTTTCTTTGCGCGCAGTACGGGACTGAGCCGCGACCCGATCGAAGAGGTTAGTACTCCCCTCCGGCCAGCTCCTCCGCTCGCTAAACGACTAAATCGCAATGCTCTCACCGTCGCGGCAGTGATAATGGGGATGACCGTTCTCACGGCGATCGTTCTCTTGAACCCAGCGAAAGAGAGTAAGGCAACTCGCGCTGCGTCCGAAAACGCCGAGAACTCGCCACCGGTTCCCGCACGGCCCGTTTTTCTGGACGAGCCCCTGCCCCGATCTGTTCCGCCCGCACCAACCGACAGCGGCTCGCCGACGACTCAGCCTGCCGTGACCACCGGCGCGGTGAAATCGGCGTTCTATCCGCCCTCTGCGCCTTCAGGAACAGCACCGGAGAACAGCGTTACGAGAGAAGGATCCTCACCAGCGATGGCTGAGTCTCCGCGCCAGCGCGGATACCAAGCGGCACTGATGAGTTCCGCAGTTTCGCGCGTGACACGGGCGGAGTCCGCGTCCAACCCCGCGGCCGATTCTCCCGACACTCCGACTGAAGAACAGCAATTGGTGACGCTCGGCGATTCGATCATGCGATCCGCACTGCGCCAGAGCGGGCCGCTCCCAGGTCCAGCGCTGTCGGGCGATGCCGACCGGTCAACCGGTCTCCCCACTGCCGGAGCTTCCCACCAATCTTTCGCGACAAAAGCGGCCGAGGCTGTTGCGAAGACCGTCACCCCTGCTCAACTCAATCCTGCAGGCTCGCGCTACACGCTCCGCGCCGGCACCCTCATCCCTGCCCTGCTCATTACCGGCATCACCTCAGATCTGCCCGGTGACATTGTTGGGCAAGTCAGTAGGGACGTATACGATTCGAGATCTCAGCGGATTCTGCTCATCCCAAGAGGGTCTCGCCTCATCGGAACGTACGACAACCAGATAGCCGCCGGCCAAGGGCGCCTTCTGGTCGCCTGGACCAGGCTCATCCTGCCCGATGGCCGGAGCATGCAGCTGCCGGGCCTCCCTCTCACCGACACGGAAGGAAATAGCGGTGCTAAGGGTGAGGTCGATAATCATTGGCGGCGGGTATTCGGAAACGCGCTACTCCTCTCTGCTTTGAGCGCAGGTCTGCAGTTAAGTCAGCCGTCGCAAGCCACCGTGCTCGCGACTCCTTCCGCGGGTCAGGTCGCTGCCGGTGCCGTCGGCCAGGAGCTCTCAACGGTCGCAATGGAAATCATCAAGCGCGGGATGAGCGCCGCTCCGACGATCACCATTCCCGCAGGCCAGGCGTTCAACGTCATGTTGAACGGGGACATCGCCTTCGACGAGCCCTTCGTCCCAAGGCCCTGACACGAGGAACTGCGCAACGGGCTCGTATTCAGCGAGTAGCCGATGAGTGAACGAACGCTCTCGCCCCCAAACGAGCGCCCGCTCGTGTTGTTCTTGTTGTTCGGCTTGGCGCTCGCGTTCTCAGCCGGAACGCAGTACGTGGCGTGGCGCCTTGGATTTCCCGCAACCCTTGGGCGACCGTTATTCGTCCCCAACGTCCGAACGCTGGCATTGCTCCGCGCTTCCGCCGTGCTTTGTTCAGGTTCCTGGCTAGCCGCGTCGATATTGAGCCAGCCACGCTGGCTTCGGACAGGCCTCTTCTTGTCAGCGACCGCTCTCGCCAGCCTGAGTCTCGGACCCTTCCACGCTCCTTATCTGATCGTGGTATGGTATTCAAAGTCGGGCCAAGTCGCGGCAGATGCCGCTTCAGTCTTTCGCGCTGGATGGCTGGTACTTGGGACAACTGCAATATGCGTCACCGCCGCCATCAGCCACGCATGGCGCGGACGCAGCCAAGCCGTGCCCTCAACCTCTCACGGGTCAGCAGCCTGGGGAACGGGAGACGATCTCGCCCAAGCGCACGGACTAATCCTCGGGCGCCGTCGCAACCATCTCCTTCGGTTTGAAGGCGAAGGTCACGTTCTAACGGTCGCGCCCACAAGGTCTGGAAAGGGCGTGAGCTGTGTTATTCCGAATCTGCTCGATCATCCGGGGTCGATCCTCGTCACCGACCCCAAAGGAGAGAACTTCGCCGTCACCGCTCGGTGGCGTCGGGACATCGGACAGCAGGTGCACGCTTTTGACCCGTTTAGAGTCGCAGGCGGTNNGTACAACCCTCTTGAGCTTATTGATCCAGAAAGCCCTGAGGCGGTCGACGAAGCCCGCATGCTCGCAGATATGATCGTGCTCCCGGAAGGACAGGGCGGCGAGCAACTGTTCTGGAACGAAGAGGCGCGCGCCGTCCTGACAGGTCTCATTCTCCACGTCGCCGCCAACGCGGCCCCAGAGCTCCGAACGCTTTCCCATGTGAGGACACTCCTCACACTGCCCCCGGAGTCTTTTGCCGAGCTACTGAAAGACATGCGAGAGAGCCCGGCGGTTTCTGGCCTCGTTTCCAGATCCGCAGCGAGGATCCTTCAGAAGGCAGAACGAGAACGGAGCGGCGTAATCTCCACGGCACAGAGTCACACCCATTTTCTGGATAGCGCTCGGATGGCTCGCGTGCTGGGGCGATCCACCGTAGACCTTTCGATCCTCAAACGGGAGCCGACGAGTGTGTATCTGATCCTCCCTTCCGACCGGCTCGAGGNNGGCTGAGAATCATGATCGCGTGCTCCCTGTTGGCAATAGCACGGTCACGAGGCCAGCCAAAGGAACGCGTTCTCTTCCTGCTCGACGAGTTCGCCCACTTGGGAAAGATGCATCCGGTCCAGCGAGACATCGGTCTCGCCGGCGGATTTGGCGTCACCTTCTGGCTCATCGTGCAGGATCTGTCGCAGCTGCGGAGTACCTACGGTGATACCTGGCCCACATTTCTAGCCAATGCCGACGTATTGCAGGCGTTTGGGACTAATGACTGGGACACCGCCGAGTACTTGTCCAAAATGACGGGGGAGGCGACGATCTTTGTAAGGACGCAAAATCAGTCACGGGGCCTAAGCCGCGGCAAGCAATCGCAACGGCAAGAGGGAACTGCGCTGTCGGTATCGGAAAGAAACCGACGGCTACTCCTGCCGGACGAGGTCCGCAGGCTTGGGCGAGACACCGAGCTGCTTTTCGTCAAAGGTGGGTCGCCGCTCTTGGTTTCACGGGCGAATTACCGCGAAAACCCGGAGTTTGCCAACCGAAGCGATCCCAACCCGCTGTATCAGCCCGTCGCTGCATCGGAAATCTCTGAGTGAAAGTTTACTCTGGCTTCGACAGACTAAGCCCATGTCGCGCATTTCGCGCACTTTGCACGGCGCGATCGGGTCTGGCCTTTTTTCGCCGTTACACGGTCCTGGCCGCGACCGCCCTTGTGGCGGGTCTTGCAACCGCAAGTGCCTTGGGACTCCGTTTCAACCTCACGAGCAGTTTGCCTATTGGACTGTACCGCGCCATGAACGATGCACCAACTCTCGAACGCGGTGCGATCGTCTTATATTGTCTACCGCCATCAATCGCACGTTTCGCACACGATCGAGGTTACGTCCCAAAGGGGGGCCGGTGCGCAGAGGGCTTGGTTCCAATCGGGAAAATTGCAGCCGCCTTGCCCGGAGACACGGTAGCGGTTACGCCCGACGGTATAACCGTGAACGGCAGGCGGCAATTACATTCGCGGTCGCTCATTAGCGATCAGATGGGCAGACGACTTCCCCGGCTCGTCGGTGGACCCTACGTCGTACGGCGTGGCGAAATCTGGCTGCTCGCCCCATCTGACCGAAGCTTTGACTCCCGGTACTTGGGCCCGGTGACAACTGTAAATGTCGTCACGCGGGTCTACCCGTTTTGGATCCTTGCGAGCCGCGGCGTCCGCTAAAAGCAGATCGGTGTCGCATCATTTCAGTACTCCATTGCGTTATCGGGTGTGATGATGTTGATGGGTATAGAGAGAACCGTGGAAGGGACTTCCGCCTGACCTGTTGGGAGGTCGCGTGCTATCGTCAAGACAGGTTGTCGCGCCACGAATCGGATTCGAAACCGCAGCCAGATTGCGAGGCACGGAGTCACCAACTTGGATCGAACGTTCAGTATCATTATGGTTGCGCGCACCGTCTCCGTCGCGTACTGATTTCAAGGTGAGCGCGCGAAATCACCCATGCAAACATTGATAGCTTCAACTTCTGCGAGGGTCCGACGATGAGACTAAAGACCGAGTTACGATTTCTGCGATTGCACGCCCTCATTACAACATCAGCGATTATCGCACTGGTTACTACCGGCTTTGCGGGGCAATCCAATGCCCGATTCGATACGATCGATGTGGAGCGTATCAACGTCATCGAAAAGAACGGCCAGGTCCGTCTCGTCATATCCAACAAGGCGCGGTCTCCTGCACCTATGGAACGGGGACAACCGTTCGGCTACCAACCAGGTAACCGCGCCGGATTGATCTTCTACAATGAGGAAGGGACGGAAAACGGCGGCCTCATTTACACCGGTCAGCGCGACTCCGCAGGGAACTACCAAGCCGTAGGAAGTCTGACTTTCGATCAGTACGAGCAGGACCAAACCATCGCACTCCAGTACATCGATCAAAACGGCCGCCGACGGTCGGGGCTCGCTATCAGCGACTATCCGTCAGGCATCACCAGCATGCAATACAGCAGGCGCTATCAACGCGCCGAGGAGTTGAAGGACAGCGCGGCGAAAGCTGACTCAATGAAAATTCTCGATCAGCTCGGCGGCAGACAGCGGCTGTACGCCGGACGTGCGCGCAACGGTGCATCTCTCGTCTCGCTCAGCGATCCTGATGGAAAGGTTCGCCTTCGTCTCAGCGTGGACACCGTCGGAGCCGCCAGGATCGAGTTCCTGAACAAGGGCGGCGACGTCATCAAAACGATCAGCGAGAACCGGTGACTTCGAGAAGGGCCAGGAGCGCTTCCGCTCGTAGCAAGATGGACCGAAATCTTCTGGTTGGGCATAAATTTCATCGAGAAGTACAGGAGAGGTCTTGTGACACTCGATGATCGGTTTGTCGATTACTTCGCAGCGGACCCAGTCGGGGCACTCTATACGGTGCCGCGCGTTGTTGAGGATCCTGTTCACCCCTTGCGGCATCTTATCCAGCAGACTCTCAGCGGCTTTCGTGCTGGCCGCATTGCGGCAGTACTGGCAGGACGAGAATTTTCGGTTCTTAAACAAAGGCAAACCCGATGCTTCACGGCTTCAGCATCGAGCGCAGGTTGGCCAATCTCTTCGTTTTTGCCAACTTATTTGGGTGGGAGCGTACTCCAACGCCCCTTCCGAACTCATTGTTTCCAACCTATTCGGAGGTGTTTCATCGAGCTCGAGAAGCAAAGCCGTCCCTGCTCGTAGCTGGTAACAGGATCGATTATAGCTGGTGAGGGATGGACCAAGAAAGGTCAACAGCAAGAACCGAAGCTCCCTCCCCTTGGGTCAGTGCTGGCAACCCAAACAGAACTCGGATATCGGGTGAAGCGTCACCCGCGTAACGCGGTTCATGTTGATTAAGCCAAGTCTCTTTGTCTAGCGTCTGGCCTTTCGGCCCCGCGGGTGCTGCAACTGTAGCTGGTGAATGAGGTTTAGGAGTGCCCCTGGCTTAACGGGATATTTTCCTGACAGGATCTGCGATACTCGCGCCTGCGTGATGCCAAGGGCGGCGGCCAAGTCCGCCTGCGTGTGGCACCCCATAGCTTCCGCGAGCTGAGCCAACTCTTTAGAGGTTACGGTACGGGTAGCCACTGACGCGATCCTTGGGAGAAGTTTGACGGGTCATGCATTATAAACCATTCATACTCGTAGACCAACAGGCGCGGCCATGCAAGCGACGGTCGCTCCGCTCCCTGTCGCCCTTCGCGTTGCTCCGGGCGGCTGCTTACCAGGAAAGGGCGGGCGACTACCGGTGCGCAGGTTTTTCGCGCGACGCTTGCTGCTAAGGCCGTGACATAGGCGGGTTTAGTCGCGTTTCCAACGGTCATCATCATTGGAACAAATATAAATGGTTTATTGACTATCGTTTATAAATGATTTATATTGAGAACGGATCGGATGGGAAGCGCAACCCCTATCCGCATCTAGCATAAACCATTTATCAGGAGGTACCAATGTTGGAAACCAAGCATCCCCCTCACCCGGTGAACAAAAAACCGCCGCAGCTGCTACGACCTCGGGTCGGAACCTGGCTCACTCCGCGTGAGCGCGGAGAGGTTGAGATCGCCGCTGGCGCGCTTCTCAGCTTCGTTCACCGCGACACCCTTCAGGCGCTTCGCCAAGACCTCGTCACCGCACGTGCCGACACCGCTCTCGTCTCGGCCTCCCTCGTGCGACGATCCGACGTCCTCCCGTTGTCGGCCCTCGTCCAAGACTTCCCGGGGACTCCCACACTTGGCCTCGTATCAGAGATCGCGGAGGACCGTGCGTTGGCTGGCGCCCTCGCGTTCGGACAGGCCGGCATCCGCAAAGTCATCGACGTTAGGGCCGTTGGCGGCTGGGCAGCACTACGCGGAGCGTTCGACCCGGAGCGTCTGCGCCACCTCTTTATCCGGAACGCACTGCGGGACCTCATAGGAGTGTCGACTGAAACGGGCGGACAGCGTTTCTTCACTCCGGGATGGACGCGCTTCCTCGAGGCATCATTCTCCCCGCGAATCCTGTCCGCCAAGCAGGTCGCTCGCTCGCTGGGCGTTTGCCCCTCGACTTTGATGAGTAGGTTTTTTCGCGCGGGACTGCCTTCGCCCAAGAGTTACGTCGCACAAGCTGGGCTTGTTTGGGCGGCGTACCTCGGAGAAAGCCCAGGCCTCTCGCTCAACGCGATTGCCCATCGAATGGATGCCTCCTCGCCTCAAAGTTTCGGCCGCATGGTTCGAATTCTGGTCGGTGTATCGGCAGGCGAATTTCGGCGCAGGTTCGACGGCGTCGCAATGCTCGAACGCTACCGCGCCAAGTTGATCGACCCGTACCGAGAAACGCTAAGAACCTTCGACCCGCTCACCGAGAGCCAAGCGGAGCGCGCCACAGCGCGTGCTTGGGACCACTCACCGCGCTCAGGTCACAACATCACAGGGAGCGCCGCCTAATGAACAGACTCCCAAAGAACCAAGCCCGGCGCCGCCTTCGCCTGACCACTCTCAGACTGGTCCGCGAAGGAACATTTTCGCCGCCGGAAGGCTACCCGGACCGACGTGTCGCGATCCGTTGGCCGCGCGACGTATTCGATTTCATGGCCCCCTACGCAGCGCGTGAAGTGGCTGAGTCTTTCTGGATTCTGCCGTTGGACAGCCAACATCAGTTGATCGGACAAGGTCCAACCGTAATCACGCGAGGGATCCTCAACTCGTCCGTTGTCCATCCTCGCGAGGTCTTCTGTGCTGCGATCGTTGCGGGTGCGGCCGCCGTAATTCTCACCCACAACCATCCCTCAGGTGATCCCACTCCATCGCCGGACGATCGAGTCGTCACCGAGCAGCTGGTGGCAGGTGGCAAACTGCTCGACATTCCGGTTCAGGACCACGTCATCGTTGGACACGGACGTTACCTGAGCTTCGCGGAGGCCGGTCTCCTTTAGACCCGCCCAGTCCGCGAGATATCCCAGACAGAAATGTCTGGGGTAGGCGCAAGCTAGTGCGCAGATATCTCTCCCACGTCATAAGCATCACTCCCAGATATCTGTAAGGCGGCAAACTTCGTGGCCGCTACGCCAACCGAAGTTTTGGCCCCGGCTAAAGTCTCCGCATGACGTGAGAACGCCCAGTTGGATGCAGAGGTATTTCCAAGTGCCTTGAGTGATCGGAGGATTCCTTGGACAATAACCCGCGTTCGCAACGCACTTCTACCGGCGTGTTTCAATTTCCCGCTGATACAATCACAGACGAAGACACCGCTTTGACTTGGTGGGAGCAGGAGTTCGCGCCCGCTTGCGAAGCGGTCGGGGCTCTCGTGAATGGTGCCCTCATCGTCCGACAGATCGTCGCCTCGCTCAGGCGCGTGCGAGAAACCGCGCTCGCTGAAACTATGTCACTAACCGAGGCTGCAGAACGAACCGGCTACTCTGCCGAGCACATCGGGAGATTGGTGCGCCGAGGCAGGCTACCCAACGCGGGACGGAAGAACGCACCGCGGGTGCGCCTCGGTGATTTGACGCTCGAGGTTAAACCAAAGCTTGCCGGAAAATCAGCGCGACTGTATGATCCGCTTTCCGACGCTCGGAGCCTTCGAGTTCGGCGGTAGAGGAGCGTAACATGGCAACTCGTAAACCGTCGCGAAGCGAATGGCAGTTAAAGAATGGAAAGTGGACGCGTTCACTTGGCAGTCGCGGGACACGCGTTCGGCTGTTTCAAAAGCGAAGTGGGGGGTTGTTCTACCGCGCGTTCTGGGTGCCGTCGCGCGGAGTGGATCGGAAATGTCTCGGAACGGCTGATCGAGCTCAGGCCGAGAGATTAGGGAAAGCTCTTTTGGGTGCACTCCTAAAAGGTGACGAGATCGAGTCCTCGCGCGCGCTACCGTTGGGCACTCTCGGCTACTACTACCGCACTCGGTCTGTTGTCTACCAAGGGTTGAGCGAGCGTGCCAGAAAGGAGCACGATGCTCGGATGAAGATTCTTGTTGCTTTTTTCGGCAAGGAATGCGACGTCCGTGGCCTCACGCAAGAAGATCAAATCGCTTTCGTAAGAAAGCGACTAGCTGGCCGGATTTTCTTAGGGACGTCAGAGAAGGGAAAGGAACGTCTCACTGCGCCTGTGAGACAACGCTCAGCTCAGGCAGACATTGAAGTGTTGCGCGCGATTCTTCGCTGGGC
>PKVB01000010.1:2198-2500 GCA_003131365.1 Gemmatimonadota bacterium | reverse complement strand
CAAATCGTCGCCGACAACGTGTGGAAAGCACTCAAGCCCATAGTCGCGAAGCTTGACCGAGGTTCGAAAAGCGGCTAAGTTTCGAGGCTGTTTGCGTTTACGCTCCTTATCGATCGACGCCAGACGGCAGCACCCCGGCGTCGATCTTCAGTTTCAGACCTCAGTAATTGGAATAAGCATATGGCAATGCCTGCCACCCAGATCCGGCGCGGAATGGTCCTCGTGTTCCAGGGCGATCCGTGCCGCGTAGTAGAGTTCCGCCATCACACGCCTGGCAATCTCCGCGCGATGGTGCAGGCGAA
>PKVB01000010.1:1745-2177 GCA_003131365.1 Gemmatimonadota bacterium | reverse complement strand
TCATGAACACCGAGAACTACGATCAGATGGAGATCGAGGAAGAGGTGCTCGGTGACAACGCACAGTGGATGCAGTCGGGGATGAAGATCCAGGCTGAGTACTACGACGGCAGAGTGATCGGCATTACGCTGCCGAATTCGATGGTACTTGCAGTAGTCGATACAGCCCCCGTGATGAAGACGGCGACGAAGACTGCGTCGACCAAACCGGCGAAGCTGGAAAATGGCGTCACGATCAACGTGCCGGAATTCGTGAACACGGGCGAGAAGGTGCGCGTGAATCCGAACACCGGCGAGTACATGGATCGCTCGAAGTAAGTTGATTCGATTATAGAACGCGGTTAAGATGCAGCTTCGCCGTTTGACTGCGTTGTTCGTGAAATTCGAAGTGAAGGCGAAGCTTCATGGTGGCTGTAGCTCAATTGGTTAGAGC
>PKVB01000010.1:1436-1717 GCA_003131365.1 Gemmatimonadota bacterium | reverse complement strand
CAAAACCGGGGGTTGCAGGTTCAAGTCCTGCCGGGCCTGTGAGTCGAAAACGGGTTGCGACGTGTTGCGGCTCGCCGTCGTAAAGGTCGTTGTGGTTGGGAGGAGTCAAAGCAAAAGCGAAACGGGAATCGTTGGCGCTATCGTCTAGGGGACTAGGACGGGGCCCTCTCAAGGCCCAAACACGGGTTCGAATCCCGTTAGCGCTATTTGATGGATGGAGCTTCGTGGTCCGGAGGCGTAAATCGGCCTCATCGTCTATCGGTTAGGACGGCACCCTTTCA
>PKVB01000010.1:0-1400 GCA_003131365.1 Gemmatimonadota bacterium | reverse complement strand
TTGGTTAGAGCACTCGACTGTCACTCGAGAGGTCGCGGGTTCGAGCCCCGTCGGCCCCGTAGTTTTTTTTGGAGTTCGGTTGCAGGAAGTGACGCGCGGGTTTCGCCGCGCGTGAAGTGATGTTGCCCTGGTGGTGAAATTGGTAGACACGCTATCTTGAGGGGGTAGTGCCGAAAGGCATCGCGGTTCGAGTCCGCGCCAGGGCATCGCGCAGCGCTTGCCACTGTAGCTCAGGGGTAGAGCACTCGATTCGTAATCGAGCGGTCGTCAGTTCAAATCTGACCAGTGGCTCTTAACTGCAGCCCAGAGGCCTGAGCCCAGTGCAAAGCCAAGAGCCAAGAGCCCAAAGCCCCAAGGCTGCGATATCGATAATCGGCGGCGTCTCGATCACGAGGCGCCGTTGTTGTTTCCAGTCGGCAGCAGGGTGTCGATCCAGCTCGAGGCGTCGACCAGCTCCGCCTCACTGATCGTGTGCGACATGCCGGAATAGCTGTGCGCTTCGAGCGTCGCGTCCGCCGCGCGCAGCGCCGCCCATCCTGCTTCCGCGGCGACGAACGGCACTGCGGGATCGGCGGTGCCGTGACCCCAGAAGATCGGCGTGCCGCGCACTCGCTCGCTGGACACGGCGACCGACGGGTGGTCGGCGAGAAAGCCGGAGAAGACCAGCACACCGCGAACCCGTCCGGGGTTCCGCATCAGGAACGCGAGCGCCGACGTACCCCCCTGCGAGAATCCTCCGAGAATCAATGGCGGGTCGGTGCGGCCAAGGCGCGCCGGCAACCCGGCGATGAACGCTGCGAGGGCATCCTGGCCCTGGAGAAACGACTCGGGCTCCGGTGTGGTCCCGCCGAGGGACCGATACCAGGCGAAGCCCGGGCCATAGCCCCAGGGTGCGGCCGGGAACGGTGCGCGCACCGACACTGTCGTTGCACCAGCGTGCAGCATCCGCCCGATGGGCAGGAGATCGCGCTCGTCGCTGCCGCGGCCGTGCAGCAGCACGAGGACTGGTCCGCGCGCGGAACCTTTGTCGATCAGCGCCTCGAGTACCGCTGGCTGGGTCACGCACGCTCCCCTTACTCGGCCCCTCGGATTCGACTATCATTGCGGCGCCGGCGGGTCACTATAACGGGACGTAGCGCAGTCCGGTAGCGCACTGCAATGGGGTTGCAGGGGTCGCGGGTTCAAATCCCGCCGTCCCGATTTACTTCTCTGTTCGCTTCTTCAGCTCCTTCATGGCGTCCGGTTGTTGCAGCGCGGCGGCCTTCTTGAGCCAGTCCATTCCCGCGTTCTCGTCCTTCGCGGTGCCGTGGCCCTTGAAATAGGCCTGCGCCGCCTGCCAGGCTGCGTCGCCGGATCCCTGATCAGCAGCCTTGCGGTACCAGTCGAGCGCTTCCGCTTCG